>JAGSHI010000214.1 GCA_023954635.1 Bacteriovoracaceae bacterium
AAAATTCGGTCAACTCCATCATCATTGTATCGGACAAGCAAAATCTTGTAAGAAAAAATGGAGTTCTTATTGTACAGATATTAGTAAAAAATATGACTGTAAATTTCCATTTGCACCAAAGAATTAATAGAGAAAAAAGAATGCTGATTGGAAGTGACCTGTCACAAGAGTAATTATTATCCAGATGATACAAGTTGGGACCGCAATAATAGTAGCAATATTTTGCATAATAGAACCTGCTTGTTCAACAATGCTTTGATTTCCTTCTTTTGTGAATAGCTTCTTAATCATGAGAATCAAAACTATACTAAATATGATTCTTAAAATAAGAAAAACAATTGGTTCTGTTTGGTAAGTCTCTAATGGCCAGTAAAAATACTTATGATTTAAAATATATAAAGTGAATATAAAGAGAAATGTTATAATAAATTTCATAAATTGATTATATATTGAAATTAGAATTATTTAAATGTTTGAGGTCTATAATGGTAAAGAAAAGGCGAGAGGATTACGCACTAGAAGTCCTAAAACGATGGGGACGGTTAAATGCTAAACAAGTTCAGGCTCTTGCTAGTGCCGCAATGGGGAGAGATATAGACGGTTACCCAATTAAAACTCTCTATTCTCACCTGAAAAATATGGTAATTGAGGGCCTTATAGATGTTGAGGAATATGGACCAGGTGGTGAACTACTTATAGAAGAAGAACACAAAGTAAAAAATCCAAGAAAACTTTTTATTCACCCTGAATCAATCAAAGGAGTTTCAGGTCAAGACTTGATTGAAGAAATCGGTGGGCAGATTTATTGTCCAAAATCCTTGCGGCACTTCTATTCAGTTTTTGAGGGGCTAGCGAGTGTTCCATCTGAAACAGAGATACATCTGTATATGAATATAAATCAAGCATTCATTAATCTACGAATCGATATTGATGTATTCAATTCCTCTTTGCTTATAGGTAGGAGCAGAGAGGAAACTAATAATAATGAAATGGATTCAGTATCAGAAAACTTTAATAAAAGAACTCTATTGCTTGAACTTCCACATCCAAAGATCTCCTCTTATAAAAATACAAAAGACAGTGGACATTGCCTTTTAAGCTTTACGAACGAAAAGACTGTTTCAATAACGGATCAAGGATCTAGTAATGGAACTTCTATTAAGGTTATCTCCGACGATACAGCAGAAGAATTACGGAGAAAGGGAGAACTCATTGGTGAAGCTACCATGACCAGTGATTGGATAAATGTTCCTATCGATGAAATCATTAACCTTAAGGAGATGGAGCAAAGAGAAGTTCAATTACCCTTTATTTTAGAGCTTGGTGGAGAGTTTAAAATCCTATTTGCTCACTCAGATCAAGTGTAACCATCCGAAATTACATAAAAGTTGATTGTTTTGGTTTAGTTAATTCTTAATGATTCCGATAAGTCAGAGGTAGACCTCTAACTTGGAATAAGACTTGGACGGTAATCAAAATAATCTATTTAAGCAATCTCTTCTTGAGTCAATAAAGATAGCAGGTCCTTTGGCCACTATCGGTGGGATCTTTGCAGATGTAATTAATCCTCTAATTCCTATTAGTATCCATCTACTTGCGGGCTCTATTTTGTTAAGCCTCGTTCTAGGTGTTGTTTGGAAAAAGAAAGATAAAAACCTTAAAATAAAACTACAGTCTAGTGAGTTAACTGATGATGATTACCTTAGTGTTTTTAATAGCTGTAAAATAAGAAAAGGTTTTTCATTCTCAATGATGTCTGTCCCCGTTTTTCTTGTAAGCTTTCTCTTCACTATGTCAGGTGGAGCTAAGGGAAAACTTGGCAGCACTTTTAAGCCAGTATCGTCTTTTCAAAAGAAAATGGAACAACTTGTTTCAACTACAAAAGAGACAAATGAAATTGCAAAAGAAATTAAAAGAGATATTGCTAGCATTAAAACTCATATTCAGGATGTGAAAGAGATTAAAAATGTTGTAACTATCGAAGGGTATCAACATATCCAAAAATTGAATGAGTTAATCCCTGTTGACGGTAGTAAAGTTTCAATTGCAGTAATGAATTTCAATAACAATACTAATAATAAGAAACACGAAACCTTAGGTTTTGCTCTTTCTGATATGGTGATAAATGACCTAAGTAAAATTAATGCATTTAAAGTCGTTGAAAGGTCACAAATTGAAAAAGTAATGAAAGAATTAAAACTTTCTAACTCCAAGGCGTTTGATTCAAGTACTTCACAGGAAATAGGAAAACTTCTCGGAGCTACATATCTAGCGATTGGAAGTTTCTTTAAATTTGGAAATGATATGAGATTTGATCTTCGTATCGTTAAGACAGAGACAGGTGAAATTTATAGCTCAGCTGGAGTTACTGGGAAAGAATCTTCCTTCTTTTCACTTCAAAAGCAACTTGTTTGGAAACTATCAAAGATATTCTATAAAGGTATTCACAAATATAATTTTAAGGAAGTAAAAACTTCATATAATAACGTCATTGATTCAAGTGTCCTATATGCAGATTCTGTTAAATTATACAAATCTGGAGAAAAGGTTAAGGCAATGAAGTTGATGAAAAAAGCGATTAAGAAAAACCCGAAGTTTACAGTTGCTGTAGATAGGCTTGAGGTATGGAAGGGAGAAGTTTCTCTCTAATCAAATAGAAAGAAGTATGAAAAAAGGTACGATCTTAAAAAACCAATTTGAATTTATAGAACTACTCGGAGCGGGTGGTACCGGTGAGGTATGGCTTGCTCGTAGGTTAAACCATCTTGGTGAAGATGTTGCAATTAAGGTCGTTAATAAAAACTTTAGTCATAAGGATGCTGAAAAAATCCTTATGCAGGAAGCCGAAATAACTAAATGCCTAGCAAATCATCCAAACATTCGAGGTATTTCTGAAATTATTGAAGAAGATAATCAGTATTATATTATTTTTGAGTACCTGAAAGGTCATAATCTTAAGAAGTTCTTAGAGATGGCTTACTCGTTAAAGGTCGAGAAGCTGTTTGGTAACTTAAGTATACCATTCTGTTTATCTGTAATTGAAGAAGTCGCAAAGGGACTTGAGTTTGCACATCGTCCAGATAAAAATGGTTATAGTGTTGTTCTTCATAGGGATATAAAGCCAGAAAATATTTTCATTACAAGCCATGGAGAAGTACTTCTTTATGATTTTGGAATATCTAAAGCTAAAGATTGTATTGATGATGCTTCGGTGACGACCAAAAACTTTAAAACAGTTAAGTACTCTTCTCCAGAACTCTGGGAGGATGGTGTTTATAGGCCAGAGAAGTTTTCAATAAAACATGATCTTTACTCCTTGGGGGTCGTTCTCTATGAGTTACTCGAATTATGTAACCTTAGGTC
>JAGSHI010000065.1 GCA_023954635.1 Bacteriovoracaceae bacterium
CTCCTTCTTGCAGCTATTCAGTTCGCTCACATTGTAGACTTTGTCGTAATGATGCCATTAGGTCCAGTTCTAATGAAACAGTTTTCAATAAGCCCAGCTCAATTTGGAGGCCTGGTTTCTAGTTATAATTATGCAGGAGCAGCTGCTGGTATCCTATTTGGCTTAATTGCCGATCGGTTTGCAAGACGTACACTTCTTGGCTGGATTATGGCCGGTTTTATCCTCGGCACTTTTCTTTGCGGTCTAGCACCAACATTTCCGCTACTATTAACTGCTCGAATCTTTACAGGTGTTTTTGGCGGTATTTTAAATTCCGTTGTTTTGGCGATTGTAACTGACCTTGTCCCCTTTCAAAGAAGAGGTACAGCCTTAGGTGTTGTGATGTCTGCTTTCTCTGTGGCCTCTGTACTAGGAGTTCCCCTAGGTTTAACTATTGCCGATTATATGGGTTGGCAGTGGACATTCATCTTTATCGCTTCTTTTTCAATTTTAATTTGGGTAGCTGCTTTAAAAATACTCCCCGAAATGATGCCACAAATGAACTGTGCGAAGCCAAAAGAAATTTTAAAAAGATATATTCGTATAGGTACCAAAAAAGACTACCTTCAAGCCTATTTATTAATCTTTCTAGCAGCGATGACTATGTTCATCTTAATTCCTTTTCTTGCTCCTTATGCTGTTAGCACTATTGGAATTAAAACTCATGAGATTAAATATATGTATTTTTTTGGTGGTGCAGCTACTGTTTTAACAGCAAGATTATTTGGAAAACTTACAGATAAAATTGGTGCTTTTCGTATGTATATGATTCTTGCATTCATCTCCATTGCTCCAGTATTAATTTATACAAATGCAGGAAAGATGTCCCTCGTAATGTATGTTTTAATGGGAATGTTTTTTATGACAATTGTATCTGGGAGAATGATCCCATGTATGACTTTAATCTCCTCTGTTCCTAGTCAGGAAGACAGAGGAACATTTATGGGATTGCTAAACTCTATTCGATCGACAGGTTCAGCAACAGCAACACTGATTGGAGGATTAATTGTAGTAGAGACAGAGACGGGAATGAAAAATTTTGATAAATCAGGTTTCATTTCGATTTGCCTTGTCGTCATAACTATTTTTGTTGCTCAAGTAATTTCAAAAACAAAAAGAACTTAAGTTATGCAAAAACAAGAATTTAAAGAATATAAAACAAATGACTTAGGCCAACACTGCACAATATGTTTATCTTTAGTTGACGAGAATTAAGTCAAACGTATAATGGCACAACTAAACAAATCTATATCAAGGAATTAGAAATGACTGAGAATGTAAGTTGGGTAATCCAAATGAATATCAATTCTGGAAAATTAGAAGACTTCAAAACACTTATGACAGAAATGGTTAATTCGACAAATGAATTTGAACCTGGTGCTCTTAATTACGAATGGTATCTCAATGGAGAAGGAACAAATTGTCATATTTATGAGCGTTATGAAAATTCTGCAGCAACACTAACTCACCTTGGAAACTTTGGAGAAAAGTTTGCTGGACGTTTTATGGAGCTAGCTACACCTACAGGAATTACAGTTTACGGTAACCCATCAGCAGAGGTAAGAGAAGGTCTTAAAGGTCTTGGAGCGGTTCACTATGATCAAATTGGTGGATTTAGAAGATAATATTTAAAATTCTTTTAATTGATAAATTAATTAAGACCACCCTTTGAGGTGGTCTTTTTGAATGTTAAGTTAAGTTAAGTTTTTTATTAAGCAGACTCGTCAGTAGCTTTTAGAACATTCATGTCTAGATCTAAAAGCATCTCAATCCAAGCACCATCTTGATAGATTGCGGCCTGAACATGGTCTGATACTTCAACATAGTATCCTATAACTCTTCCTTTTCTTAAAATTTGATGAACTTCAGTTACTTCAAGAAGGTACTTCACTCCCATTTCTTTCCAAGGATTCTTTGCAACTTTTTCTTTTTCAGAGCGTGACAAGTTATCGTACTCTCCAGATTCATAAACTAATTCTTCCCAATCATTTAGTTTTCCTGAAGCAACTCCCTTCAAATAAGCTTTGAAGTTGGCCTTAAGCTCTGGTGTTTCGATATTTTTTGCCGAATAACCAGCTGGAAGGTTGCCAACATAAAAATAACCAGAAAGTTTGCTTATAAATTTTTTCATCTCATAAGTAGAAGGATTTTCTACAACTTCAAAAGCATCTATTGAAGCATTCATATAATAATAGTTGTTGTCATAATCGAGAAGGATAGAGAGTACTTCCCTATTTCTAATTTTTTCTAATTTACTTGAATCTACACTAAGAACTTGTCCTTCTAACTCACCGTCTTGATTTGAGAATTCATCAAAGTCCAATAAAAGAGTTAGTTTTTTTCCATTGTCTTCTCTTTCAAGGTTTAGAAGGCAAACATCACCAACCACAAATGGATCCATTTCTACACAGAATGTATCTTCTACAGTTGCTTTAAATATAGTTGAACTAAAGCTGCTAAAACTTGTTAAGACAAAAAGTAATGTAAGTAGTGTTTTCATAAGGGCCCCCCCAGGCTGTTTTATTTATTTCTGACTCCTTGTAGCAATGTTGATTTCCGGGATCAATTATATTAACAATATAAATTTAATCTAATTATTAGATATAGGATAAGGTGAAAATTTTACTTTAATTCTAAATACTTAGAGATAAACTCGACCAGGTTCTCGAGGGGCTCTTTCTTGAATTCGTGTGTAATTTTTTTAGATTTATTAGAGTTTAACACTAAAGATAGTTCATACTTACTATTTTCATTTTCAATTATATCTAGAGACTTAAGATTAGTTTTAGATACTCCTATATGAGTCCACTTAAAATTAAATAAGCTATGATAAAGCTTTATCGACGTTTTTGAGATGTGAAGATAATCGGAGAAGAATGAAGAGACCCCTGCGAAAAAGATGAGGAGCCCTATAGGCAGAAAAAGAAATCCAACGACCCAGCCAGCATATATGTTATTTTCACTAAAAGCGAAATTATAGAGTCCCATCTTTGTAAGAAGAATAGCTACACAGAGATAAGTCAGCCCAGCCCCAAACGCAAGTGCATTAAAAGTTGAAACAAAACTAAAGTCTCTCTTTAGTTTTACTATCCAGATTCCATCTTTGAATACCAAATCAAAGTTCTTTTTTAATTTTTCCAACATATAGATAGTATATTTGATTATACTAAATTGGACTACTTAAGAAAAATGTCACATGGGTTATCATCACTCCCACACTGATTGTTTTCATGTCTTCTTACGGCCTTATACAAATAGATTTTTCCGTTGTTATCTTCAATTCCTACTCCACAATCAGTGATCTCTTGTTCCATTGGAAGGAAAAACTTTTCAGTAAAATATATCTTTGAGATCTTTGTCTTAAACTCTTTCATCATCGACATAAATGTATCTGTTAAAAGTTTCTGATACTGTTTTGTTATCCCTGAAGGTCCATCTTGATAGGTAGTAAACAGGCAAGAAGCAATTTTATCATGCTGTAACTGACTTAAATTTGTTATATCAGCAGTCTTACTCCAACGTTGAAATAATACATTTCTAGTCATAGGAGCAGCTGTTTCGACATGATAATCACTATAACTACCTCTATTTTTATATAGTTTATGGGCAAGGTTATATAATATTTCTAAAACACTCTCACCTGCAGCAAACTCATCTCGAGCTTTCTGTATAATCCTCTTTGAGGATTCATCCCTCAACTCATGGTCAAATTCTTCATAAATAATTTGAGAGGCCGAGTAAGGCTTATTAGGAACTTTGTCTAAAAGAACTAGGTATGTTCCCAGGTTGTTTGCAAAGGTTTCATCTCTTTGAAAACGACCCTTAAATATATGATGAGGCACTTCTTGAGCAATGACTCTCGCTAAAGTTCGAACATCGTATTCTATGGCCTGCTTAGAGAAGTAGATTGGAGCAGCTGGCTTGAATTCTGTCATTGCCCCATTTGAATATAACTTAGTATAATCTCCAGGATGCCTATTAAACCCTACAGCAAAAAGCTCTGGTACATAATAAAACCGATTAAGTTTAAGCATCTCTTTCATGTCATTTTTAAATGCCTTCTTAAAATTTGAATTAAAATGAGTTTTATCTAAATTTTCTTCAAGTAATAAAATGGCATTTTTAATCTTATCCATAAAAGGAAAGACTTTTGCTTCAACTTCTTTAGGGTCTCCACCACCACTTGCCCAGCCACCAGCATATGAGTGTGTTGTAAGACTTATAAATAACATTAAGAATTTTAGCTTCATTTTATCCCTCTATATGCTTTGGATGAGTCTAATTTTAATACCAAGCTTCACATCTAAGGACAATCTAGCGGATTATTTACACACTCGTAAATTTATTATTTATCAATTGACACTATCTGGTATATATTTTGTTAACTAGCTAGATACCCGAGGAATTAAATGAATATTTTCAATGAGTTAGACTACAGGGATGTTCTTAGGAAAACTATCGAAGAACGTAAAAAAATAGATTCATCGATAACATATCAGTCTATGGCATCCCATATGCGTATTCAGAAGGCCTATTTGTCCCAAGTCATTAAAGGTGTAAGAGATCTAAACCAAGATCAACTTTATCTCGCAGCTCAATTTTTGAATTTTACATCTGAAGAATCAGAATATTTAAAGCTCTTATTGGATTATGCTCGTTGTGCACTCAAAGATAGAGAAAAGAACCTACTAAAAGAAATAAAAGTTTGGCAAAAACAAAAAAACAAAACTTCAGAATATATTGATGTAGAAGAGCTTACAGAAAGAGAAATTAATAGAGAAGACTATTACCTAGATCCAATGAATCAAGTGATTCATATGGGACTTCATTGTGAAGAATTTAGAAAAGATCCAATGAAGTTAGCTGAGAGAACTTTTCTTCCGAAAAAAAGAGTATCTGATTACATTCAAAACCTTGAACGAATGGGAATTATCACCATGTCTGAGAAAGGGATTCAATTAATTGATGTTGAATTACATTTACCAAAAGACTCTCCGATATTTCATTCCTACAAGTCTCAATGTTATACAAATACGATGAATCGATTAAAACAGTTAGAAGATTCAAAAACATATAATTTCAGTGTTGTCTTTTCAGGAGATGAAAATGTTCGAAAAGAAATCAGTACTCAGTTTATGAAGTTTTTATCTAAAACAAAAAAACTTGTCAGTGCAAGTAAGTCTAAAGAAGTATTTCAAATGAATTTTGATCTCTTTTCATGGACAGAAACAAAGTAAAAGGGGTCGGTTACTTCCGACCCCAAATAGATTAGAGCTTAGAACATGAGAGGTCACTTGCCTTCAAGAATGCCTTGAAGTTGTAACCTGGAAGTTTATTCAGAGCTTTACAAGACTTTCTTGAACGTTTCCCAGCGATGCATCCTTCGCAAGTTAAAGCGCCAACATCTTCACAGCAAAAACCTAACTCTGGTTTCTTTTGGTTTGGTGCCCCCTGAAAAAGATCAGATTCTAGGTTTTCAAGTCTTCCTGTATTATCAGTCTCGATTTTCACACCATCAAAGTCACCAACATTTGCAATTTTTGTTTTAAGAGATGCCTTTACATTAATGTAGGCCTCTCCTCTACTTAAAGTTTTAACTTCAAATTCTTTTTTAGTTTGTACTGATTCAAAATTAAACTCTCTTGGCTTAATGTTCTCGCCAGTTACGATAATTTTATCAAATTCACCATTTACTTTTACTTTGAACTTAGTTCTCGTAAAAGTTCCCCCTTTTTTGGTAATTTTAATTTCAGGCTTTGTAATATTAACTTTTCCACCGAAAGGGACTGAAAATGATTTTCCATCAACCGATTGAAGTAAAACCTTGCCTTTAAATTTATGTTTTTTAGGGAACCCTACGTAGAGCGCCTTAATAACCCCTGCCTCTGGGTAGTATGTAGCTGGTATCGATTTTCCATCAACAACTACTTTAACATTAGAAAAGAATTTAGCTTCAGTATCTGTATAGACTCCAAAAGCAAGAGGAAGAGCATCTTTATTACCAAAAGGAATTTCTGTATTTTGTCCTAGGTATTTTGGAACTATTAGTTCTGCATCTACTGGATGATTTAATTCAGATTTTCTTTCTTCATCTTGAAGTTCTTGAAAATCTTGTTCATTAACGATTTCCTCCCTAACTAACTCTTGTTTAAGCTCTGTAGCCATTTGTTCGAATTCACCACAATTGATTTCGCATGTTCTAATTTGACTTTCAAGGTAGTTAAGTTCCTGCTGCATTCTTTGTTTTTCTTTTAGTTTTTTGAAAAGACTAATGATCTTTCCTCCACCAAGGATAATTGGTGGCATAACTCCAACAATTCTTCTGAAACTACTTTGTGATGCCTCTACTCTTGCGGATGCTTCCTGTACTTCTTCACGAATCTCTTCACACACCTCATCGTTATTAGTTGAATCGTTACAGTTTTCTTCATCATGTCTTCTTTGTACTTCATCTTGATTCTCAATTTCATCCATAACAGATCGATGAGAATCTGAAGCATCTCCTATCGTTGCACTTCCAATATTACCGAGGTCACTTACTCTTGTAGCTCTTGCTCTTCTCTGTTCCTCTTCTTCTTCGAACCTTCTTTGCCTTTCTTCAAGTTCATCCATTCTATCTCGACGCATTCTTCTTCTCCAGTTTCCTTCTTCTGGTCTCGTCGTTGGTCTATCTGGATGCCTAGTCAATTCGTCTTCAAAATCTCTATCGGCTTTATTTTTATCCATTTCTTTTTGAATTCTAGCGAGCTCATCTGCTATTTTATCTCTTTGCTCTCTATCATTTGATCGTTTGTGAAGCTCTTCTAAGCGAATCGCTTCTTCTCTTAGCTTTCGATAGCGATTACGTGCATCTCTTTTTATATCGTCCCATCTTGCATTTGGGTCATAGCCAGTTGAAACACCATGCTCTTTACCATCTCCGACTTCTACAGTATTTCCAGTTTCAGTTGTAATTACGGTTGCCCAAGCATTAGTAATCACCATGTTAACAATAAGTAATACCATCATTACTTTTTTTAGTTTTCTCATTTTTTCCTCCAGGATTTAGTTAAGTGAACAACCCTTAGATATGTCCACAGCCTAAAACTAGACGATGCCTACAAGTGTGTAAATTTATTATAAATTAAACATCACCCAGTTGTTTACATATTGTATACACGCAAAAATGCTTGGATTGTTTTCTCTTTCTTATATTTCCTTTATACTTATAGTATGAATGAACCCGTTGAAATTTTTGTCTCTAGAAAAAGGCTTGTTACTAAAGGTCTTTTTTTCTCTACACTATTTTCTATAATTTGTTGTGGACTTCTCTATAGGCAATTTGCTTTAGGTTTAGATCTATTCCCTGGAGATAGATTTGCTAATCTCTTCTCAATTGGCATGTTAATGTCTTTCGGTTTTGTCTTTTTACTTGGTCTATACCTTACAATTTCTGAGGAGTTTAAAGTTAGGTCACAAAAAAGAACAAGTAACTTTGATCCCATAAAGTATTTTCGAGTATTTTATGCCGATCAAGACAAAATCGAATTGCAGGTCCCTTATGGGAAAAAAAGCATTCACAAATGGAGAGAGGTAAAAAAAATTCAACTCATTAAAGAATTTATTGAACTTAAAAGGCATCAACAAAAGGAAGTCACTGATAACGATATTATTCTGGTGTATTTTGACTCAAGAGTTAAATTAAAACGAGGTAACTCACTTTTCAAGTCTCCTGACGAGACAATCGTTAGTAAAGTAACAGCATCTAGCTTTCCCTTAGAAAAGTTAAAATCTTTGATCAAAAAAATCTCTCCAGATGATGTAATAGTTGAGCACCATCAATCTATCTGCTTTGATCATGTAAAAGGTCAAAATAGAGTTTTATGAGGTTCAAACGTTCTAGTTCTCCCCTCAAGGATCACCAGTTTTCAACTAGTTGAAAATGATAACTTACTAAAAAGAACAGGCCTATACTATGTTACAATTTCAAAGATGCAAAAAGCTCTAAAAGAAACTATAAAAGTACTCTCACTAATAATGTTCTCAATCATTTCATTTCCTATATTCTCAGAAGACTCAAGTATGGGAGAACTCATTCATACATTTGAACATATCAATAGAAGTGATACCCAATTAAATTGTTCACCTGATGGTACTCCAACTGCTCCTCAACCTGAGGGACCAGAACCACAGAATATAATTACTAAGTTTAAATCCTTATCACACAACAATAAGAACTTAGACTGCCAAGAGAAAGTTATAAAAGGATGTGCATATCATCAGTGTGATGCACCAACTAATATGTTCACAACTTATCCAAAGCCACTGGCCATTTTAATTCCAAATCACATGACAGAAGTAAAGTCTTACAATGTTCATTTCCATGGGTTTAGTTATTTTAATAAGCCTTATGATAAATCATTAGATTCAATGGTTAATGCCTTTGAGTTTGGAACATCGACTTGTAAAAAAACAAGTGAATTAATGATCATTCCCTTCTCAAAGAATAATAAGAACACCCACCATCATACATATCTTGCTGGTACTATGAAGTTTGATGGCTTCATGAAAGAGTTCCAAGAAGCAATAGGAGATCAAAAGATGTCTCCTGTTCACTTATCTGGACATAGCGGTGGTGGAAAAGTTGCCTCTAAGATTGTGAGTTATATCGAACATGATTCTAACAGTACAAGCGCTACTCGCAGAGTAAAGTCAGTAAACGTATATGATGGACTATATGGACAAAGCTGGGGCGAAAACTACTCGAGCTGGTTTAAAAAGAGTAAAGGCGTTGAGCTCAATATCTTCTCTATTAAAAACTCCCCTACACATAATCACTCTCATACCTTATTTCACAGATATGGAAATAATGCTCAAACAGTAACAAGAACTAATCCTGAAACGAGTAGACCTTTCACAATGAAAACTAATCAATGGGGTGAAAATAAAATAAAGCTAGTTCAAGAAAAGGCCAGAGGCGGTGATCACCACTGGGAAATGAATCGAGATTTCTGGGGTTTTGATTTTTAAATCTATTGTTAATCAATAAAGAAAGTGCTACTTTCGCTTTTCACTTTTTTCTATTGGAATACATCAATGTTCAAGCTGTTTATATTAGTTGCATTAGCTTTTTTATCTCTTAATCTCCACTCTTTTGAAAATGAATCCATTACTCATATTGTCCAAAAGGATAATTTAGTTAAAAGTGGAAAAGTTGTTCTTTCAACTCAAAATATTCAGTCAGAAACATTTACTTTGAATATAAGTTATAACCTTAAAGTTTCAGTGTTCTTTATTACAAGAAATATAAAGGGTACGAAAAATATTGAACTTCCATCAGACTTTCTTGATCCATACGGTTATGAAGAACTTCAAGAAGTTGGAGTAAGAGATGATGAAAGAGCGAGAATAGTCTACAAAGGACGATTTCAATCGGCCCTATATTATGATTGTCACACCATCCACATCTATCCAAAAGATAATAAAGGCTGGGATGGTGAATTCACCTATTGCCCAACTGTCCCGTCAATTGGATTTATAAGAACTGCCATTACAATGCACAAAGTTCCTTTTGTTGGCAGACATACTGTTCAATCAAAGATTCAGTAGTTACTTTAATAGTTCTAAGATTTGACGAACTCTTTTTGAATTGGCTCCTAAATCAGACTTTCCAACTCTTGAGGCTGAACGAAAATGAAGTGTTTGTGCCTCTTTATCATAGAAGAACTCAACATCATCTACAAAACCAAATATTTTAGATGCATCTAGTACATAGAGATAATCCTCTCGAGTCTCTACAATTTCAAACCCCTGCTTAGTACAAATATCTTTTAACTTATCAATTGGGTTTGATGTATTTGTGATAGGTGCAAGTTCACTATCTTTAAGGTCATGACTGACAATACAGTTTCCGTTACTTTCACAAGGTTTAAGACGATTTTTTTCAAGACCTAAAGTAGGCTTCATAGTAGCACTCTGGTTTCCGAGCATTATGAACCTAATTGTAAAAAACGAGACTAAGACAAGAACAACTAAAATTATATATTTCATTAGAGCGACCTTAATTAAAACTAAATTTAATACTTAACACTACACCCATAGGCCTTAGTTCTTCCGGCCTTAATTTTTTGACCTGATACAACCTTAGAAAGTACATCATCTACATAGTTTTTTGAATCAGGTATTACTGAAGGATCATAAGAGCTATTACTATCAATGGCCCCCTGATAAATAAGGTCTCCATTTTTAGCGATAATATACATATGTGGAGTTGTTTTTGCGTCGTATAGTTTCCCTACAACACCATTAGGATCAAGTAATACTGATGATGCCTTAGAGCCAGATGCTTTTTTATTCTTGAGAGCTTCTTTATTTGTAAGATGCCCTTGCTTACCTTCTGCAGATGAAATTATTGATAGCCAAATAATTCCCTTTTGAGTCCACTTGGACTGAAGTTTTTGCATATTATTGCTTTCATAATGCTTCTTCACAAACGGGCAGTCCTTGTTATACCACTCAAGGACAACTGTTTTCCCTTTGTAGTCTTTTAGGCTTACATTTTTCCCGTCTTCGTTAGCAAGAGTGAATCCAGGAGCTTTCGCTCCGCTCTCAACAGAAGCGTTTGCATTTATTAGGAAGAAAAGACTGATTATAAAAAAACAAGACTTCATGCTTTCTCCATTAAAACTTAAATCGTGCAACCAATGGGTCGTGATCAGAGAGACGTCCCATGTAATCTGAATTGATATGTGGAACACTCAGTTCGGGCTCTTTATTTAATAGTGCTTCACTTGCAAAAATATAATCAAGAGCTTGAGAGTTTCCATTGTAATTGGTTGTGTATCTCTTTTCAGGTGCCAATAGATCACCAAAAGTCATAAGATTTTTAAGCTCACGCCCTTCGAGTATTTTCATAGGATTCTCTACGATATAAGCATTAAAGTCGCCTATCACAAGAACATTAGCATTAGGCTCGGCCCTCAAAATTTCTTGAACAAACTTATTTATCATCTTAGCAAGTTTTGATCTTCTTTCTTCTGAACCTAGTTTTACAGGTTGTTTATTTGACCAGGCAGAAGTATCTCCAAGTTTAGAGTTAAAATGGTTTCCAATCACATATACGTTTTCACCTTTAAAAGTGAATTGAGAAATAATCGATTTCCTTGTTCCTTTAAATTCGTCAGATCTAGGAAAAACACGTCCTGGGTTATTCTTAAGTCCAACTCCAGGAGCTAAGCCTGCATGAACAAGAGGACCTTGATCACCTCGAGGGCTAAACCCCACTCGATTAGCATTATAGATCATAGAAACTCGAATATTCCCTCCAGGGACTCCCCCTTCATTGTGATTAACAGGGTCAATATTGAGTGGTTTATAATCAACACCTGGACAAGGAGTATTTTCAATAAATCTTTCTAGAGTAAGATTCGCTACAGAACCACCGGTGAAGTCTTCGCCATTATTGTCTTGAATTTCAACGAGATTAACGATGTCTGGACACTTCAAAGTTTCAGAAACAACACGTCCCATTTGTTTCATTCTATCTTTTTGAGTTGAATTAAGATTTTCAACATTAAAAGTAGCAACTGTAAGATGATCTTCATCTCCTACAAATGGTGTCACTTCTCGATCAATAAGTTCTACATTTCCTCTGCCTGCAAAGTCAGTAAGAGGCTTCTGAGGTTCGGGGGTAATCAGAGATAACTCTCCTCCACCAAATATATTTTTCTCGTAACTAAGGACACCTGTGATCTCACCCTTAATAACTTCTCCAACATTATAAAATGTTTCAGTTCTAATCCCTTTTGAAAGGTGATTACTCGCAATTTGAATTATCTCTGGATTAAAGTCACCAGCGATTGGGTCAATCATTAAACCACCGACAGTAGTTGTGCGTATTTTAGGTTCATTCCCATCAGCAGTAATATAAAGATTAAGATAATCCTTTGGCCTAAGCGCTTCAAACTCTTCCTGTCCACCTCTAAACCCAAGGATGAGAGCATCATTGATACTGATTCTCATTCCCTCAAGAGATTCCCAAAAATCTATTCCATCAGTCATCGTAAGGAATGGTTTGAAGTTTAGATCACCTCTCCAGGTAGAGACGTCATGATCAGGAATTTTTCTTCCTTTCACACCAAGAACAACTGGCGTTGGAAGACTATTACCTTTTGAGAGAACTTTTATGCTATTTGCATCCACTTCCTGAATTGATGTTCTTCCCATTCCAGTAGTTGTCATTTCTTCGTAGATAATTCCTGAAATCTCAATTTCATCACCGAGTTCAAGAGAAATACTTTCGTCTCGAGAAAAAATATGAATGGCATCTGAAGTTTCTACTCTTCCATCACCTTTCGGGTCTTGAATATAGACATCTATTCCACCAGGAAAACGATCTCGTTTACCAAAGGCCGTGACAATACCTTTTGTTTTTGTTGAATAACCTAAAAACGGTGTTCGGTGAAGAGCACCTTGAATATTTGGAATACTCATCTCTCCGGTATTTCCAACGATAAAAGAAGTATACTTAGCACGACTCTCTTTTAGATAAGGAAGGTAAGCGAGCTTAGAGAGATAACTCTCAACGGCCTTTTTAGCTGAAACAGTTCTTCCAACGTCACTGAAGCCTCTATTCATAGAGTCGCCATAGAAGTATGAAGGAAATGTATCTCCACTAAAATAATGATAATCAGAGATAGCTACTTTGTAATACTCTTTGTCTTTTAACTCTTCTTCAACACCGTCTCTCTTAAAGTTAAAGTAAGCATATTGAAGTACACCACCAATAGTGTGAACATGATATTTCATTCCTGCGACCTGTAGGTCAGCTGAGTTCATCTTTACTGTTCTAGATTTAATAAAATTCTTTATGGCCGTACCTGACATTCTACCTATTCTAAAAGTATCACGCGTACCTCCTGGAAAAAGATTAAGAGTATCTTTAATCTCAGAAGGAGACATTCCAGCTTTGACTAGTGCAAATTTATCCATATCAAGAAGTTCACTTGGATAAAGCACAATATCGAGTTGATTTGTTTCTTTAATGGCAGTTGATATAAAGTTTCCGGTAGTCGATGATCCTTCAAGACTATTAGATGCCCCTAAGACCTCTTGAGTATTATCAAGTCTATAAGATTTGTCAGAACAACCTACAGTTCCAACTAATAAAAGAAAAAGTGCTAATAGCCTATTTCGCATCTTTTTCCCCTTGCTCCCTTAGAGTCAGAGAATGAATTTGCCAAGTAGGATTGTCCTCTGCTTTGGAAGTGTAGACAAATGAAAGTTGAATTTTCTTTCCTTCTAATTCCTCAGGAACTTTAATTCTTTCAGAGTCCGTTACATTCCAATCATTTCCAGATGGAACAGTTTCGATTGTTAATGTAGACCATTCTGCACCGTCTATGGACTCTTTAATTTGTACCTGAAATACTCCAAGGTCCTTTATAAACTTGTAAGCTTGTCCAACTTCGATTGTGACACCTTTTTTATCCTTAAGGTCAAAGACTGGTGAGAGTAATCTCGAAGCACCAACTTGGTTAGAACCATCAGCCCCTGTTTTAAAAGACTTGATCTCCATATAATAAGAGTTTTTAGGTTCAAAGCTACCTGCCTTCCATTCAGCAGCACCTTCATCTTCTACTAGAGTTGTAAACTCTCCAGCACCCTTCTTAAAATCTTCAGTAAAGAATGCTATCGATGTATCTCTTGGACCAAAGACATTGATTCCTTGAATTGATGAATAATGATCAATTGTCATTCGAAGCGTAGAAAATGTATTTGTAAACATCCCCTGATCTCTATTTGTTAAATCAAGAGCTTCAAGTTTCTGAAGTGCTTTATAAAGGGCCTTCGTTGCTCTTACATCTCCTGGGAACTGACCTAGTCTCATAGAGAGGACTCTAACCCTTTTCAGAAGATAATCGATGTCCTTTTTTTCCTGACTAGTAGCTGCTCTAAGGACCATTCCTTCTGAAATATTGTCCTCAAGTGTATCAAGGTCGGCCAAAAGGTTTTGAACTTGTGGGTCCATTGGTTGAGCGACCAGAACTTTTTCACTCTTGTTCGAACAAGAAGCGAAAAGTCCAAGTGTCAAAAGTAGGATCAGTGTTTTCTTAAGTGTGTTCAATTGTGTCTCCAGTCAAACCTTATGGTCTGAACATGTTATTTCCATCAAAGTCATAAGTAAGATAAAGTTGAAGAACATAATCATTCTTCTTAAAAGAGCTTAAGAAGCGATCACTTCTCACATCAGTTGCATTTCCAAATACAGCATTATTAGCTCTTCTATATTCAAATTCAGGGTTAACAACAAAATCTCCATAACGAAGGTAAGTTCCTGCTCCTAGTCTATGAAGCCCTCCGTGCGATTTTGTATCATCGGCAGTTCTTAAGTTGTGTGCAGACTCGGGCTCATTAAAAACAAAATGTTCACCTTGGTGTCTGTAAAGAACATAAGGAGTCATAGTGTCTGTCACATCAAATCCAACTTTGGCTGAAAAACCAAAATCTGATTTTCCTACCCAGTCTTCTGTGTTGTCATAATAGTCAGAATATACAGGTCTAAATGTTGTCGTTCTCTCAAACCAGCCTGTTGACCTTGAGACTTCCCAAGGTTGTGTTCCGGCCTTAGACCATGTCAACTCACCTTCAAAAATAAATGAAGAAACTCTAGTCAGAGTGTAAATGCTCGCAGCTGATTCTAGGAGAGCTCCGGTTTCTTCAGACTGAGTATGTCCGACGTATTCAAACTTAGAGTAAGATCCATCAGTTTTAAGTTTGGCCCCTAGTTTGTAACCAAGGTCTTCTTTTCTCTCCCAGCTAGTAGCACTTGGATTATTGAGAAGATTAAAATTAGGGTTCGTTGGGTGAATATAAGTTGCAATCCCCAGACCACCATAAAGTTTTATGTCATTAACTTTTACAGCAAGTTCAAATCCTGGAATTGTTTTTTGAGCGATACTATTTGAACCTTGCGTTCCACTTACTGTCGTTGGAGAACCTTCGATATAATAAACTCTAGTGACATCCCAAGTGTAAAACTCCTCTCCTACTTCACCATCAAAATTAAATGGGAAGAAAGTAAAAGTTGTGGTGTTATTTATATTCCACCTAAGATTTGTATACTCAGAGTCCAAGTCAAACCCCAGTGTTTGTCCACCGGTTGTTCCATCATTTGTGAGAAGCTCTAAGTCTAAATTGATATCGAGGGTTTTGTAATTATGGTAAAGACCAAGTTCAAATCTATCTGTCTTATTGTTTTCTCTATTATCTTCTGGTCTGGTTTGAAATCTAAATCTGGCATAAGTGTCTTTGTCGTAGTTGTACTTGAAGGCCATCTCAAGTTCTATCTGGTCACCGACTTGAGTCTTTTGACCGTTTGAATAAATAAAGTCCTCATAATCGATATAATCGAGGTGAAACTTAGGTGTCTTATCTGCAGCAAAGACGTTGAATGTACATAGGGCAAGGCCCGCCACAACTAGGGCTTTTCTCATTTTTTAACTCACTTCCGTTGGAGATTTTTACTAAGGCAAAATACCTATATCACGTACGCAAAAACAAACAATAAAAGATGTGAATATCTGTAACAATTCCTGATTTCTTACATCAAAAAAGGCCAAAACGTGCTTAAATTATTACAACTATGTCAGCGATATAACATCTAGGTGCCAATTCGAACCCTGAAGTGATCAAATTTGGTTATTCTTTTAAATTTCAACTATTTACATATTATTTGGTAACATTAGTTTATGTTCATTTTTTTAGACTGGTTTTTCACCATATTTCATACGTTGTTTACTATTTTCAATTTAGTAGGATGGATTCATCCCATCACCAGGAAAACTCACCTTATAACTATAGCTCTCACTCTATTTAGTTGGATTGTAATGGGTTACTTCTACGGGTTTGGCTATTGTTTTCTAACGGATTGGCACTATCAAGTTCTTAAAAAATTAGGACATCAAAATCTACCCCATTCCTATATCACTTTCCTGATAGAAAGAATCTCTGGAGTAAAACTAGAAGACAAACTTGTAATCGATACAACAATGTGGACCTTTGGGTTAGTAGTCGCTCTTTCGATATTTATTCAAGTAAAAGTGAAACGCAAGAACAAAAAGCTTTAATTAAGTTAGACGCCCTACCAGGAATATGCGAATATATTGAATAATTATGAATATGCTTTAAAATGGTGAAATGAACTCAAATATTGTTAAACTCCCATCCCTCATTAGTAAGATCTATTCGAAGCGAATCAGCTATCTTCTTTTTAATGTTACCGCCCGTTGTGATGCCTTCTGTGATCACTGTTGGAACTGGCAACGTGTGAGTGAGGCCGGTAAGTTTAACAAAGGCGAGCAAAGCAAAAGACACGAATTAACACTTGATGAAATTAAGGCCTTCTCAAGTACACTCCCCGATTTATTACTTGTAAATTTATGTGGTGGAGAGCCGTATATACGTGAAGACCTTACGGAGATAGCTAGAATATTTAGCACTCAAAACTCTACAAATTATTTTACAATTCCAAGCAATGGCTTCAACACTGAGCTCATCCTATCCAAGGCCAAGATCCTACTAAAAGAAAACCCCTCTTCCTTTTTTAGATTCGGGATTTCGCTAGACGGTCTTCCTAAAACTCATAACGCATTAAGAAGGTTTAAAGACGGTTTTCAACATGCCATGAATACAGCGATGGCCCTCAATGCTCTAAAGAAACATCATAAGAATTTTTCAATTGGTGCTGACTTACTTTTCAGTAAAACAACTCAACGAGAACTACCAGAACTTATAAAACTACTTGAGTCCAAAAATATTTTTGATCAAATCGATCTTAATATGGTTAGAGGAGAACTCATCGACAACAGTATCAAAGAAGTTGATGTAGAGCTGTACAAAGAACTCTCAAGTGGTCTGGTAGAAAGAAGACAAGCTAATAATTCACATCCCGTAACTCCTGTTCAAACAGGTTTATACAATTTAACTACGAGTACAATTGCCAAGGCCAAACTCAGTTCAAAAAGAGAATTTAGTTGCTATGCTGGACAAAAATTTGTGACTCTCGATGATTGTGGTGATGTACATGCATGTGAAATTTTAGAGGGAGAAGATTACAAGCTCGGAAACATTAGAGATTATAGTTATAACCTTGATGAACTTCTAAAGAACCCGAAAGCACAAAACATAATTCAGGATATCATTGAGAAAAAATGTCATTGTACCTGGGATTGCGCCATAAATATGAGTTGGATTTACGACCCGAAAAATCTCCCACTTGTTTCTTGGAGCTCTTTAAAAAGTCTCTTATAAACTCTTTTTCAGACTTATCTTTCCGTACAAATAACCCGCACACACACTCAAGACATAGAGATGCAGTCCTAGAAACAGACAAGCTGTCTTTATAAATCCGTACTTTTCTAAACCTTTACTTAGAAAAAAACGATTCAAGAAGATAATCGTGAATCCCAACGTATATATAAATACACATTCAGTTTTAAAGAAAAGAACATTACTTAAAAACAAGAGAGGGAAAAAACACATAAGAAAATAGCGAATTTTTCTAATTACAGAAGTGATTACATTTAACTCATCTTCTAAGCACCCTTTCGATATATGAAATGATCTTTTAAAAGACTTTTTAAGAACTAAAGATAATGATGGGTACTGATGGTCAAATTGTAATTCATAGTTAAACCAATTCTTTGTTTCCCTTGAAAAATGAGCTGCTATTTCAAGGTCTTCAATATCTGCACCTTTATAAGATTCATTAAAACCACCAACCGATAAGATGAGTGACTTTTTGATAAAGCTAAATGTTGTCGTAAAATAATCACAAGGACCAGTTTTTGAGTTTGCTTCTAAAAGGGCCTGATACTCTTCTAAAAGATAAAGTGCGCCTGCTCCATTATTCCCTATCGGATTTGTTGATAAAGACAAATTCAAAACATCACATTTATTGTCATTGAAGAAGTTAAGTGCATCTTTTAAGACATCAGCATTAAAGGCTATATCTGAGTCACAAAAAACAATTGTATCAAACGATGCTTTTTCAAGACCCAAATTTCGGGCCTTTGCAGGACCTGACCTTTCATCAAGAGAAATAACTTTTAAAGGAAGACTTTCTAAGTAAGAATTCGCAATCTTTAATGAGTTATCATTACTACAATCGTCTATGAATAAAATTTCCCAAGTCGATTCATTTCTAAAGTTCAAAAAAGAGCTAAAGAATAAATCAAGAACAGTTTCTTTATTATAATTGGGAACAATAACTGAAAAGTTCATAGACAAATTTTAACATAATCTATGAATTTATGTCTCTTATTTCAAAGGCATCTATAAGTCTTAGACCATACCTGAACCCAGTCCAGAACGCCGGCAAACATTGTTTTTTCCTTTGTAGATGTAGAGTCCAGTATACTTTTCATTAGGCTCTCCACTAGACAACCGTTTGTTAAAGAAATTTAAACTGAGA
>JAGSHI010000025.1 GCA_023954635.1 Bacteriovoracaceae bacterium
GGAGCTTTTTCATGGCAGTTGATGTCTACATTTCTACTGAAGATTTACAAAAGAGAATCAAAGAACTTGGTGAGCAGATCACTAAAGATTTCAATGGTGAAGAGGTTACTGTCGTTGGTGTCTTAAATGGTGCCTTCATGTTTGTAGCAGATCTTATTCGTGAAATGGACCTTCCGGTTGTGATGGAATTTATCAAGGCCTCATCTTATGGTGATGGTACAGAATCTAAGGGTTCTGTTGATATAACTCTAGATCTTCAAAAGGATATTGCAGGAAAAAATGTTTTGGTTGTTGAAGACATCGTTGATACTGGCCTTACTTTGACTGGTCTTATGGAAGACTTCAAACAAAGAGATCCAAAAAATTTAAAACTTGCTTCACTTCTTTTTAAGCCTGCAAGATGTAAGCACAAAGTGCATATTGATTATCTTGGATTTGAAATTGAAGATAAATTTGTTATCGGTTACGGCCTTGATTATGCCGGAAAATACAGAGAGCTACCTTTTGTAGGTGTCTATAGTGAAGATTTCTAGTACCGGTTCTGTACGAGTGGACCTTCTCGGGGGAACACTCGATCTTTCTCCCATAAATTTAGTAATACCAAGAGTTGTGACTCTCAACTTAGCGACCTCTTTGCAGGCCAAAGTTGAAATAGAGTCTCTTGAATCTGATGAAATCATCATTCATTCAAAAGATTATGATTCGACAAAAACATTTAAGAAAGAAGATCTAACCCCTGAACAGATGTCTTCAGGTTTTTTTGGACCACTTTCATTTGTCGTAGAAATAATAAATCTATTTATTTTTTCCGGTGGCTTAAAAATTTCTCTTGAATCTGATGCTCCAACTGGAAGCGGGCTGGGGGGATCCTCAGCTATGGGCGTGACTCTTTATAAGGCCCTCGCAGAGTATACAAATGTGAGACTTGAAAGAGATGAGGCCATTAAAATTGTAAATGGTCTTGAGGGGAAAATATTAGACTCAGGTCCAGCTGGATACCAAGATTATTATCCAGCACTTTATGGAGGAATCTTGTCACTCATCCCTGAGCCGGGACAGGTCAAGGTTGATCAATTATATAGTGAAGAGTTTGCTGAGTTTCTTAAAAAAAGAGTGACATTAGTGTACTCAGGAGAAACGAGGCTTAGCGGAATTAATAATTGGGAAGTTTATAAAAACTTCTTTGATAAAGATAAATCAACACGCTCTGGTCTTTTAAATATTGCAAAAGTCTCATTTGAGGCCTATCAGGCCGTAAAAGATGGTGAATTTTCAAAAATTCCAGACTTGATGGCCGAAGAAGGGAGAATTAGGTCTGAACTTTTTCCCGGAATCGTATCGAAAGGTATGGAAAAGTTGTATACTAAGATTAAGACAGAAGTTCCTGAACTTGGGATGAAAGTCTGTGGAGCCGGTGGAGGAGGATGTTTTCTTCTTATTCACCAAGAGGGGCAATCTACTAGTGTAGCAACGAGTGTTGAATCAGAAGGAATGACAGTCCTCCCTTTTGAGATTTTGCCTCCTCTGTAACAAACAGTGGAATATGGTAGAACTTGAAACCAAAAACATTGCAGGTATGAGCTTAAAAGGCGGAAAAAAGAATCAGTTTTTTTTCAGCCTTCTAGAGTATTTTGAAGATCAAGAGAGATGGTTTTTAAAATCTCTATTGCAAGTACGGGATGAGAAAGAAATGCATGGAGATGATGCAATTCGATCTTGGATTGATAAGTATCAATTAAAGCAATTGGTTGTAGACGTCCCTCTCAGTTATCCTGCCTATCATGAACAATCAAAAGTACATCTTCAAAAAGAGCAAGAAAGTGTAGCGAAAGTTCTTCAGATGATGGAAGACTTCATAAAAGAAGATGAGAGAAGAAGAGTTTCAAACCCCAAAAAATATGAACAAGAAAGAAATATCGATGATACGTTTAACTTTCATAAAGATGTTATGTCTAAAGAACCTCATGTTCATATCCTTACAAGATCTTTTAAAAGAAAATTGAAAAAAGGTTTTGTTCCTTATTGGAATAGAACAGTAGATTTTTATATTTGGATGTATTATTACGATCAGCTTCTTGATCTTTTTAATGTTTCTTACGACTCTTTTGGAAATACTTCTTTGTTAAATCAATTTCGATTTGATTACTTAAGGTCTCACTTTCCATCTAGCTTAGAGTTGTTTGAAGGAAATTTTCAAATTGCTCTTATCGAGCTACTTCGCTCTGGGATTATTCTTAACAAAGACATTCAAGGGCTATCTGATTTAGAAGAAGTTGTAGAAGCAAGGTTTGATATTATTGAAAAAATTGAAACATCATTAAATATTTTTATCTATGATCATGACTTAGAGATTCTTGTGAAAAACCCTCGGGCCTTCGAGTCTTTTATACTTTCTGTCATTGGGCAGAATAGTCAGTTAGAGAAAAATCGTAAACTTCCTGAGTGGGCCCTTCCTGAGAGGACTAAGTTTCTGGTTCCATCTTTTTCTTAACTGGAAAATAAATAAATCCAATTCCAACAAAAAGATAAAATAATCCAACAATGATAAGTCCACCTGCAAGCATACCTAGGTCAAAAGATGTTAGGCCAAGAATGAAACAACCAACTCCGGCCGTCCATGCCATAAATCGTAAATAATAGAAGGCGACAACTTTATCAAACCATAGGGCCAAGTAATTGAGTAGGTGAAACCCAACAACTAAAATAAACATGACGACAAGAGACTTCTGCAGAAGTGCAATAATTTCTAAATGATAATTGGGAGGGAGATCGATATCTCTAAAGCTTGGGCTCTTTCTGAGCATTTTGACTTGAAAGTTAATCATATGCTTTAGGTTTGGACTATGCACAAATTTGACCCAAATCCATCGACAGACCACTAGGTCGCCAAGAAGCATGAATATAATTGAGATGAGTTTAAAGGACTCGTAAGAAAGCTTGGAATAAAGTGACTTCATAGGTAAATTACTCTTAAGGTTTGTATTTGTTCACTTATTAGTATCGGATAGGTTTAATGTTACTGCAAGTTTTGCTCTTAATAGTCTCAATTGTCGCATTGTATTATGGAGCCGAGTTTGCTTTAGAATCCGCAGAAAAGATAGGCCGCTACTTTGGTCTTTCTCCACTTGTTATTGGTCTTTTAATTGTTGGCTTTGGAACTTCTCTTCCTGAATTCTTTGTTTCTCAACTCTCTAGCTATCGGGGTCAAAGCCCAATGGCCATTGGAAATATTGTTGGCTCAAATATAGCCAATCTTTTTCTTATTTTAGGAGTATCCGGTCTGATGGTTCCTCTCCATATCATCCGGGGTGAGATACGAAAGCAATTACTCCTACATATCGTTTTAACTGCTGTGTTTTGCATTACTCTTTTGCAGGGGGCATTTGTATGGTGGTCAGCGATCATGCTGTTTCTCTTCTTTAGCTTTTACCTCTGGAATACTCTTCATGAAATGCGTAAAGAAAGAAAACTTCGTTCTGAAATGGATGAAGAGGAAGAAAAAGAAAATATTAATATTATGACCTTCTCTCTTTTGATTCTGGGTTTTGGTTTTCTATATGGTGGGGGAGAGCTTCTCGTTTATTCTGGCTCAAACCTAGGTAAATTGATGGGGGTTTCAAATTATGTGATCTCTGCAGTTTTTGTGGCCTTTGGGACTTCTTTTCCTGAGCTTGTGACAGCGATCTTGGCCTGTGTGAAAAAGAAAAATACTGACCTCATTACTGGAAACATAATAGGTTCTAATGTCTTCAATGTTTCATTTGTCCTTATGTCTTTGTATCCATATGGAATTCAATATACTTCAACTTATTTTGTAGAAATGGGACTTCTTATTTTTGCAGCACTTTTTCTAGTCGCTTTATCTTTACTTAAAAAGAACTTTACTAAAATTCCAGGAGTATTATTTCTCAGCTGTTATTTTGGAACGGTTTATTACTGGATTGCAAAAGCTCCATGAGTGTCATTCTTAAAAAAGAATTAATTATCAATGAAAATGTTTCTTCTCGCTTGCTCACGTTAGAGGATGCTCCTGAACTATTTAAATTAGTAGATTCGAATCGAGATTATCTTAGAGAGTGGCTTCCTTGGCTAGATCTCAATACAGAGGTAAAAGACTCTGAGGAATTCATTGAAAGATGTATTAAACCATTTGAGGAAGGGAAAAGTTTTATCCATGGGATTTTCTTTAATGATGTTATGGTTGGGAATGGTGGATTCCACTCTCTCGATCATGCTAATAAAAAAGCATCCATCGGTTACTGGCTTGCTGAAAACTATACTGGAAATGGAATCATCACTTCTTTTTGTTCTAAGTTAATTGATTACGCTATGAATGAATTGGAGATGAATAGAATTGAAATTATGGCCTGTCCTGAAAACCGACCTTCTTGTGCTATTGCAGAGAGATTAGGGTTGAAGTTTGAAGGCTGTAAACGAAACAACGAACTTCTCTATGGAAAATTTGTAGATCACAATATTTATTCTATTTTAAAATCTGAAATGAACTAATCGTCGTACTTGCCTTGGCGTAATTTTCTTTCGATGTCTTTTTTAGCTGCATCTTGGCGTTTATCGTGTTGTTTCTTCCCTTTACCAAGAGCGATCTCAAGTTTGACCTTGCTACCTTTGAAGTAAATCATTGTGGGGACAATTGTAAGCCTTTGAGCTGAAACGAGGTGGTCGATCTCTTCTATTTCCTTTTTGTTGAGAAGTAGTTTTCTTTTTCGACCTTCATCGTGATTGTGGATATTTCCGTGGCTGTATTGAGGGATATTAATATTATAAACCCAGGCTTCACCCTTGTTATCAATATTGATGTAGGCTTCCGCAATTGTCACTTTGCCGAGTCGTAAGCTTTTAACTTCGGTTCCTTGAAGCATCAAGCCGGCTTCAAATTTCTCTTCAAGGAAATAGTCATAACTTGCACGTTTGTTTTTGGCGATTATTTTAATACCCAATTAAAACTCCAACTTAATACCTGAGGCCAGCATAATTACTGATCCTCCGGCCTCGTAACCGGGGGAGCCTATTTTTGACCCTGCAGTCCCATCTTCTTGATTTGTCGACTTTGTAATCGTTTCATCTAGTAGTTTATGATACTGCATTCCAAGATCAAGTTGAATAGGCATGCTCATAAAATTAAATTTGTAATCTAGCCCACCTGATACAATAACTGTATTCAGATCGAGAGAGTTACCTGAACCACTATAACCATGACTAAAGATAGAAGGTCTATATACCGTACCAATGTTGAGACCTAGTTTATCGGTCGGATTGTATCTAACCCCAAACTTTGAAACAAGAATATTTGAAGTTTCTACCGATTCATAATCATCACTGGCCGCTAAACTTCCGCCGTTTGCTTTGATTCGAACTATAGGGGTTTGGTAGCCATCCCATATTTGATATTCAAGAGAAGTGAAGAATTGAAAGAATCTTGTTTTTGTTGCCGCTCCAAATCTGAATATATGGGGATCATAATAAATCATCGTTTTAATAGTGACATCAAATGGAACAGGAGGGTTTGCAGTAAAACCAACGGCATCACTTTCTAAATTATTTTTCATCTCTTGCTGAAAAGTGAAATAGAAATGTGTATTTTCTTTATAGCGATGAATATAGGAAGCGATTGCTGCAATTGACGGATCAACTTGAGTTTTAGCAGTGGCCGATGATCCATAACCTGTTCCGTTTAGAGCAGCTCTCGTGTCAACATTAGCACCTGCTTGGAAACCCATATGAGCACCTAGACTAAAGGCCATCGTATCATTTAGCTTGTGAGCATAATTAAAATAAGCTTGAGTTCTCTTGTATCTTGATCTGTGAAGAACATACTCAGGGAGATGTGCATTTCCTGAATTTGTTTCCATAATTGTTGTAATTGGAGTGAAAACAGAAATACCGAAGTTTCCAAAAGTTTTTATAGGAATAGAGGCATTTATCCCAGCATGTTCATGGCTTCCATAGTCAGTATCAACATTGCCACTTTGTTGAAGTGGTGCATCTGAATTGTTTGTAGAGTTTTTTGTCACAATATTATTAATATCGTGAAAGGTTGATTTGACTATTGTCGTTGACGCAGAAACGTTTACGTTTTTGTTCCACGCAAGTGATGCTGGAACGTAAAAGTTGTGAGCAGGGTTTGTATAATCAAAGGACATTTGGTTTCCAAGGGATCCGTTTTGAACACCAGCACCAAAGAACTCTGGAAAACTACCGTAGGCCGAAAAAGAGATAAGGAAAAATATAATGAATTTACTGAACACTGTTTAACTCCCTATAGAGAAACTGTACATCTTCCAATGTGAATCTTTCGGCTCGAATAGTTCTATCGAGTTTTAATTTAGCTAAAGACTCTTCGATTTTATCTTTGTCAAAGTGTGACTTCCATACTGAACCAATCTGTTTTCTTTTATTCGCAAATGTCTTTCTTAAAAATGATTCATATTTATTAAATTCTTCAAGTCCAATCGCCGGGAATGGATTGCGAACTAATGAAAGGACTACTGAGTCTACCTTTGGTGGCGGAGTAAAGGCCCCTGGAGGAACTGGACATTTGAGATTTACATGGAAATAGTTTTGAGTGAGGGCCATGAGACTTCCCATCCCATTCTCTTTTCCTGTCCAATTGAGAACTTTTTCTCCAACTTCTTTTTGAAACATCAAAGTCATCTTACTTATGGAAGGTGATTGGATAAACTTTGTGAGTAAAGGGACACTTACGTTATAAGGGAGATTAGAAACAAGCCAAATGTTTCCTTTCCATCCCAAATTATTGAAGTAACTTTCGAGGTCAACTTCAAGTGCATCAGTGATCATAATTTTATCACCAGAGATATGCTCTTTGAGGTATTCAACCATTCGACCATCTTTTTCAATGACCTGAAATGGCTTGTTATGTTTACATAAGAATTCTGAGAGAATTCCAGGTCCTGGTCCAATTTCTAAAATATAATCGGATTGTTCTACATGGTCAGAGACGATAGACATAATTACGCTTTGATCGTTCAAGAAGTGTTGGCCGAGTTTTTTATCGGCCCATGGGAGTTTGCTCACTTCTTAGCTCCCTTCCATTTATATTTATTCATAAGTTCTGTCTTATTAATAAATCTTCCCTTGGCATCTAAGTAAAGAGACTCTGGGAAAGGAATAGCTGCATTTTTTGTTCGAAGTGCATAATTAGCAATCATGGCTCCATTGTCTGTGCAAAATTTGGGTTCGACAAATAATACTTCCTTATAACTTTCTTTAAGCATTTCTCGAATTCTAGAATTGCATGCGACTCCACCACCAACAACAATAGGAAGATTTTTTCCCATTTTTTCTTTGCAAAGTTTTTGGGCATACTTTGTTTTTAATTTTAAGGCACCGACGATTGCTTCTTGGTAAGAAGCACAGACATCATATTTGTTTTGTTCACTTTCTTTTAAAAGCTCTGGGTGTTTTGTTAAAAAAGTTCTTAATGAGGTTTTAAGGCCACTAAATGAAAAGTTTGCATCTCCTGAACTTTTAAGACCAATAGGGAAGTCATATTTTTTTGCATCACCTTTTTTGGCAAAGTCATCAATAATTCTTCCTGCTGGATATCCAAGACCCATTAACTTTCCACCTTTGTCGAAAGCTTCTCCAGCAGCATCATCAATTGTACTACCTAGGACTTCGAAATCCTCAGGTCCAGTAACTAATAGAAACATTGTGTGCCCACCAGAAATGAGTAGCCCTAAATACGGATACGGCTGAGGAGCAGTTAAATGAATCGCTTCTAAGTGAGCGTAAAGGTGATTAATTGGAGTGAGTGGAAGCTTATGAATCATGGAAAGACTTTTAGCAGTGTTTAGTCCCGTTAAAAGTGGACCTAAAAGACCTGGGTGAGTAGTCACACCAAGCAGATCGATGTCTGTCATCTTTAGGTCTGCCTTTGTTAGGCACTCTTCTAAAAGTGGAACAAGTTTAAAGAGGTGATTTCTAGCAGCTAGTTCGGGAACTACTCCGCCCCATTTGCTTAAGATTTCTCCTTGGGAAAAACTTAAATGAGCGAGAACTTCTGGAGAAGTCGAATAGTTTCCCTCATCACCTTTTAAAATGGCAATGGAAGTATCATCACAGCTTGTTTCAATACCCATGACTGTGGTCATTGGCACCCATCCTTTCAAAAGGTACGTCACACTTTTTAAGCGCGATGCGGTAAAAGCATAGCGGATTATGAAGCCTTACGTACCTTGTCTCTTTAAGGCCGGCATCATAGCATATTGTGAACCTTGTTTCTATCACGGATGACTATGGGAATATCTAAATTATTTCAAGTACTTATTGTCGTTTTTCAGGTCGGATGTACGTCTTTGTTCTACCAGCCAGACAGATTTATGTATATGCCACCTGAAAAGCTTAATCTTGAGTATGAGCAAATAAAATTTGAAGCAGAGGGAAAGGTTCCTCTTGTTGGTTGGTATTTTAAGACAAAGCGGAAAAAACCTAAGAGCTTTATTTTATTCTTTCATGGAAATGCTCAGAATATTACGAGCCATTATTTGAATTTACATTGGATCCCTAAAGAGGGGCATGAGTTTTTTATTTTCGATTATCGTGGTTATGGCCTCTCCGGAATTGTTCCAGCTCTTTTTGGAAAAGGAGAGCGTCAAATAAAACCTAACCGTAATGGAGTTTATAAAGATTCTATGGCCGCCTTGAATAAAGGTTATGAACTCTTTAAACAATCAGGGGCAGAGAAATTTATTGTTTATGGTCAAAGTTTAGGTGGGGCGATTGTCCAACGTGCATTAGAGGATTTTGAACATAAAAATGATGTAGACCTCGTTATTCTTGATTCAACATTTATCAGTTATCAAAATATAGCCTTTGATAAACTTTGGGGGGCGTGGCTCTTCAAGCCCTTGTCTCCTTTGGCGTATATTCTTGTTAGTGATGAGTTTTCAAGTACTAAGTTTTTACAAGAAAACAAAACGCCACTTCTTGTTATTCATGGGAAAAAAGACTTTGTTATTCCCTTTAAGTTTGGTGAAAAGATCTTCGCAAAAGCGAAAGTTTCTAAAAAAGACTTTTGGATAATTGAAAAAGGCTCTCATATTGATGTCTTCTCTAGACATGAGAACCATTACAGAAAATTATTTCTTGAATACTTAGATAAACTCTAAACGTCTTCTCTTTTTGGACAAGCGATCTCTTTAATCATTTTATTAAGTTTCTTTTTGTCGACTTTCGTTTTTCGTCCACTCGAATCCTCAAGGTATAGGGAAGGGGATTGATCTGGATCGTGACAAGAGAGACATTTGTTTTGCATATTTTCGATTTTTTGAGAGTCTGAAATTTCAATCTTTCCATTCTCAAAAGGGTGATCAACATGCTTATCGTGACAATTCATACATTGGACATTCATATAGTTGTGACTTACAAATTTCTTTTCATCACTAATTAACCACTTCTTACTAAGCTTAGCTTGTTTTTTTGATGAAAGCTTTCTGATACTTTTAACATTCTTAAATGATTTCTTAAGGTCTGCCATATAGTTAGAAATGAGCTTGTCTCTATCTTTTTCTTTTTGATCTTCTGTGAAGTGAAGCATTCCTTTCGTTGCCTGGAATCCGCCTTTTTCTCCAAGGCCAACGGAGTGGCATCCGACACATTTTAGATTGTTTTCTTCTTTAGCATTAACGAGTGTGGCAAAAGCATTTGAGTGGGCCGTCTTGTGCCATTTCTCACCTTGTTCTGTGTGACACTCAATACATGAGGCCGCTGTATTTATTCTCGCATTTTCATCGACAACAATAGTCATTCTGTTTTGTTCTTCAACTTGAATTTTTGAGAGCTGGGCCTTGTGTTGATCAATAAACTCATACCAAGGATTTGGTTTAAGCTTTTTCCCAACTTCTTGTCTCATCTCGTGCATCTTGTATTTGTCACCAGTTTTATCTTTAGTAGAGTCGATCTTGATTTCTCCAAGATAATGATTTCTTGAGAGGACTTGAACAAGTTTAGTTTTTCCTGTTTCAAAAGGATGTGTTGTGAATGATTGAGAGTGAGCTCCGATAATCCAATCAATATAAGGATTTCTTTTTGCTGTAACTTTATCAGGGTCAATCCCAGCATTAGAAACGACTATTAGCCTCGAGAAAGGGTCATTTTCTTTATAACCATCAGCTTCCATCTCTTTCTTAACCAGAGCAAGAGATTTTTCTTCATCTGCAAAAAGGTATTTAAATTGAGTAGGGATAACACTTCTCTCTACAATTCCTGTAATAAAGATCTTATGAGGACCTTTTTTAACTACGATCCATTTTTTATTTTGAAAAGAGTCAGGTTTGGCTAAGTTTGCGGCTAGAACATTAATTTTATTTTCTTTTAATAAGTCTCTTAAGAATTCATAACCAGCGGCAAAGTCCTGGTCTCCAGGAACAAAGTAGCGAAGACCAAGTTTTGAAAGAGCTCCTGCAAGATTTTTTGCAGCAAAAACGAGACTGTCTTTCATGGCGACAGGAAGTGTTGAAGATGGGAAGAAAGTATCTCCAGCATCGACATAAACCATTTGATTATTTTTTTGAATTTCTGCCATTTGGGCAGCGATGTTTGGTAGACCACCTAAAGGGAAGTGACGACATCCACAAGGGTGGGTTTCCCCATTTATGTTTCCAGAGTAAACAACCGAAATTCCTTTTTTATCAACACTAATGACATCGTAGCCTTTATCCATTGAATTAATAAAGAACGTACACGATGAGAGAAGTAGTAGTGTTAATAATATGAATTTCATATTTTAAATCCTTACATCTTTTTAAGTAACTTTTTTGCTTCTTTAGATTGTTTTGCTTTAGGGAAACGTTTTAACAACTCTTCTAGAGTTTGCTTGGCATCATCTTTTCTACCAAGACGCTTAAATGTTTTACCCATATGGAGAAGACCATTTTTGTTATAGCCACTTTTTGAAAACTCAGTGAATAGTTTTGAGAAATATACGAGGGCATCATCATTTTTCTTGTTCATGTATTCAATCATGCCAAGATTGTGTAAAACTCTCGCTTTTTTATTGCCCTTAACTTTCTTTTTATTAAGTAGACCAAGAAGCTGATTTTTCGCTACTTTATACTTTCCTGCTTTATAGCTTTCCATGGCTGCCCAGTAGGGGCTCTGGTATTTTACTTTTTTAGTTTTTGGTCTGGAAGACTTTCCTTTTAGCGCTTTCAAAACTTTTTCAAGGAAAGATTTATTCTCTTCGAGTTGTTTTTGAACAGCAGTCATTTTTTCCGTGACATCTTTTTGGCTCTCTTCAAGAAGAAGGACTCGATCTTCGATACCTTTGAATTCGTTTTGTCTTTTCTGTTCTTGGTTATAGCCTTTTTGTTCTAGTTCACCTCTAAGTAACGTTATTTGCTCTTCCATTGATTGAAACTTGACGGTCATTTCTGCTTGACCCTTTTGACCTTGAATCATTTGCAATGACATATTATCGACAAGTTGTTCTCGTTGAATTTCTTCTTGAGTCTTGCAAGAGGAGAATACAATGAGAAGGATAATCAAAGGTATTGAGGTTTTGAAATTCATTTGGAAATCCTTGTCAATTTACTAGAGGTTTTCGAGAGTTGCTTTTCGGATCGCAACAAACTCGGCCCTCTCTGCAAAGTTTTTTGACAGAAGTGCGTATTGTTTAGCTTTGTTGAAGTATTTTCTTTTATAAGAAGATTTAGCCTTAAGGTAATAAAATTCAGCTTTTCTATAGAGACCCGGAGCTAACGTCTGGGCCTTAGCGTCTCTGGCCGCAAGGAATGCTGTTTGGGCCATGGACATTTCTAATTTGGGGCGAGTAGTTGCTAAACCACACGCCCCAATAATCACTAAAAGTGAAAATATTAGAAAATTCTTTTTGATCATTATTTAGCAGTAACAACGAAGTTTGCTCTTCTGTTTTGTGACCAAGCTGATTCATCATGTCCAAAAGATACTGGTCTTTCTTTTCCAAATGAAATTGTGCTTACTCTAGAAGATGAAACTCCCATGGCAACCATGTAATCTTTAACTGCTTTAGCTCTTCTTTCACCAAGGGCTAAGTTATATTGAACTCCACCTCTCTCATCACAGTGACCTTCAACTTGAACTTCTACAGAACCATTGGCCTTAAGGAAGTTAACATTTTTTTGAAGTTGAGATCTTGTTGATGAATTCAGTGTCGCTGAATCATAAGCAAAAAAGACTGTTCTAAGACCACCGGCCTTACCTGAGTCACTGTCAGCATTAAGTTCAACTTCAGAAGCATCGCTCCCTCCATCAGAACCCATATCTACATCACCCCCGCCAGCAGCTTTCTTTTTGGTTGTTCCACAACCGGCTAAAGCAAGTGAGAGGAGAAGTGTGAGTAGTACTGAACGAATTGAAAAAGTCATTGGAATTTCTCCTTTTAAATTGTTATTTGAACCTAGATTTTCTAAGCTTTATATACCTTTATTTTTAGTCAGTTGAATGACCATCTATAGGATAATAGTGGTCTAAAGGATAATCAAGCTAATGAAATCACGTCGAGTTTTTCCTATTTTATTTTTTCTCATATTTCTTACAACAACCGACATTTTTGCTCAAGTTAAGCGAGATCAAACTCCAGTGTCTGGAGCATGGATGACGAAGCAACACTCGATGCAGACGGGGCTTGGGAAATTTAAGATAGAAATTCACTTTGAAGAAATTAATGCGATGTTCGCGAAAAGAGTACTCAATGTACTTACAAATGATGCACCAAAAGTTTTTAAATACTTTCGCTATGTGCCAGATTGGACAGTGCATTTTATTGTCGATGGCGCGACACATGCTAACGGATCGGCAACTATTTTTCCAACCAACATCATTCATTTAAATAATTTTCCACCTCTTGGGATGGAATTTCTCTCATCAGAAGAGGATTGGGTACGAGGATTAGTTATCCATGAGCTCGCTCATATTATTCATATGGATCAAACGAGTGGAATCTTTAAAGGCCTTAAAAATATTTTTGGTTCAGCGGGGAAGGCACTAGGTAGTCTTCATCCTCATTGGTTTAGTGAGGGACTTGCCACTTGGGTGGAAACAGAATTCACACATGGAGGAAGGTTAAAAAGTAAACTTTTAGAAGTCTCATTAAAGGAAAGACTAAAAGATCCTACGTTTTGTCAGAGTATCGATTGTCTTGATGACCCGGGATCATTCCCTGGAGGTTCTTATCGTTATTGGATTGGGGCATGGTTCCTAAAATCTCTAGAGGATAAGAAACCTGGAACGATTAGATGTTTAGTTCAGAAAAACTCAGGCCGAACTCTTTTCTTTTTAAATAAAACGTTTAGAGAATGTACCGGTTTTTCTGATGTGGATAAGACTTTTCAAAATTTTAAAAAGCACAAAATGGTTTCAATTGCTAAAGAAGAGAAGCAAGCGTCTCGGGATCTCAAAAGATTTAAAGCTAGAGCTTTCGATCTTCCTTTGTCGAGGGAAGCAATTGATTGGCAAAAGGGCTTTGAGCTTTTTAATGATCATTTTTATCACGTCCAAATTAAAGATGAAGAAAAATTCTTAGTACAAAGAGATCGAAATGGATTAGTCCAAAAATCTAGAAAGTTCTCTCTTCCCTTAAGACAGATTCAAAAACAGACTGCTTATTCTAGAGAAGTTGGCAAAATGGTTATCTCTTTGAATGAACTCTATGGAGCAGATGGGGATGGAACAGATGTCAAAAATGAATGGATCGTCTATACACCTAAAGCAGATAAAGAGGAGAGACTCAGCTTTAAGCATTCTCCCCATTATGTTTTTCTAATAGGGGAAAACCGATATCTTACTCTTGGTTATGAGTACAATCATTGGGTGGGAAGACTTGTTTATGGAAGAAATGAAGAAAAACTTTTTGATCTCGATGAAATTGATTATTTAAGTAGTCCTCAATTTGAAAATGATACTCTTTCTTTTAAAAACTTTTCTGCGTGGAGAGCTAAACAGTGGTCTTGGCATAGAATTAATATAAATGATGGGGACCATCGAATTGTTATGGAGAGTAAAAAACCATTTCAAAAACTACTAAGCTGTAAAGGAAAAGAGTATTTTAAAACTTATGACTCTAATGTTACTTCTAAGGTCGCAGGATTAAGAACTGAAGGAAGACTCAATTTTCTTCTCCATTCAAAGGACTCTTCAAAAGCTTACCTTTTTGATGCTCACTGTTCGACAGTTCTAAAGAGACTAAAAGTTAAAAGAAATTCTTTAGTTATCAAAAGGGGGACTCTCTTTGAAAAGAGTGACTCTGAAGAAATTTTCAATGAAAAGGAACTTGATAATTATCCAAACTTAGATCAATTCCTTCCTCATTATTGGTACTTTTCTTATATGGGTGGAGAAAACGTTGATATTTTCACTGCAGATACAAGTTTAACTGATCCTAAAGGTAGACATCAATTCGGACTGGCCGCTAGACATTATACTGTCGTCAATGAAAACGCCCCATTGCTCTCCTATAATTATAAAATGAATGGTTATCGTTTTGGAGCTAATTACGGGAAGTATTACTCCCTAAGTGCTGTTCAGAACCAATCTGAATCTAGCGAGTCTTCAAGTACTTATTTTGGATATAGCAAAAGCTGGGGTTACTGGTCTTATTCTCCACTTATTAATTACTCTGAAATGAATGTTAGTGACTGGATATCTCAAAGAGATGTTACTCAACTGAGCTTGTCGCAGAAAATTTCATACTGGAGAACATTTAGGAATGACTTCCTTCAAGGTTTCAATCTTGAGTATATCGCCAGTAAATATGAAACTAAATCTAGAAAGGACTATAACGGACACGCAGCTCGATTTGATATGGGGTTAAAGTTTTCAAAAATGTTTTTTTCAAGAATAAGAGGAACATTTGAAAAACTTGGAAAAAATGATCTTGCTAGTGGAGTCATTTATGGTGGTGGACATGAGGGGATTGGATTTCAGAGAATGCATGAGTTTTATGGACTCTCTTATTCTAGTCTCTTTGGAAATGAACTAACCACTGGAAGAATTCAGTTTGGAGCTGAATTATTTGAGCCTTACTCGGCTGGCGGAGGTCTTCTACCTTTTTACATAAGAGAGCTCCATGCATTAATTGGTGTTGATGCTGCAAAGGCCGATTATACATTCATTGACCAATCCCTTGTTAGAGATGAATTAATCAAAAGTTTTCATGCAGGAGCCAGATTTGATGTTACTGTCTTCTACAATATGAGAACAAGTGTCGACCTTATTTATGCTCAAGTGCAAAATCCTGTTGGAAACAACGTTAACGATTTCTTAACTGTGGTAACCGGGAAATTCTCCCCTGAGTTTATGAAATGAAAGATCACGATGTTCTTTTTCACCTATTAGATTTTGTATTGCCAAAAAATATAAATTTCCCATCCCCAAACCTTAAAGAATTTAAAGTTTTGGGTTTGGGAAAAGCTGCTCCTGCACATGTCTTTGAATATCTAGAAAATAATCAAGATTTAGATCATTTAGTATTAACAAAAGAATCTGTTCCAAATCTTGGGTTAAATTGTCTTTACGGCGAACACCCGGTGGCCGGAGACTTAAGTTTTGAGAATGCCGACAAGATGATTGAATGGATCAATAGAGACAAAAAAGATCTTCTTGTTTTAATAACGGGTGGCGCTTCTTCTATTGTCGAAAAATTGAGACCAGGAGTCTCAAAAGTTGAATATAAAGAGAAGGTTCAGTCACTTTTAAGTGATGGTTCAACTATTGAAGAGTTAAATAACTACAGAAAAGAAGTTTCTGTTTTAAAGGATGGTGGACTCCTTGATCTTATTGGAGACCGAAAGGTTGAGACATGGGTTGTTCAAGATGTTCCTGGAAGTGACTTGAGTCTTGTAGGTTCTGGTCCAAGTTTAAGAGATAGGAGCAGTGAGACCCAATTAATCTCTAGTTATTCAAAACTAAAAGATGAAGCTTTAAGGCTTGAGTTAAACCTTATCGAAGAGCCTTTGAATTGCTCTCTTGAAGAAGGGTTAAAACTGCACCTTTCAAAACGTGGGGTGACTTTGTCTGGGGGGGAGTTACCAGTAAACGTAAAAGGTGAAGGACGTGGAGGCCGTAATTCTCATTTTGTTTTGAGTATGGCCTACGAGTTATTTGAGAAAAATGTTCTCGGGCTAACAGCTAGCGAACTCTCAAAAGTTTTTATTTCTTCATTGGCCACTGATGGAGATGACGGTAACTCTAAAGCCGCTGGAGGTTTTCTCGATTTTGTTTCTTGGAAACAAGCTAAGGCCTTAGGGCTTTCTCTAGAGGATAGCTTAAAGAGCTCTGACTCAGCCTCTTACCTTCAAAAACTAGGCTGTCAGTATATTACGGGTCCAACGGGTACAAATATCATGGATATTCGGCTAGTTAGAATACCTTAAAAGGTGATCATTTTTACAGTCACGCTACCCTAAATTCAAATCTATGTTACAAACATCGAGTTCGTTTAGGGGGATTTTAAAAAAATCCAAATCGCATTTTTCTTTTTGATGTCCTCTCTTAGTTGTTTAGTTTTGCTAGAGGGGACATTATTTTTATGAAAAAAAATCTACTCATCTTATTTGGAGCATTGGCCTTATCAGGCAACTCATATGCACTTATGGGAGATTATCTTTCATCGAAATCAATTCCAAAATCAATTTGCAAACTCGATATTCAAAGTAAAAGTGTCTGCACTGGAACTCTTATTGCTCCAGATACAGTTTTAACTGCTGCTCATTGTGTGGACAGTGAGCATATTAAAAATCCTAAAAAGCCACGTGTTTCCGTGCGATGTGGACGAAAAACGAGATATGTTAAAAGTTTTTCATATCCAGATTCAGAAAAAGAAAGTGAGAGTCGTTATCTGACTAAGACTCAGGCCCAAGCTCTAGGAGAAACTAGACACTGGAGTTTTAATAATAGTGATATGGCCATCTTAAAGTTAAAAAAGCCATTTCCTTATGAAGGAATTGAAGTTGTTGAATCGTTTTCAGACTTACTTGTCACTTTAGAGACATCTGCTTTTTGTGGAGTTTTTGGTGCCGGTACTGATAATTATGAAAGAGTTGGGACTTTAAGAGTCATCGATTTTAAACCTTTCAAGCAAAGTTATATGAGTTGGGAAGATTACTTACGCTGGGGTCAACAGTATTTAACCACTCAAGGAAAGAAAGCGGGGATTAGACCTGGAGACAGTGGAGGGCCCGTTTCTTGTCGAGATACTGAAGGAAATTGGAGGGTTCTCTCTGTTCATCAAAGTTTAATTAAAGGTGAAGTTTGGCTTGGAAAAAGTCGACCCGTTTATAAAGATATCAATTGGATCCTAGAGAAAAAATAAGCGCCATATACTTGTTATCTAATTCTTTTTTTCGAGCTGTTCTTTCAATCGCTTATGAAGCCTGTCTCTTAAACCCTTTAAATTTTCCAAAACTTTAATGGTTTCAGACCTTTCGTCACCTTTGAGGGCCTCTATCTTTTTATCTAATTCATTGATTTGATCTTTCAAATTTTCAATTGTTTCTGCCTGATCGGCCTTATCAAAAATAAGTTCTTCAATTTCGACATCATTATTTTCAGATGAGTTAGACCTATACTTAATTTTTGGAGTGAAGGTTGTTGTTTCAGGGAAAACCCTCTGATTCATAATTGTAGGGGATGCAATCTCAATTCCGTTATTGTGAAGACAATCCAGCATCATTTTTCTAAGTCTCGCCTTCGTAGTGATTAACTTCCTCGTCTCTTTTAGAAAACCAGCTATTCTCCATGTTACTGAATAATCTCCAAGTGACATTATATGGACAAAAGATTCTTCTAGACCGGTTTTCTCCGAGGCCTTAATGAGTGCTGCTTCAATATCATTTGGATTAACATCGTAACCAAGGCTTACGTTTTCTGTAACAAGAGTTCCATTAGAATGAATTACTTTTAAAGGGCGAGTAACCAAATGTAAGTTTGGAATAATCGCAAGGTCTTTGTCTTCAAGCTGTATTTCAGTATGAAGAAGTCCTAGTTCAGTGACTCTACCAAAATATGTATCTACTCTAAGAAAGTCACCCGGATCAAACTTACGAAGAGTTCTAATCATGAAACCTGCCATAATGTTTCCAAGAAAAGTTGTTGAAGAAAGGGCGATGGCAGCAGTGAGTAAAATTCCAATTAAACTTAGAAGTTGGCCTTTTGTATTTTCACTAAGAGGAGTTGCGAGAATAAGAACAATGATAAACGAAACCGTAAGAATCAAAAGACTGAGCTGGGCCCCAACTTGGGATCTCTCAACTCGTTTTTTCGCTTTGTAATCTAGTATCTTTTTAATACTAAACAGGAGGATGACTCCAAAAACCATTGATGAACCAAAAGGGGTCCATGCCATTACTAAGTCGTGTAGATCCATAAAATTCCTGTTTTCAATAAGTTGTGAAAAATTCTCTCTTATCTTAAATAAAATGACTAGAGGACAACTGGTTGAAATCACATAAGTTTCACTAAAAAAAAAAGAAATAAAGCCGATAGGTACAGGGTGAGAATAAACGAGTGAGTAAAAAATGAATTCAATCAAGTACTGTTTTGTCCTTTTAGCGATCGCTTTATTGCCTGTAACGACATTGGCGGATTTGCAGAGTCGAATGCTTGCAGTTGAACTTACTCGTCAAAAGGGAGTTAATAAACGACTCCTTGATTTTAAAAAAGACCTAGAAAAGGCAAAGAGCCTAAAAGAATTTATTCCCTCTATCAAAAAATATGCATCCAAAAAAGAAGACCAAAAGTGGTTATCAGATCTTTTTCATAAAAATGGAGATATTGAAACTCCAACAGTTGAATATATGGATAAGGTTGTCGTCTTTAACTGGAAGAAAACTGGAAAAAAAATTACATTTGAAGTAGATACCAAAAAGGGAACTGTTTCATTTAAGAATAAAACAGTACTTTTTAAAGGTGAGTCAGTCGAAAGCTTAGCTCTTAAGCTAAACAATATGAGAATTTTTTCTTCTCATACAAATAATATATTTATAAATGAGGCCCATGCTGTTTTTGGTGCGGCTCTCCTTTTTACAGGTTTAATTTCTTTAGTTGTGGATGTCGCTGTTTCACGTCTCACTAAATCAGGGTGTGCTGATAGGTTTAAGACTACTCAAAGATCTTTTCAGGCCATCTATGCTTCTTGTATTACTGATACAATAAGCGTTTTTGAAAACCCTGCAGCAAAAGAACATACTTATACTCACAATTTCCTGCAAGATGTTCAAAGTCGCCTCGATGCAATGGGAGACCACCATTGGAAATGTGAAAACTCTATTCAAGAAGAATTCTATTACTGGAACTTCTTTTCAACTTCTAGTTGTGTAAGTTCAACTGATTCTGAACAAATTTGTAAAACTATGGATTCTATCGATAAATGTCTTTCTTACTTTGGGAAACTTAAACCTTCTAGAGTAAACCAGCAAAGAGGTATTAAGCCTTACGAAGTTCTTGATTATATCGAACAATTTGGTGGTAACCATAATGGTAGTGGGACCGCTAGGTAATTTAGTCGTCCAATCTTAAGGCATTAAAAGATGTGACTTTTCCGTCATCGATTGAGTAGTTAATTGTGATGGGTCGACAACATACTTCACAATCTTCAATATATTCTTGTTTTCCGTAAAAGGTTTCAAAAATCATAGAGACACTGCTAAAGCAGTAAGGACATTGAAAGAAGTACTCTTCTTCTCCTTCCATTAGAATTTTTCCAAAAACTTTTTCTTAAGATGAAGATCAATATCATAATACTGTTCTAGGCCACCTGTTGCTTCTGCTGGTACATAGTTTTTGAGCCAGCCTTGTCTAAGAAAGAAGTCCTTTGCATGAACAAGAGGGAGAAGAGGAACGTTTTCTAATGCAATTCTGTTCATGGCCATAAAGCTCATTTCTTGGATGGAGAGGTCAGTACTTTCAAGGGCCTTTCTATAAAGTTCATCAAACTTTTTATTAGTATGTCCCATTCGATTATAAGAACCTGGCCAGTTTGGTCCGTAGAGCAAGTCAAAAAATTGGAATCCAGTTGGAAGACCTACAAACCAGGCGAGGTAAAATATTTGGTAAGTTCCTTTTTGGGCCTTTTCTAATAGCTTGCCCCAAGCGACCATTTCAACTCTTGCATTAATCCCAACTTTTTTCATTTCTTTGACAAAGAATTCTCCAATTTGTCTTGCGAGGGTTGAGCTTCTAACAGTTAAAACAATCTCTGGAAGTCCTTTTCCATTTGGATAACCTGCAAGCTTTAGTTCTTGTTTGGCCTTATCAATCTTTGGACCAATGAACTTACTTTTCATTGGAGGATTATTCCCAAGTATTCCCGGAGGGAGGATGGTGTTTGCTATATCAGCTGTTCCATTAAAAAAGAGTCTATTGTATTCATATTGATCAAAGGCGTAAGCGATGGCCCTTCTTAGATGTTTATTCTTTAAAAACTTATCTTTGTTATTAAATCCAAAATAATAAACATTAGAGTTACTCGGAGTAATCCCAAGACTAATATTTTTACTTAACATTTCTGGGGAAAGGGACTTAGAGGGGGTTATCGCTTGTGAAAAATTATCCTTGGGTACTTCAAGATAATCGAGTTTTCCTTTCATGAAGTTAAGCCACTGAGTTTGTGACTCATTAATAACATGAACGACAATCTTTTCAAGAAAAGGAACTTCCTTTCCGGCATATTCTTTTACGTATTCTTCAAATCTTTTGTTGGAAGTATTAGGAAAGAGTTTTTTCCTATAGCTTTTATTTCTTGAATATTGAATTCTACTTTTTCTTACATAGCTATCGAGAACAAAGGGTCCTGTTCCAACGACATTATTTGAAAGGTCGTTTTTGTAATATTCAAGGGCCTCTCTTGGGATTGGGGCAGTACTGGGAGTTGTGAGGTCATTAACAAAATATAGATTTGCTGATTTAAGAGTTATTTGAAGAGTGTATTCATCTATGACTTTCACTCCTTCTAGAGGGAGATCATAATTAGTCTTATCGAGCTTTCTATTTTGCTCGTACCATTCTTCAAGACCTTTAATTTGTTTTTTCCAATAACCAAAATGAGGAGAACTTAAATGAGGATCGGCAATCCTTTTAAATGTCGTAACGAAATCCATTGCTCTAACAAATCTTTCACCTTTAATACATTTGCAGGGGTGGTACTTAACTCCTTTTCTTATTTTAAATGTATAAATGGTTTTTCCATTTGAGAGACTTGGAAGTTCTTCTGCGAGTGAAGGCAGTACTTCATAGGGACCATTAAAAGGATGAGTCTCAAGGAGTGACTCGTAAACTTTTCCAAGTTGTATGAGTGAGGCCAGCCCAGTAGTCATTTGGGGATCAAAATGGGTGAGAGGAGATGAAACCTGATTGAGAACTTTGGTATTTAAACCACTATTGTTCTTGCTACAGGATGTCAAAACCAACAAAATTAGAAGGATATACTTCACTATTAACCTCTGGGATTTTGATTATTGTACCTAAAAAACATTGGGTCTAAAAATGATTCTTTTAAAAGGTAGTTGAGAAACCAGTAAAACTTGGCCTGTTCCAACTTTTGGATCAGTTTTGGATCAGTCTGTTCCAAAATGGGGAGTCCCCCTTTAATCTGCCTTTAGGAATTCAACAAAGGATATATAATGAAAAAAATAATTCCATTACTACTTCTCTTAATACTTACAAGTTGCGCCAGTTATCAGGCAGGAGAGTTTGCAGTTCATGAAACAGGAAATCATCCAAATAATGTTCCCATTAAAGCGAAGGTTGATTCAGTTTATACGAACTCGCCATTTGTTTTTGTGAACTTTACTTTTGGTAATAAAAACGTTGATTGGGTTCGAGTTAAAAGTATCAAAATCTCCCAAACTCCAGAGCTTTCTAAGGCGAATATCGTGATGGGGGATGACCTATCCTCGTGGGCAGAAAGTATGAAACATAAAATTGCAATTGATAATCATAATAGACAAGTCTTTATTGGTTCTGTGACAACAGCTTTAGCCGCTGCTGCAGTCGTTGGAGCCTCTAAAGGAAATGTTAACCTCGCTTATGGATCTTTGGGGGCCATGACGGCAGTCACGGGTATAGATGAGGTAAGTAAAGTTATAGCAAAGGCAAATGATGCTGAAAGGAGTCGAATGATTCCCGATGATCATTTGCTGGCGCCATTTTCAATTCCGCCTGGGCTAGTCACTAAAAGATGGATTTTGCTTCAGAGTAAAACTGGCAAATTCCCTTCCAAGATTGGATTTGAAGTCGAGTACATCGACGGAAAATCTGCCAATTATAGTGTTATTATCTAGAACGTAAAATCGATGCCGGCGGAGTAGCCTAACTGAGTCAGGTCCTTATACTTTTCAGTGTAGGTAACATTAGTATTGTGATCGAGGTCATGCTCGCTGATACTTTTAAACTCCGCCCCAAGGTTAACAGAGAGATTCTCACTGAAGTTCCAATATGCAGTAAGACCAAAGGCGATATCTGATTGAGCTTCAAGAGTGTAATTATAGAAGTTAGATGTTGTATCGTTTATAGTTTGCTCACCAACTTTATTAAGACTGATTTGGCCAAGAATATGAACTTGATCAATCATTTCAAAGAGTAATTTTGCTTGGAAAGAGAAGTCCATATAAGAATCAATTTTGAAAACTCTGTGAGTTCTATTTAAAGCATCATAATCTTTATATTCTCTTTCCATATTCATTTGAGTAAGGAAATTGAAACTCCACTGAAATTGATCGATATCTTGATTGATACCAGCTCCAAGTCTTAACCTGTGTCCACCCCAGTAAGCATTACCTTCAAAATTATTTGTTTGAATAGGATTTGTACTAATACTACTATCACCAACTTCTCGATCACCGATGCTAAAAGAAAATGCGCCAAATATATCGAGATTAAATCCGCCTTCTCCTGGGAGAGGTATCCTATACCTTGATTTGATAAAAGGATCTTGAATCCCTAAGTTTTTAATAGGGGCATCATAATAATTATTCGTTGTATCACCTGAGTTTATAGTTGCGCCATTAATGGTCATTGATGAAATAGAAGTTTCATCTTTTATTGTTATGTCCATTTCCATACCAACTTCAAAATTTTTGAAAATTGCAAAAGTTAATGAGTTGCTTTGAACAATAGTAGACCTTTCAAACTCTTCAATTTTTATACTTGGAGTTATCATTGTTCTGGTTAATTTTTTATTTCCAAATTCTAGGTTTGATTTGAGGTGAAGATTGCCTGCTTCTGGCATAAAATCCACATCAGTGACACCTGCTATTACAGTAGTTGTAAACATGACTAAAACTAGACTTAGTGCTTTCATCGGTCTTTCATCCTTGAGAAATAGTTCGTACGGTTATTATAACCTAAATGATTGTAATCTAGAGACATGGTACAATTTTTCCATGGCCAACTTAGAAGATAAACCTGAGCAAGAGCTTTCGAAAATAAAACTTGGGACGATGATTCATTACTCATTACTATGGACTCATTTTGTCGGGATTTGTATCGTGCTTGGGATGGGGGCCTACGGCCTTAAACAATATAAACTTCTAAATCCACCAAGAATCTCAGCTAAGGTTTTAAGCTACGAAGTAAATAATGAAAAGGAAGATCCTTACTTCCCTGTATTTGAATATGAGTATGCCGGAAAAAAATATAAAAAAATTTCTGATGAAGGCTACTGGAGTGAAGTGTTTGAAGTTGGATCGATTGTCGAACTTGAGTATATAGAAGGATTGCCTGAAACAGCTACTAACAGAAAACTAAACCCACAGGCGAGTGAGAAGTTAGATGATGCAATAGTGGTTTTTTGTATTGGTTTAGTACTTTTTATTTTTCCATTTTTTATGCGAATATTTCTTAAGTGGAATGCGAAAGTTAGATCCTTCTAACTCTGAAGTAATTTCTTCTTGGTTACAACCTGTAAACATAAAAGCGATAACAAATAGAAAAGTAAGTGTGATTAGTTTTCTGATCATTTTTTCCCCCAGTCCTTGGCCATCGTTAGTGAATCCCTTTGTGGATTCGATAGTTCTACTTTTATATAAAGCAAGGAATGGGCCAGAAATAAGCCATCAAAATCAGCAAGTTAGGTCGAAATTAGTGTCTAAAAAACTGACAGTGTATAAAGTTTTCATGACACTCTTGAAACGCAAAAATGTTGGCATGTCCTTTGCTCTATATAATTAGAAAGAGAGTTAAATGTTCATAAAGAGGAGAGACCTATGTCTAAACTATTGTCAGCTGTTGTAATTCTAACGTTTTCAATTTCATTAAGTGCTAATGCTGCTAAACCAAATGCCTGCTCAAGAGCAATTGAGAAATGTAATACTCAAATCCAAGCTCTTCATAATGCTCTTTCAACAGTTGAAGAAAGAGAGAATCCAAATGCGGCTGATCAGCTTAGTGACATGCTCCAAGATAAAAAGATTCAATGTGGAGATGATATTAGTGATGCTTGTTCATAAAAATTAAAAAAGGCTATATAAAGATGAAGACTTTTAAAATACTTTTTATAATCTCACTAGTTACCTTAGCCTCATGTGGAGGAGGAGATGCTGGTGGTGGAGCTGGTGTTGGAGTTAGTACTACAAGTGATGGTATTGCTCAAAGTTCTTCTAAAGCTCAAATACAGTATTTCGATTCATCTTTTGATAAAAGTAATGCTTCTTCTCGTAGTGTTCTTGCAAATGACGGTCTTTATAGAATGGATATTGGATCGGGGTCGGGCTATGACCATACTCAATGGGACCTTGTGAAGTATAATTTTAATGGTCAAGAAGTTTTTAGAAAACCGTTTCCTACAGATGTTGCCTCTGATGAATTTGAACAATCAAGGTTTACTTACTTTGGCGGAGATATCAATGGTAATACTTTGGCCATTGTTCAGTATTACACACCTGTAACTAATGGGTGTTGCTCTTTTAATGATTTTTGGATGGTTCTTTTTGATTCAAATGGAGATGAAATTAACCGACTAAGGTTTGATGATCCTCTTAGACATAACGATACTTATATCATCTTTTCAATTACTGGTAAAAATAACAAATTTTATATTTTAACAACCCAAGAAGTTCTTGTTGTCGACCTCGATTTAAATTTACTTGGAAGAACAAATTTTTCGGACGAAGATACCGTTGGTCGAGGGATGTATTCCCTAGGATCATGGGCGGCAGACCCTCAAACTCTTTACGTTAGAGATGATGGCTCATTTATTGTAGAAGTGAAAACTCATAATCATTATGGCGATTATGGAGCCTATTATAGACATTATGAAATTGATGGAACATTTAACTTTGAAAAATGGACTCACTATGTTTGTGGTGGAAGCTGCGATCGAGACTCTTGGGTCCCATATCACTCAGGTCACTTTCGTTCATATGGATTATTTACTGACAAAGATGACAATGACTATTGGGCCTATTGGGATATAACAAATACTAGAAATAACTTTGTACTTAAAAAATTTGCAGACGGATCTAGTAATAGCTCGTTAATCGAAAACTTTGTACCGACTACAAGTTTTAGTATTGTTGGTATGCATGTTCTTCCAGATGGCGATTTCCTTATAGTAGGAAATGCGAGTGGTCATCTTGGAATAATAAGATATGACAAGTCTACTTCTGAGAGAAAGTGGGCAAAAGTTTTCGATGGTGGAACAAGAATTTATGCTCGGAAAATGAGAATGACGAGTAGTGGAAACCTTAGAATTTTAGTTGAAGTTACAGATGTCACTGACACTGACTTTGGATCAAATGGTAGTAGTGAAGTTGGACTCATCACTATTAGTAAGGCTTTTCTTGATGCTCATAAAGATGTTGGAAATGTAGATGCTGCAAAAATAGATTCATCAGTTATAGCAACACCTCCTCTTGCTGACTTTGGAACTGGTAGCTCGTCTGAAGATTATGATTTTTCATGTACTTCTGGTGAAGAGTATAGGCAGACTATTCACTATACGGCTCAAGTCTGTCTTGAGGCCAAAAAGTTCTATACGAAGACAATGAATTGTCTTGATTCTTCAAACTTTTCTGCGGCCTTTACGCTTTGTGAGTCGGCCTGTGGATCAGTCATTTGTGAGGAAGAATAACCACATTTGTTGGCAATGAATTCAAGGGGTTAACTCTGCAACCCCTTAATATCTCTAAAACTCAATAAAAATTTATCAGGCATCCTTTATATACCGATAATATAGGTAGAGAGAGTTATACCTGAGGTTATCGTTCATGAACTTGAAGTTGAGTTTTGTACTTATCATTTCAAATCTGTTTGCACTTTCTGCATTTTCAAATGGCTGGGATCAGGCTACCTGTGAAGGTTTTAAAAATGTTAAAGAGAATGTCATTCCTGATGCTCCTTCAATGGATCAAGGGCATGCAGGTCTTTGTGCTTCCTTTGCAATGAGTTTAGCGATTTCAAAAGCCAAAGGTCTTTCTGGTAGTGATTCAATTTCACCTTTGTCCTTGGCAAAGTCTGTTGAGAATTGGAAGAAAAATTCAGAGATTCCATCCAATAAGAATGTCAGCTTCTTTCCAGATACAGAAAATGAAATGAGAAAAAGAAGAATGAACTCTAGTTTGGAAGCGAAATTTCAAGAGAACAAATATGGAGTTTCAAAAGGTGGTGCTGGTGCCGTCAATGATGGTGGTGGATCGAACCCTAGTTTTGGTGTGAACAAATATCGTAACTCTAGAATGGAAGGTGTAACTTTAGATGCTTTGGCCCAGGCTGCATTAGAAGAGAAATCGTTATGTAATCAAGGTGACTCTACATTTGCAGGGGAGAGTCTAGAGAACTGGACTCAAAACGGAAGAACAAACTATTCAATTTTTACTGACCAAAATTCTCATGAGAATAATTCTGGAAATGTTTCTCAGTTAATGGGAAGTATTTCAAACCTATATAAAAATACAAAATCGAGAAGGTATAAAGCAGATGAACTAAAAGAAGTTTTTGAGAGATCTAAAATCATTTGTGATCGAGATATCAAAAAACCTATCATTGAAAGAATCGAAAAAATCTGTGACAAGTTTAATAAGAAAAGACAAACGACGGCATATTTTAATGGACTGATTAAACCATGTAATAAAAATAATGTTAAAAACTATGTTGAAAAAAACATGAACGCTATTTCAAATAATGGTGGTACGACAGACCTTTTAGGAGCTGCGGAGAACCTTTCAAGTAAGTACATAAATGATGAATTACTTAATGGTGGTTATGTAAGTGCAATTAAGGAAAGGGGACCTCTTAATGTTGATTTCGCCCCCGAGAAATTATCTCTTGATATTGAAAAACAGAAACAAGCAATTGCGACTGCTGAGAAAAATGTAGTTGATACTGAAGCAGCTTATCAGGCAGGTCTAGCAGCTTGCCAAGCAGCAACTAAGAAACGTGAAAAAGAAGAACTTTGTGGCAAAGTGAAAAGAGGAAGTCCGTATAACGGTGAACTACTTACGGCCAGAGATCGCGCTAAGAGAAAATACCTACCTGATGCAAAGTCTAGACTCGCTAAGATGCAGAAAGACAAAGATAACATCGATCAATTTGTAGGTCCTTATCTTACGGGGAATGGGAAAGTCGACATCATGGCTGTTCTCAATAAAGAACTTGAAAAAGAAGGGATTGCTCCTGTTGGTGGAGATGAAGTTAAAACAGGTCTCTCTGAAATAAATCAAGAAAGAATTGATGTCATGAAAAGATTTGATTCTGAGTTCTCTATGAATGAAGGTCCTTATCAAGAAAAATATCAAGAAATTGTAAATAGAGTTGGGCGTGTAAGAGCTGTACAGATTGTAAGTCAGGTTCATGATGGGAAACCTATCAGAACTGATGATACTGTTGTTCTTGCTAAGGCCCGAGAGATTGCTCCTTTAGTAGAGAAGAGAAAAGAAAGGATATTACATCACGGAAAAACTCTTCCTAAAGAATTAGTAACGACAGAAGGTAATCCAATCCTTAGTCCCTATAGAATTAATAGTTACCTTAAAAGAAAAGTCGCTGAAGGTTCAACAAATGGTCTCATTGTAAGTAAAGCAAGAGAGGCGAGAGAAGGTGTCGTTGCACTCCAAGCGCGTGGAGATCTTTTTTACTTAAAGAATTGTTGGGGAAGAACGACTAAGCCCTGTAATTCAGACACAGTTGAAAAAAGAAGAAAAAGTTTATTACGTACTTTGAAAAAAAACAAAGTATCTCCGCAGGAAGCTCAGGCATTTGGCTCAGGAACTCAGCCATATAAAGACAATCTAACTAACACTCCTGATAAGTATCTTAATCTTTTAGAGTCTGGTGATTTAAATTCTGAAGAGGCCGGAACCATGTTCTTTTATATGAAAGAAGACTTTGCAGGAACGATTGAGGGAAGCGGTACAATTGGACGTAGGTCTAGCCTTGCTGAATTGCAAAGACAAGACTACCAAGGAATTTTAGATGGATTATTTGATACTGATAAGGCCAGAAAAAGAAAAGATAAAGGAATGAAGGCCAGTGATGGAAATCTCTTAAAGTTCATTGCAGGTGAGACAGGAGAATCGAGTGATATAACTCTAGCTATGATGGAGCAAGTGCGTGACCTTCGAAAATTTAAGTATGAAGAGCGTGAGCAGGTCAGAAAACACTCTGATGATATTTCACAACACAATAATGAGGCTATGATTGCTGATGCCGCTAAAAAATATGACAATTACAACCAATGTCTAGCTGAAGAGATTGAAGATAAACTCCTTCAAAAATATTCTAGAAATGGTGTTGTTCAGTGCTCAACAGACAATGATGTCATCTATGCGATGACGGCCCTTTCAAACCTCACTGATAGTCTTGGTGATATCCTTGATGATATTAGTAAAAAGCCAAATCCATTTTGGAATACAGTGATTGACTGTAAAAATCCTGAGAATAAAACCAACGTAAGTGACTTGAAGATGACAGCTTATAAAATGAAAGATGAGCAACTGAAAGAGTATCCTCTTGCTCAACGAGAAGCCAAAATGGCAGATGCACTTAAAGAATCGTTAGTGAAAGATACACCTATGGTTGTAGGACTATGTCTGGGAATGTTTAAAAATGGCTGTAAAGAAGGTGATGGTCATGCGATGGCCGTTGTCGGGATGAAGGCCTCTTGGGATGGGTCCAAATGTAATGTAAGCTACAAACTCAAAAACTCTTGGGGTGACGATTGTTCGCGAACAACGAATGCTTCAAAAGGAATAAAATGCTCCAATGGTATTATTGATGTTCCTCACGGTGAGTTTATGAAAGGTACGTCTGAAGTTCTGTCAGTAGCGAAATAGTCAACTAACTCCTATCCTTACTCTCTTGTAAATAAAAATTGTCTCTGTAAACTTAATTCATGAAAAAAATATTATTTTGCATTCTATGTTCAGTTGTTCTTGTTGGTTGTGGCCACACCATTACTGGTTGGGGATCAAAAACTTATTATAAGAAAACTGTTCGTAAGGCAGAAAAAAGCGATGCTACTGGCAAAGACAAATACGATGCTGCTGAAATTTTACATAACGGTTGGTATGTTGATCATAAAAAAGAAAACATTGGTATAGACGATAAGAGGGCATCTGATTTTTTTGCTGAAGCAGTAAAGTTAAATTATATTGAAGCGCTAAAAAAAATGTATTATTGCTCTCAAAAATCTTTTGATACCGCTAAAAGTAAACTCTATTATAAAAGCTTGTGTAAACCTAGCAAGGTGAATGCAAGAAAATATAAAGAACTGCTAAGAAAATATGGGAATCATCTTGAGCGTTCTTCCTATGCCAATCAATACTTAGAATCTTTTCGTAAAATGTGTCAGAAAAACTCTTGGGCAGCCTATCAGGCAACAAATCCTACTGCTAAATATCCTCCGCATGGATTATGGAAGCCTAGAGTAAATGCAAGATACTATAATCTATTTGATGAAGTTACGATTAATGATTGGCAGAAGGCGCACGATAATTTTATTGGGGCATCTTATAAAAAACCTGGGAAAGTCTATAGTGGTCATTTCTATACTCTTGCCAGTACTTTTTTAACTTGCGCTAGGCATATCACTCTCTATGTTCCTGGAGATAGAGGTCTCGAACTTCAGGAAAAGTTTATTCGTCTTTCTGCTCAGTACACTGACAAAAGATCTAGTGTTAAAGAGCATCTTCAAATACTGGCTTCAATTGAAAAAAAGAGAAATAATTTTGAAAAAGCTCAAAAGTATATTCAAAAATCAAAAAATGATGAGGCTCACCTTAAAAGAATGAGGCCTACTTGGAGGGCCCAAGACAAAAAGGCCGCAGAAAAGAGAAAGAGAAAAGAAGCTGAGAAAAAAGAAAGAGATCGAATAGCTCGAATCAAATATCAAAAGCAAAGAGAGCAGTGGAAGCGAGAAGATGCAAGGCAAGCCAGAAGAAATAAAAAGAATTTTCTTTCAGGGACATTAAAGAAACTCAATGATCCCAATGATGTTCTTAATCGTAATCCCATGAAAGAGATTCAAGAAAGGCAAAAAATGTTTCGAACGAGTGGGGGTTCTGAGTATGCTCCTAAAAACTCTGGATCATCTTCTGGTTCTGGATACAAAAAGAAGTTTGGAAATTCTTCTGGTTCTGGTTCTGGTTCTAGTAAGTCAAAAAGTCGTTACGGAAATTCAAATCGATCGAAAAAGAAATATGGAAGTTCATCTTCTTCAGGTTCTCCTCTTACTTTAACGGCTACAAAGAGAGAGAAAAAAGTGACGCCTACGCCGACCCCTAGGCCTACTAAAAAAGTCTCAAAACCTAAGAAGAAAAGAGAGACCTGTGCTCATATCAGTGACAACACCCAAGGGGGATGTTCTGCTAAGAGTTCCTGTATGAAGCGTCTTCATCAAGGTCGTTGTGGCTGTGGATGGCTGACTAATCGAGATCGGTGTACTTGCACCTGTGATAAGTGACCGAAATTAAAGCTACTTATTGCCTCCTTTCCCTATCCGTGTTACAAACAAGCCTTGTAATAAGACTGTTTGCTATTATCTTTATGTAAGCACTTGTTGCGAAAGACATTTATTTTCCTTATCTGGGGGTGCCCTGGCTTCGACGAGGCATACAGATTTTTGAGGAGCGTGTTCGGGTTGGTCTCCAGGCCCGGTAAAAAGGAGACCACATAATAATTGCTGATTCTTATGAACCAGCTGCAATGGCCGCTTAATTAGCGATCCCATTCATGAGGCGCCTGTGCCAAGAAACAGAATCAGGCAAAATTGTTAAGATTGCAGTTTAACTAATCTTCGAGGCTGCCAGGTCTCCTCGCTAAAAACTCACTGGGGTTTGTCGATGGCACGTAAATCGGACAGCCTTGTTCACTGGCGATAAATGTGAACTACACACGTAGCGCTTCATTTTGACGTTGTTTCGGACGTGGGTTCGATTCCCACCACCTCCACCACGACTTGCTGAGTCACGCTTAACTTGTTATATAGGTGATATGAAAAAGAAAATTGAAAACTTTCTAAGCACTCTGCCCGAAAAAAGACGATCAGAGTTCAGTGAAATACTAAGTGTATTTAGGAAAAATATTTCTAGTGAGTTTGAAGAAGTATTAGATGGCGATATGATTCGCTTTGAATTACCTCTTAAACTTTATCCCAACACTTACAATAAAAAGCCTCTTATGTTTGCTAGTCTTTCAAATAGAAAAGCTAATATGACGATGACATTGACGGCAGTTTATAATGACCCAAAAATAAAAAATTCTTTTATTGAAAATTGTTCCAATAAGAAAAATAAGTTGGAAACAAAAAGAGCTTGTATAAAATTTAAATCGATCGATGAAATTCCGCTGAAGTTAATCGGGACAAGTCTAAAAAAGATAAAACAAGATAAATTTGTAAAGAACTATGAATCTTTGATGAAAAAGTAACAAATCGTAGTACTTTGTAATAATTTCGACTTTCGCGCCAGCAATAACATTTACTTATAAGGCTGCCACCACCTCCACCACTATGAACGCTTCGCATCGTATTCTTTGTCTATTTTCTAGATTAAAATTTTTGAAATTAGTTTATGAGGTTTTATGAAAAGTTTATTAGTCAGTTTGTTGATGATATTTTCTTCTCAATCTATCGCGAATTCAAATCCATGTGTTGAACAAACAGATGAAATGGGACAAAAATGGGCTGCCAAAGAAGGCAGGTCTCAGGCCGGCGGCTGGATCTTCTTTACGGGCAGGGGCTACGGAGAAAGTCGTGAAGAATCCTACTTTCTATCTGAAGGGCAGGCCCTTAAAAGGTTGATTCAAGAGTGTAGATTTGTTCACAAATTCGCCAAATTCAATGAGCGCTGTGATGAAGAACTCAGTGGGAAGGTTTCATCTTTTGTACGAGTAAGTGTTCGTGATGATAATTGCAAAGAAACGTCTGGAAGTGATGAGAAGAAATATCAAAATCCAGAATTAAATATACAATTTGTTAATTATAAGAAAAAAATAGCTGCAAAACTAAGTAGTAAATATTCAAGCACTAAAGAAAAGGAAATTGATTCAAAAATTCAAAAAATTAATAATCAATTGAATCAACTTGTCATGCAAAAGAGGCAAGGAAATATTAACCAAACAATTAAACAAAAAAATCAAGAGATCATTGATTTAAAAAGACAACTCTTTCAAAGTGCAAAGTCATGTAAGTCCAAAACAACTTGTTATGACTTAGCAGAAAAGAAAATTTCACAAGGAGAATATTATCCGGCAGCAGTTTATGCCCTTGATGCTTGTGAAAGATACGGCAGTGGTAAGGCGTGTAATCTTTACGGTGTTATATATAGAGACAATTTTCATAAAGTCCTAAAGTCCAAAGATGGATTTAAAAAAGGTTGTAATCTAAAATATGCAGAAAGTTGTTATAACCTAGGTCTCTTATTCTTTCCGGGAAAAACAAAAGAACAGGGGCTCAATTATTTGAAACTTGGCTGTGATCTTGGATATGGTCTTAGTTGTACTAAGTATGTTTCTCGTCGGTATAGAGACGGAAAGCAAATTTGGAAGAACAAGAAAATTGTGAAAAGTCTTTATTCATTAATGGATAAGGCTTGCTTAAATCACAAAGATCCCAAGGTTTGCATAAGTGCTTCTGAAAAAGCTTCTAATTTAGTTAGCATGAAGAATGAGAATAAAGCATTGGAGTACGCAAAGTATGCATGCTTAAACTTAAAAAGTCTTGCTGGTTGTAATCGTTTATCAAAAGTTTATTACTGGCCCAAGTTTAAGAATTTAAAACTTATGGAAAAGTATGGATTAATGTCTTGCTCGCCAGAATATCTAGAAGGCTGCTATGACTTAGCGAGTTTTTATGAATACACACTTAAAGATAAGATCAAACAGATTAAATATCTACAAATGGCTTGTGACCAAAACTACGGCCGAGCTTGCGCCGGGGTAGGTCTTTTTTATGATCGGAAGCTAGATATTAACAACGCTCGTATTTACTACCATAAAGCTTGTATTATGAAAGAAAGTCGAGGTTGTGGTTTCCTTGCTCATCTTGAAAAATATCATTTTAAAAACCTTGTGGCGTCTAGAAATGCCTATCAGATGGGTTGTGACCTTGGTGGTCACCAGGCCTTAGAGAACTGTGCAGGAATTGCCATGCTAAATATTGAAAAACATGGATTCAATAATCGCGATTGGAATTTAATTGATCAAGCATGTCACAGAGATAAAAGAGGTATGTCTAGAACAGTATCCGGATGTTTTAATCGAGCTATTATTGAAGAGAAATATAAAAAGAATAAGAAAGCGGCAAAAATTTTTTACAAAGACGCTTGTGAATTAAAATGGGCACGTGTCATTAATGAGATTGCTTGTAAAAAAATGTAATCTATTGAAAAAGTCTCTCTGCAAGTATTTAATCTCTGATTGTAGTACTTTGTAGTTATTTTCATTTTTCAATTAACAATTTAAATTAGTAACGAGGCAATCACCACCTCCACCACGGTCTGCGAATTTGATATATCAAAAACTGTAGAGAGGAGGTATAGTTCTAACTTGTAGCAAAGTATTTAATATATAATAAACTTGAGATTGGAACATGTCATAGTACCTTTTCTGGATGGATCTTTATGAAAGCGATTTACTTAGTAGCACTTTTTCTATTCGTTAGCTGCGCCGGTTACAAAACTCAATTTGATTCTCAATCTAAAAGTATTGAAGGACAGTTTTGGGATGATTTTGAGCACTTATGTTTAAATCAAAATATGTCGGCTTATAAGAAGAGCACTTATAATAATAAAGACTACCACGATAATGTGACTCCAGCAGTTCCAGAGGAGTTCAGTGGCCATCTCCATGCGGAAGTTAAAAAGATTGAGGAAATTAAGCACAAGTATAACCTTGTGGGTCCAATCGTTCCCCCGCCTAGTGCTCTAAGGTCAGACAACCGTCTTTCTAAAGAGATTAAAAAAACCGGCTCCTTTCGGGCGGCTCAAGGTAGGCTCATTCAGCTGGATAAGCGTTGTTATCGAAGCGCTGAAAATCGGCAAAGTTGTCTAGAACATCTCTACTCCCGGAGGATGACTTATCCCTATAGAGTATCCTGCAAATTAAAATATAAAACGATGGAAAAAAGTAATGAAAAAGGGCGGAAGGCTTTAATCGAAGAATTTGGCAAGAGATACGGCCCCCAAGCTTTAGAAGTGGGACGAGTAGTTTCTTCTAGAAGTTGGACCCATGTCCGTTGGGATGATGCCTTGATTTTTCTAATGCGCGATAATCTTTCGATTTTTCTAATTGGCTTTAGTGAAGATTTCAAAACAGAGATTCAGCTCTTAACTTTTTCAGACTCATTTCCCATCACAAAAGAAAAAATTATGGGAAAAACAGAAGTCTTAGATTTGTCACCCATGGGGCTAGAGCACGTGAAAGGAAATATGAAAGTTACTTTGGATTATTTTAATCGTATTTCCAACCGTGCCGCCAGATATGCCGCAAAAAACTGGGCGAATATGCCGACTGCATCGTCCCCGGACTATGGAAGTGGATTTAAGGATGCGCTTTCTTACGGTCGCTCAACTCATAAGAGTATTCTCAAAAACTCCTACTCCAATAAATATGGCAGCGGCAGCAAGCCCAGAATTTCAGGCAAGGCTAGTAAGTACAGCTCTTCTGTTAGCTCCGCCCCTGTCAAAGCCTCACCTATAGTGCGAGTTAAGAATTTAAACACCAACGCTTATTACGGCGTGACAAAAGGTTCCTCCGGCTCAGCCGCGGACCCTGCCTCCTCTGCTTCCAGCGCGGGGGGCGCTGCCAATGCTAATGCTAATAAAAAAAGCAATGCTAAGCACCCAATGATTACTTGTTATAAATCCGGCGCAGAATCAACAAAGCAGCTTCCCCTTGGCAAGAAGTATGGCCTTACTGCTAATACCAAGCTGATCAAAAATGTCCCGGCCATTTGCAAGTTCAACTCAGGCCCGAAAAGGTTCTTCGTACCTATCTACAGTATAAAGATAGACGTGTTTCCAAGCTGCAGCGATGTGGTTCTCAATCATAGCTCCATATCCGCCGCAAAAGAGGAATGGCTTTCCGCTAACAAACATTGTTCATTTGGAAATATCTTATAAAAATTAGCAGAGAAATATGAATAGTAAATCTCCAAAAAAAAATGATTTTTTAAATTATTCTTTTAGGGGAAAGCTTTGGAAAGATAAAGGAAAGGGGGCCTGGCACTTTATTACTATCTCCAAAAAACTTTCTAATGAAATTAGAAAAGCACACAAAGACTCTGAAGAAGGGTGGGGACGATTAAGGACTACTGCTTCCATATGTGAGACCACTTGGAATACTTCGATGTGGTTCGATACTAAAGCTGGGGCCTACCTTCTACCGATTAATTCAACTGTTCGAAAAAAGGAAAAATTATCTGACGGGGAATCTATTGAAGTTCATTTAGAGTTCAACTTAGATAAATGGATGTTGAATAAGCAGTAAGAATGTGGGGCATTGTAGTATTTTGTAGTCCTTTCGGATTTCGCATTAGCAAAAACATAGTATTACGGACGTCCCACCACCTCCACCAGTACGACTCGACGAGTCAGTTTTTTATTGGTAAGTTACCAATGTGAATGCCATTAAATTTCTTTTTATATTTTTTCTTAGTTCTTGTTTAAGTTCTTCAGTTAAATTGGAACCTTTTTCTTCCAAGTTGCTTAAAAACAAAAACTATCAAGATGAGTCCTTTTCATTTTCTTCAGAGTTTAAAATTGTTCAATGGTATAAAAA
>JAGSHI010000045.1 GCA_023954635.1 Bacteriovoracaceae bacterium
ACCTGTATATTGAACTTTTATTGGCCGATAAACTGGATTTTTAAGCTTTTGAAGTTGGCTATTCTGACTTCCTATTAATCGATCACGCTTTTTTAGTTCCTTAGCAAACTCAGCCTTTAGCCTGATGAGCTCCTTTTCATGCTCCATCTTTTGAAGATCCATATTGATACTATCATTTTCTTTATATGACTCTAAAGTATCTTTGTATCTTGCAAGTTGGGCTTCTGTCGTTTCCTCATCTAGATCCACTTGAGCGGGGGAAACTCTAGGGATAGAGATGAAAAGAGACAGTAACATTAATAGCTTTAAGTTTTTCATGCTCACATTATACGAAATTTTCGAGCCCAACTCTCTCTATTCTGTAAGATCTTCAGGGGTGTTATAAATGTGACAGACTCTTTAATTTTCAGTAACTTAAGAGATGAATCCAATGTCTTAGAGGTGAAAAATGGAAAAGATATCAAAGACTCAGTGGGCCTATCTTATTTTGGCCGTAATTGGGCTACTCGTGACTTGGACCCAAAATGTTTTTTACCTCTCTCCTGAGACTGGCGGTCTAGTCCAATTCGTAAAAGACACTATGGTGAATCATGCAAGTCGCTCCATTACCTTAGATATTGTTGTTCTTTTTTTAGTCTGTGCTCTTTGGATGGTTATCGAATCAAAGAAAATCGGTATGAAAAGAGTTTGGATTTATATCGCTGGAGGACTCTTTGTCGCCATTAGCGTTTCATTTCCATTATTTCTCTTTTTTCGTGAGAAAAAGCTCAAAGACCTGGCTCTTTAAACTGAATTAAAATTTTGTGCTAGAGGTCGTGTAGAAATTACATAAGTATTGAATCTCATAGGGATTTTGAGTATAAATGCTCATCATTTAATAATCTCAATGACGGGGACTTCTAAGCTGAAAACACTAATCAATCTGGCATTGATTTGCCTTATTTCTATTAATCTTGTCGCTTGCAGTGATGAGAGCCAACCATTACTTGATAACGGTCGAGGAAGTTCAAATACAACTTCAACGTTGAGTAGAAATGGTGATCTTGGAAATAATGAACGTGGTGAGACTGAAGTCGAAGTAGATGAAGATCAAGCTTTCTACGATAGTTTGGGACCTCGAGATCAAATGACTCGAAGTTTTACAAATATGGACCTCAGTGATGATCAAATCGAGGACATGGCGGAAAAAATCTTAGAGCTTCAAGAAATGGACCCTGGAAAATTTCGTTACTCTTCTAACGTATCTCTTGTTCTCATTATGCTTAAGTATATGAGTGAACTCGGTGACTTTGAAGTAGGAGCGAGAGACCTAGGTGTGATCTTGAAAGGTTTCGGAGATCTCGCTGGCCAAGAGTTTTCAACTTCAATTTGGGATGTCGTAAGACAGGTTAAAAAAGTTAGAATCGGAATTGAGAATGGAAGAACATTTGTTCAAATATTCACTAAGGGAAATGGTCGTTTAATTTATAGAATTTTTGAGAGAATGGACGATGATATTCTTGAAACTGTTCAATTGAATAACCGTGAAAAAATCTATCTAGACCCAATCGACTCAATGGTCGAGGTAAGCAACACTTTAAAGTTTCTTGATCGTAAAGAAACTTTCTTAGGGTTTGAAATTGGAAAACTAAACCAAATTCACCCAGACATTAAAAGAAATGCATGGAACTATCTAGACGATGTTAACAAACCTTATCCTGCAATGATGGTAACGGCACCTTCAGCATTTATTAAAACTAGAAAAAGAAAAGTAAATATTCTTAAAATGTATACTTTTCCTGGACTAAGAAAAGCTGACGGAACTCCTCTGCCTTCAATTGTAATAAGAGGTAAAACAGGGCGCTTTAAGCTTAAGATGTCTATCGATCAGTAAATTATTTATGCAAAACTTGTTAATTCATCTTCGTTCACGTAACTTTTATCTATGAAGAAAAAGCTTATCATTTCAGTTGTTCTAATTGGCCTTCTCACAGGCGGAATTGGATATCTTCTCTTGTCTTATAGTTATTCTCAAGGCCATCGAGTTGGTAAACTCGTTAAGCTTTCCAAGAAAGGTTTTCTTCCAAAAACCTATGAAGGAATCTTAGATTTAGGAAGTGGAGATCAATTAACTTGGAACTTTTCAATTCATAATGATGAACTAGGGCAAGAACTTTCAAAAGAATCTGGAAAAATGGTCCGATTGGAGTACCGAGAATTACTCTGGAAGGTCTTTTACCAATCTAAGTATGATGTTGTTAGTTGGAAAGTCATTCGACCAGAAGAAGAGATGACTTTGTTATGTCGTCTCGTAAATATCATGAGAAAGAATAGTAATATTGTGGATCTCACACGACCACTGATTGAAGAGTTTGATCAAGATCTAATGATCAATATTCGTGAATGTCAAAGAAAACATCCTAGATAAATAATCAAAAACCTTTTAAATACAGCTCGTTGAAATTATTTCACTTCGATTGTTTGGACCCTAGTGGCATGTTATTTTTCGCCATACTTTCATTTATTAGGGGGAATTCAAATGAAAAAAACACTAGCCGTATTATCAATTGCCGTACTCGGACTAAGCACTGTCGCCAATGCTCAACAAAGACGAGATCCAAGAGATCCTAGAAACAGAAATAGCTGTGACCAACAGATCCAACGGATGAGAACAAGACTTCAAACACTACAACAGAGAAACATCATTGTAGATCAAGAGAGACAACAGTGTGTTTCTGATCTTCAGTCAGCACGTCAAAATCAGAGCATGATTAGACAAAACTTAAATCAGTGTGAAGCTGATCTTGCTGCTGCTAGAAATAGACCTGGAAACAGAGGAATTATCAGACAATTAAGAGCTGATCTTAACCAGTGTCAACTAGATTTAGAAAACTCAAGAAATAGACCTGGAAATGGTCAAGCTATGAGACGTTTAAGAAGAGAAAATGAAAGGTTATCTTCAGATAATGTTGCTCTTCAGTCTGAAAACCAAGAGTTAAGAGACAGAATCTTTAGACTAGAGAGACAATTGGATGATCTAAGAAATCCACCTGCTCCAATGAATGAGTACACGGCTGAGTGTCACATTGATGATGATCCAGGTATGACTTTTGATCAATTTGTTATGGGAACACTAACTGGTTCTCTTCAAAGAATTCAACAAGACTGCAAAGATATGGCCGTTTCACAATATGGAGTGAACTCTTCTCAAGGCTTTAAGAAATTAAAGTATATTGGAGATACTTTTGGAAAAACATCTGCTGTCTGTCATATCGATGATGACCCAGGTATGACATACGATCAGTTTGTTGTCGGTACTCTTTACGGAAATTCAGTTCAAGAAGTTATTTCTCAGTGTGAGTCTATGGCAAGATTTACTTTCGGAAACAGTTCTTCTTCAGGAATTAAAAACGTAAGAAACAACTAAGAACAATAAAAAAATGCTTAAAGAGAAGGCCACTTACGAGTGGCCTTTTTTTATTCAAAAATTCCAGTTTGTATAACGCCATCTTCATCAAGCCAAGCTCTGAACATCCCGCGAGTATTAAAGGGAAAGATGGCATAACCAAATTTGTCGATAGCGACTAGGCCACCAGAACCATTTTTATCCCTTAACTTCTCAAGTACTCTCTGTGCGGCTTCAGGCATTGGGATATCTGCATATTTCATCATCGCCGCCATATCGTAGGCAAACACATTTTGAATAAAGACATCACCTGTACCTGTTCCTGAGATTGCTATGAGTCCATTTTCAGCGTAGGTTCCAGCTCCTTGAATACTTGTGTCGCTGACTCGACCAGGATATCTATTTGTCATTCCGCCGGTTGAAGTTGCAGAGGCCAAGTTACCTTTGCCATCAATCGCGACAGCTCCAACAGTTCCCATCTTGTCACTATGGTCAAGTTGAACAATATTTTTCTCTTTAGCTTGATAAAGTTGAGCTAATCTTTTCTCAGTCTTGAAGTAAGACTCATTTTGATGCTCTAGACCTGCTTTCTTGCAAAAAAAATCAGCTGCCATTCCCGATAAAAGTGCGTGATTTGAATTTTCAAAAACATGGTACGCTCCAAGAACAGGATTTTTAAGTCGAGTTACATTTGTGACTCCACCTGTTTGAACTCTCTCTCCACATGAAACGGAAGCGTCCATCTCAATAGTTTCATCGCTTGAAAAAACAGATCCTCTTCCAGCATTAAAGAGAGGAGAATTTTCTAAAACAACAACAGATTCGATTACAGCTTGAAGAGAGCTCCCACCCTTTTCGAGTAGGGAAGTTCCAACCTTCATGGCCTCTTCTAAAGTCTCTTTATATTCTTTAATTTCCTGAGGTGTATAAAGGTGGGGCGCAAGAGCGCCGGCCCCACCATGAAGAACTATGTTGTAGTTTTTATTCTTTGGTTTCACTTAAAGTTACTTTCGCATCAAAAAACGTTTCAGAAGGTTTTTCGGAAATTTCTGAAGTGACTGGATTACCTTTTAAGTTAGCAGCAAGTACAATATCACCTTCAAATAACTTAAACGCTTCCAGGTGTTCCTTTGTTCCACTAATTTCCATCTTCTCAATAGGCCATCTAAGAGATTTTTGCTGAGTCGATTTTTCACCTCTGGCAACCATCATAATTTCTTTCGCAAGATCTATAAGTTGAGTTGAAGGCTGCTTAAACGCCTCTCCAGTTTCAACAACTGGCCATGGGGCCCTGTGAATAGAAGGTTGATCTTCTTTGCTGGCAAAGTTCCAACTCCAAACTTCTTCACTTATGTAAGGAAGGAAAGGAGCAAACAATTTAAGAAAGGTCTTAAGTGTCCACTCTAGTGTGGCTTGTGCTGATTTACCAGAAGGCAGCTCTCTTTGCTTATAGGCCCTCGTCTTTACAAGTTCTAAATAGAGATCACAGAATTCCCAAAAAGAGGCTTCTACATTTGAAAGAACAATATTGTAGTCATACTTATTAAAGGACTTAGTTGTATCCTCTATAAGTTTGTTCATTTTTGTAGTCCAGGCCATATCTATGGGTTCAGTAATGTCAGATAGGCTTACTTCACAAGGAGTTCCATTCTCGTCTTCAAGTTGCATCATAACAAACTTAGAAGCATTGAATATTTTTGTTCCAAGTCTTTGTCCAATCTTGAAAACATTCTCATCATAAATAGTATCTTGCCCAAGTCTGGCCTTACCGGCCCAGTACCTTAGGGCATCAGAAGAGTAAGTAGTCATAAGGTCTTCAGGTGTAACAGTATTTCCTTTCGACTTACTCATCTTTTTTCTATCAGGATTTACAACCCAGCCGCTAATTGCAATATTATGCCAAGGAACTTTTTTCTCGTGCATCCATGATTTTGTAATCGTATAAAAAGCCCATGTTCTGATGATTTCATGTGCTTGAGGACGAAGGTCAGCAGGAAAAAGGCTTTCGTGCCTTTTTTGATCTACTTTCCAATGACTAGAAACTTGCGGGCTTACTGAACTTGTTGCCCATGTATCCATCACATCAGGATCTCCCATAAATCCATTCGCTTGCCCTCTTTGTGATTCCTCAAAACCTGGAGCTGTTTCCATTTGAGGATCAACAGGAAGCATATCTTCAGTCGCAAAAATAGGATTATTATAATCAGGTTCCCCTTCTTCATTCAGCTTGTACCAAACAGGAAAAGGGACACCAAAAAATCTTTGTCTAGAAATACACCAGTCTTGATTAAGTCCTTCAACCCACTGCTCGTATCTTTTAAACATATGTTCTGGATGCCATTGAATTTTTTTACCTTGCTCAATAAGAGAACTCTTATTTTCAAGAATTTTAATAAACCACTGTCTGGTTGAAATAAACTCAAGAGGCTGTTCACCCTTCTCGTAGAACTTTGCAATTTGTTCTGTGGGACGTGGCTCTCCAACTAATGAACCGTCTTCTTTTAAAAGCTCAGCCATTTTTCTCTTTGCTTGCTTGGCATAAAGGCCTACTAGCTCACTGTAAACTTTATTAGCTGCTTCTGGATCTTCTGATGTGAACTCGTCTTCTCCAAACGTAATTTCAATTAACTTTCCACCACGACCAATAATTTGTTTCAATGGAAGATCTGATTGTTTCCAAAAATCAACATCGGCCGTATCACCAAAAGTACACACCATGAGAATACCAGTTCCCTTTTCAGGGTCTGCATGTTCCGCTTTCATGATAGGAACTTTTACGTTGAAAAGTGGAGTATAGGCATGTTTTCCAAAGAGATGTTGATATCTTTCATCTTCAGGGTGAGCAACTACTGCAATACATGCAGCAAGTAGCTCTGGCCTTGTTGTTGAAATAACAAACTCTTCATTTGTATCAGTTTTAAAAGTGATGTCGTGATAGTGACCACTCTTATCTCTTTCTTCAACTTCTGCTTGGGCAACTGCAGTTTGATATGTTGTATCCCACATAGTTGGAGATTTTGATGAATAAACAAAACCTTTTTCTTTTAAATCTAAAAATGAAGCCTGGGAGATTTTACGACAATGATCATTAATTGTTTCATATTGTTGTTGCCAATCAAAAGAAAGACCAAGATGTCTCCATAGAGCTTCATACTTTTTCTCGTCTTCACCAGTTTGGGTTTGGCATGCTTCTAGAAAATTCTTTCTCGAAACTTCTTTTTGATCCTTTGATCCTGACTTCGCTTTTTTAAGTTGAAAGCTATCGTCATAAGGAAGAGTCGGATTACATCGAATTCCATATAAAGTTTGAACTCTTCTCTCGGTCGGAAGTCCATTATCATCCCAACCAATTGGGTAGAATATATTCTTGCCTTGCATTCTTTGGTACCTGGCAACGATATCAGTTTGTGTATAACTAAATACATGACCTACGTGTAAAGATCCGGAAACTGTCGGAGGTGGAGTGTCGATAACGTATGTATCTGATCTTGGAACTTCTGGGTCGTACTTATAAACGCCCTCTTTCTCCCAGCTTTCAAGCCATTTGTTCTCAGTATCAATGCTTTTGTATTTTTTAGGTAGGTCTTTTGTTGCCATGGGTCACGTCCTCTGCTGTCGTCAGGGTTTATAAATTTTTGGAGAATATAACAGATAAAGTCAGACATGACACCTTAGAATTGGGAGTTTCTTCCCACCGGTAGAGAAGCATTGAAAAATTTCTCTCATTGGGTGAAGATAGATGTTCAGGAGATAGAAATGTCATCAGATGAAGATGCTTTTAAATACACAAATATTCTAGTTGTTGATGATGTCAGCTTTTATTACTCGCTGATAAGGGATCACCTCCAACTTCTTGGTCATATGGGAAAACTTCTAAAGGCCAATGACGTACCTGAGGCCATATCTGAACTCAAAAAACATAGAGGTACAGACTCTGAAATCGGATTAATAATAAGTGATCTCAATATGCCTAATCATAGTGGACTAGACTTTATTAAAACAATTAGAGGCTCTAAAAACTTTAAAAATATACCTTTTATTCTTTTCACTTCAGAGTCAGAAAGCCCTGAGATAATTGAGGCCATTCAGGCCGGTGCTAATGGTTATCTAATTAAGCCGTGGGAATCAGCAGATCTTAGAGAAAAGCTAAACTCATCTTTATAGAAATAATTTTATTACGATTCGTCTTTTTTTGATTTAGTCTGGACTCTAATCTTTTTCACTATAGATTTTTGAGTCAGGTCCTCTAGGTCTTTGAACATATTTTTTTTAATTTCGTCTTCCTCTGCTTTTAGAACTTCTTCTTTCGCTGTTGAGGAACTCTGGATTTTTCCTAAGTCTTCAACTTCTGTCCCACTAAGCTCTGGAAGAGTAAAACTATCACCATCTTTTAATTTAAAGTGAGCATTCTTTTCTTGTGGACTCATTTCTTCACTAATTAATTGAAGTTTTGTGCCTCCTACAAGAATCTTGTCTTTAAGGAAAATCCTTACTTCCTCTCTAACCCTTGTTCCATTTACAAAGGTACCATTTTTAGAACCTTCATCTTTTACGTATGTTCTGCCGTAATTCAAAAAAACAGTACAATGCTTTCCACTACTTCGATCATCATCAAGCATAAGGTCACATTCATCAGATCTTCCAATGAGTTTGAAATCTTTGGTAACTTCAATGAATCCCTGCTTTCCGCTAGGGAGAGTGACTAATAGTTTTACTGCCATACACTTATTGTACCTATGTATTTGAATTCAACAAATTTTTTATAATTAATCGTCTGAAAGCTTTTCCTCAAGCTTTTGCATAGACTTTATCTTGTCCCGCAAAAGATCCTTAAGACCTTTCTTAAGATAAGTCTCTAAATCATCATCTGTTGAGCCCGTATTCGAAATAATCAGGTCATAAAGTTGTCTAGTCTCCTCTGAAACACTTAGAACAATTTTATGCTCACTTAAGTAATCATCGATTAAATCCCTAATGAGTCCACTCAGGTTAATCCCAGTTGAGCTCAAGCCTTCATATTGCTCTTCTCTAATCATTAAACTAATTCTCTTTAAATCTGATGACATAATGGGCTCCTTAATGGGTGATAATATGCCATAAATCATGGATTTTCAATAGAATTGTCATATTTTATTAAAATATATGTATACATGCATACATGTATGTAGTAGTATGTATATATACATATGAGGAGATGGTAAGTATGAAAGATTATTATGAAGTTGTGAATGCACCTAAGTGGGTTCGTTCAACAGATGGAGTTGTAGCAGGAGTATTTGAAGGCCTAGGAAAGAGATTTGACATGGATCCTAATGTTCTTCGATTGATTTGGGTTATCAGTGTCCTTTTCTTTGGTTCAGGTCTTCTGATTTATTTATTACTGGCCTGGGTTCTACCTAGGGAAGATCAGATTGCTGAGTATCAACAGAAAAAAGTACTTGGGGTTTGTCGTTCAATAAGTAGGAAGTCAGGAGTTGAGTTAGGGCTTGTTAGGTTATTGGCCGTTGGCTCTTTATTTATTTCATTTGGTTTAACTTTTGTTGCTTACCTGGTTTTTGCATTTGTAATGCCAGAAGAAGAAAGTAACAAATTATATTTCTAATAAGGGGGATATATGAGCATTTTTAAAAGATTAAATACGTTATGGAAAGGCCTTTGGGAAAGTGTAGCTTCAAAAGGTGAAGAGAATCACCAGCTTTTAGTTGAAGGTACAATTCGTGATTACAGAGATCGCCAGTTGAAGATAAAGCAAAACCTCACGAATCTTGTTTTCCAAAAGAAGAGACTTGAGTCGAAAATGATTGAGTCTGACCAGCAACTGAAAGAGCTAACCATGAACATGGAAAAAGCTGTGAAGGCAGGTAAAGATGAATTGGCCTTAAAGATAATTGCCAAGGTTGAAATGACAAAAGAAGAAGTTGGTTTTCTAAAAACTCAAGTAGATAAACTTGAAGTCGATATTGCTGAAGCTTCAAGAATTGAAAAAGAGTTAAGTGTCAAAATTGGTGAATCTGGCGAGAAGCTTAGGTTACTTGGAAGTCGAATTGAAGCTCTAAAACTAAGAAAAGAACTTCAAGAAGATTTAAGCTCACTTGGTGGATCGATTAGAAGTTTAACTTCTGATACTGGGATCCAAAAACTTAAAGACCAGGCCCTCAGACTTGAAGTTGAGCTTGAGAACGTTGGAGGGGGAGACCTCGATATTGAATTAAGGATGATGGAACAGGAAAGTATCGATGGCCGTCATCACGACTTATTGGATGAGGTAAAGGCAAAGCTTAAAATTGCAAAGCCTGTTGATGTAGAAGATGTCGTCGTAGCTTAATAAACTTTTGGAAATTACCGGGTGTTAAAGCATCCGGTTTTAAAGGAACTAAAAATGAAACTCGATAAAAATCAAACGATTATATTCTTCTTGTTGAGTTTGATGTTTTTTCTTCTGAAGCTACCCTTGATGGGATTAGTGTTAGGTGGAGTCGGGACATATAAATATGTTCAATATAAAAAGCATCCGCTCAGGCCATTACTTGGCCAAATTGAGAAGGATAGTACTCGATTCGGTGCTCAGATTCCGCTTCGAATGAAAATTCAAGAAAAGCTAATGGATTTTTATAGGAGCATGCACTTGATGACTAGGAATCACCCTCAGACTCTTTTGGAGGTAGAGAGAGTTAAAGAGGATTTTTGGAGAAGAATGTCTCTTACCTACAGTGAGCGAGAATGGAACCGTTCACTTGATGAAGCGCTAAACGTTTTTAAGGGTCAACTTGATCATAATAAAAACTGGAGTAAGTCGCTCAAGGAACTTGATGTCACTGTGCAATGCCTTGAGGAAGCACAAAGAGAAGTGGCATCCTGATTAACCCCAAGTTAGAATAGGGCGGTTGTGAAACATATGGAGGTTTTCATGAATCGCCCGATTTTATTGGTGTTAATTTTATTTTCCCTTTCAATATTTTCTTGTTCAAGTCTAAAAAAGAAATCATCTGAATATAAAGGTCATGGAGAAGAAAGTGTGTCTCCTGAAGATTTAAAGAAATATTCACCTCCTGCTCTTAATTCAAACTTAATAAGTAAAATTCAAACCATGATGGATATTAGTAAAACTTCTCTCGGAGTTATATCTAATGATGGGAAAAACCTCTATGTGAATTGGAAAGTTACTGGGACTTCTCAAGTTTGGAAGGTTCCAGGCCCCAGAAGGTTTCCTACTCAACTTACAGGAGGGGAAGATGCTACTTACATATCGAGTCTTAGTATTGACGGGAAGTACTTATTTCTTTCTCGAGACAGCAAAGGAGATGAGTACTCAGGTCTTTATAAGCAAAAAACAAGTGGGGGCCCATTAATTCCAATTTATCGTAAGAAGAAAATTAAAGTGAGTCTTCAATATGTTGCCTCTGATAATAGAACTCTTTACTTTCGAGCCAATGATATAAAACCTCAGAATTTTTCACTTTATAAATACGATTTAAAAACATCTAAGAAAACTCTTTTAGTAGATCAGAAAGGGTATTGGTTTTTTGGAGACGTTTCAAGCGATGGAGAAATTTTAGTTGGTAGAATGAAAACAAATATTGCAGCTGAATACTACTTACTGAATGAGAAAACCAAAAAGCTAACACCATTATTTGGTCAGGATGAAAATGAAGAATACAGGGTAAAGTTTGGAGCTCGAAAAGGAGAGTATATTGTTCTAACTAATAAATTTGGAGAGTTTAGACAACTCTATAAATTTCGTAATGGTAAGTTTAAAAATTTAACGAACTCTAAAGTAAATGTTGAATACTTTAGAATGGATAGAGGCAGAACAAGAATTCAATATGGAACAAACGATAACGGTTACTATAAAGCTCATGCTATGAGTGCAAAAAACTTTAAGAAAATTTATGTTCCATCTTTTAAAAATGCAGATCATGTTTATTTTGGATTTACTTCTCGCAATGGAAGGTATTCAACTTTAGGGGTGGAGACTGCCAAATCTCCTAGAACAAACTATGTATATGACTGGCATTCCCGAAAATACTCTAAGTGGACAATGCCCAACCATCCAGAAGTTGATACGAGTAACTTCTCAAAGGATAGCCTGGAGTATTATGAAACTCATGATGGGGTTAGAATACCGATGTTTGTTAAAAGACCTAAGTCATGTGCTAAGAAAGTTTGCCCCGTTATCGTCCAGTTTCATGGAGGACCAGAAAGCCAATCATTTCCTGGGTTCAGTCCAATTAATCAGCTTTTCGTTGATGAAGGTTTTATTTTAGTTAAACCAAATGTTCGTGGAAGTGATGGATATGGAAAATCATGGCTCAACTCAGACAATGGTGAAAAAAGATTAGATGTCATAACTGATATTAGAGATTGTTCCACATGGATAAGGAAAAACTGGTCAAGAAATGGAAACGTCCCAAAAGTAGGAATAATGGGAGGTTCATATGGAGGATATTCAACACTCGTTGGAATGAGTATCTTTGCTGGCTCTTATGATGCTGGAGTGGCGAGTGTCGGAATGAGTAGCCTTGTAACTTTTTTAAAAAATACTGCTGATTACCGTAGAAAACTGAGAGAAAGTGAATATGGTTTCTTAGATAAAGATATGGAAGCACTCGAAAAGCTTTCACCAATTAATTTTCTCGATAAAATAAAAGCACCTTTGATGGTTATTCATGGTGCAAATGACCCCAGAGTTCCTGCAGGAGAGGCCATTCAAATTCATGATGAAATGACAAAAAGAAACCTTCCTTCTGAGTTGATCCTCTTTTCGGATGAGGGACATGGTGTGCGAAAAAGGAAAAATAAAGTCGCAAAATATGGTCACACCCTTAGGTTTTTTAATAAATACCTGAAATAACTGGCATGCGGATAGAGGCCTAAAAAGCAAAGAGAGTTAGTTAAGTCTTTGTTTTTTTTGGTCTTTATTCATGATGCGAGCTCTCGAATACTTGTTTCACGCTATAATGAAGGGTGATGAAACTACTCATTTTTGTCCTATTATTCTTACCCCTAACTTTGTTTTCACAAACAACGAGCCAGGGACAGGTCGACTCAAGCGACGATAATCCTCCTGGGCTAGAAGAGGCCTGGAAGTATAAATATTCCTCTAGGGGAGGATATCAATCTCCCTACGGAAGCCTTGAAAGAGAAATCCCTGAAAGTTATGGAAACTCACCGAAGAATGTTTCAACTAGTGGAAAAGGGCATGCAACAAAATGCAGACCTAAGAAATATAGAAAAACTTTTGAGTTACCACCTGAAGCCTTTTCTGATTATTGCAAGGCCATGATGGGTAAAAAGAATTATGCAAATTACAAAAAAAAGGAATTTATAAAAAATGGAAAGAGTAAAAAAGCCTATCATAATTCTTTACTTCAAAAATACTTTAAGACCGGGCATGGCAATCGAAAGGGAAGTAGAGAAGATGCGAATAAATTTATCATTACTTCAACTGAAGACTTAAAAGCAGCTCTAAAGGCTCATCAGAAAGGTAAAGTCATTCATGATCATCGAAATGGAAAAAAGGGCTGTCCGAAATGTCAGAATAAGAAAAGCAGACATCACGCACACTCAAAATATAAAAAGTATAAGAAAAGAGGAAAGAAATCCAAGTCTACTTTAGGGAAAAGTAATATCAAGTATTACAATCCGTTTAATCTAACAACTTTGAAAACGTCTGATACAAGTAAAATTTTTGGTGTCTCTCAATTACCTATGAAGAAGAGAAGTAAAAAAGTGGGAAGATCATTAAGGGGAAAAAGTACCAGTTCTGGGAGAGGGAGATCTCCATCGAGTAGTGGCAAAATTTTTAAAACAATTTCCAAACCAGATCTAGGATACTCTCAATCTCATTCGCGAGGAAGCTCAGTTCTTATTAACTACAAGCCAAGTAAGAAAAATAAAGGAAAGTCGAACTATGAATGGGGTACTCGAAACAAATAACTTTAATTATTCTTTTGAACATCAAACATGACTCCGACTTTGAATTCTTCATCATCATCCATTTGTCTGACGGCCATAATTCTTCCTCGAAGAGGTGAATCAAGTTTTTTACCGTTCATTGTGAGCAGAACCACTTTGTGGCCTCTTTCATAGAGAGCAGGGTTATCAACAATAAATCCTGCTCCTGTTTGACTCATATCATAGAGGGCATACTCACGTAATCTTTCAAGGGGGTCATTTGCTTTTTGTACTCCAACTCTCTTGTTTCCTTTGGCCTGCATTCTAGGTGTTTGCCTCATGTGCATGTTTTCTTGCTCATTTTCTATTTCTATGAGCTCAAGGCTTTGAACGAATTCGGAGTCTAATTTACTTAGCTGGGGAGGCCTTGAGAAAGTGACTTTTCTATCCCTAGTTTCTTTAGGATAGAATTTATACCAAAGCATAAACCCAGGAGAATAAACATTTATCTCTAACTCTGGTCTGAAGTTGAACCCTTCTTCAGTAGTAGGTTTGAATTCACCCACTCCTTTAATGTCATCATATTTAATGAGAAGCCCAAAATGGACTAAAGGCTTTTCCTCTTCATCAAGGCTGTCTTGCCAAATCCATACTTTTTCTTCATTGGCCTTAACTGACCCTAATAACTGATCAATCTCATTTTGTTCTTTAACTGGGTCACCAATAATATATTTTAAATCCATACTCTCATTATCGAGTGAAAATCAATATTATGAAAGAGGGAAGTTTCATCATGAAACAGATTTAATTTTCTTATCCTTGGTTGTCTCTATAGATTCGAAATAGGTATTAATACTATCGGGAACTTCTGCAAAAAAGTCTGAGTCCCTAAATCGAATATCTGATTTAATATCTCTTCCTTCTTTTGCTGCATCTTGGAATGTTCTTGATAGTCTATACATGGGCCCTGCTATCCTATGCGAAAAGAAAAGGCCCCAAAATGTAATCGAAACTGTAAGGACTGTACTTGCTACGAGATAGATTCTTGCCATATATATTTTTTGATCATTTATGAGCATAAAATAAGCATGATCTGCTGTCAGACCTAGTGCTCTTCCTTTCGCTATCATTTGATCAAAGAAAAAGTAATTGGAAAGAAAAAATACGACAAGTGAGAAAGTGGCCCATCCCAATACCCAGGCCATAAACTTATATTGAAAGCCCGGATTAATAAGATATATTTTCCCTCTAAAGAGAAATCGCCAAAAATCCCATCTTTCATTTGAAGTTGTATCAGTTTTCCCTTGTTCACTCATTGTCTTCATAACCATGTCCTTCTTCAAATTCATCTTTTTCATTTAACTTTGCCCCAAAATCATTATTCATAACTTGAGATCCCGCTATACTTCGTCCTATTTTCTCGCCTTTTAAAATCTCTGGAGGGAGTTCTTCTTCACCCATTCCTTTGAAAGTAAAAATCTTTTTTGTAAATTCTCTTGAATCGATATAGTCGTTCAACTTTTCCCATTCTAGATTTGTCATATTTAGAAATTTTTGAAGACTTGGGTTTTCTAGCGAAGCAATTTCATCAAGAGACATTCTCTCCTCAATTAAGAGGTAGAAAACGAGCTCAACCTTCAGACCATCAAGAGCATTTCCTTCTATATTTAACTCTTTTTTCAAAGAGCTAATCTTGAATTGGCTAGAGTGAAGATCTGAAATATTATATTTAGGAGCAAAGATTTTTTGCTCCCATAAGCTTATGAGATCATCGAGAATGATTCTCATATCTTCGAGTTCTTCCTTTTTTTCTTGTTCAGCAATCTTTAGTTCTGCAAACTCCTCAATCTCATTGAGTTGTTTAAGGGACTCTTCTGACTTTTCTGTGTTGTTTAAAAAAGACTTCTCTGTAACTTGAGTACCATCTTCACTCACAATTGGATCAGGAAGGAGCAATCTGTAGCTCAGTCCAATCATAAAAACCATGAATGTTAATATTGAAACGATTCTCATTATGTGACCTTTCTATTGAAAAGGTCCAAATTTTGATTCCACTTAAAGGACGAATCACATTACGTACGGCTACAAAATCTTTATGTCGTTATTATAAAAAATTGCGAAAGGATCTCAATGAAAAGACTCAAAAAATTTAATATAAGCATGTAATCAAGGGTTTAAATGCGAAAAAGAGGTGTTTTTAAAGAAGGGTAACAAGCGGGATTTTTGACAATTTTATATGGCAATAAAAGGGCCCTGCCTAAGGCAGAACCCTTTATATACTTTAAAGATTACTGTTAACGAATTCCCAGTTAGCGAGACTCCAGAATGCATCAATATACTTAGGACGTGCATTTCTATAATCTACATAATAGGCATGTTCCCATACATCAATAGTCATTAGAGCTGTTAGCCCTTGAGTCATAGGAGTATCGGCATCATCTGTATTAACGATAGAGAGTTCTCCACTTCCGTCTTTAACTAACCAAGTCCAACCTGAACCAAAGTTTGTTGCAGCAGAGTTTGAAAATTCTTCTTTGAACTTATCAAAAGATCCCCACTTCGCATTGATTTTATCTGCAACAGCACCAGTGGCAGGACCACCTGCATTTGGAGCAAGACAATTCCAGTAAAAAGTGTGATTCCAAACTTGAGCGGCATTGTTAAAAAGTCCACCCTTAGCTTTCTTGATGATATCTTCTAAAGAGGCCTCTTCAAATTCAGTCCCTTTAATTCCAGCATTAAGTTTAGTTACATAAGCTGCATGATGTTTTCCATAGTGGTACTCAAGTGTCTCTGGTGAGATATGAGGTGCAAGTGCATCGTTCGACCACGGTAGTTCTGGTAATTTGTGCTCCATATTATTCTCCTGTTAGGTAAATTTATCCTTTTTTAAATTATCTAATGTTATAGGAGAGAGTCCTGAATTGTGCAAGTAGGGGTGCTAAATGTGCTTAGACACTCATTAAAATGAACAGTTTTGTACTGATCTAGTCAGGTGTTCCAAAATAGGAATAAGCATTAAAAAAAGGTGATGAATCAAGGGAGTTATTGAGTTAGCCTATTAACGATTTTTATTTGGAGCATTGAATTGAAAACGATTTTTACTTTTGGAACATTACTATTTCTCCTTAATTCAGCTAATGCTTTAACAAAGCCCAAGTGGGTTAATTCTCCGGATGAGTTCTGTCCTCCGACTCTTTTATGTGCTGTAGGAGAAGGAACTGGTCAAATGAACGCGAGCGTTAATGCGAGGGCGGGAATTGGAAAAATCTTTGAAACCAAGGTTAAGTCAAAACTCGATATTTCGACTTCTTCTTCTCAATCAAGTGATAGTGACTCAATTCTCTCTGGTGGCATGGATGAAGATACATTCCAAAAGGTAACAGAAGTTAGTGAGGCAGTACTTGACGGTGTAGAAGTTACTGAAACTTGGGAAAGTGATGAAGCGGTATTTGCTCTTGCCACACTCCATAAAAGAAAAGCAGCAGATCGTTTAAAAAGTAAAATGGATGAGCTTGATGAGAAAATTAAAACCCATTTTGACTTAGGTAAAAGAAGTGATCTTTCAAAGTGCTTAAAATTTTTAAAAGTTCGTACTGCTCTAGATTTGCGTTATGAAATTTTAAAAGGAAGGCGCTACTCAAGCTCTGTTTCTTATTCTGACATAATGAAGAAAAAGCGACTCAAGAGTAAACAAGGAACAACAATCCTTCTTAATTTTAAAGAAGTTGGGAAGATTAGTGAAGTTGCGAGTTGGGTCACTCAAAAACTATTAGATGAAGACTTTAAAGTCGTAAGAAGGGAAAAAAGATCTCATCAATATAAAATTGTTGGCGGTTTAAATAGCGAAAAGCAGTTTTTTAATGTCAAAGGTTTTGTGCGATATAAATTTCTTTTGACCTTTAAATCAATGAATAAAAATGGTGAAGAAGTTGGAGCTGTGACACATACGGTTTTGCAAACAGGAAGATCTCAAAAGCAAGCGTATCAAAATGCAGTACCATCAATAAAGAGATTCATCAGTGAAAATTTAGATCAACTTAATATGGAATAAAGGGGAAATTTATGAAGAAGCTATCTAGTTTAATCATTCTTTCAGCTATTTTAGCAACAGGGTGTTCAAGTACTAAAAAAGAAGCAATGCCAGAAGAAAGAGAGCATGAAAACATTAAAAGAGATTATGAAGTGAGAGACGCAAGCTCTAACTCTAGACCTGGTTGGGTTGAAGATGCGGAGGTTTGGGCGAATGGCCACGGAAAAGACATTAAGAAGTTTCGTTTCTTCTCATTTGAAACTGAGCCAAAGGTAAGTCGTTCTATCAGCTGTAATATCGCAAAAGCTAATGCCAGAGCTGATATTGCGGGAGAGATCGCAACATTTATTGATAAGTCTTTGGCCACAACAACTGAAGGCAATGCAAATATCGATGAGAATAATCCACATATTGAAAGCTTGAAACAATATGTAGAGAATACTCTTGCTGAAAAAGTACAAGCGCTTATTCATGGTGCGGCAGTTGTTAAAACTTATTGGGAAAAAAGAAAGTACTTAAAGAAAAAAGGTGCAAAGAAGGACTTCACTGGTTGGACTTGTGCCGTTTTCCTAAGAATGCCAAATGGAAGACTTCAATCAGCAATCGAAGAAGCTGCAAACTTTGTAGTTAAAAAGGCTGATCCAGAAATCAAGGCCAAAGTGAAGAAGGCCATGAATGATGCCAGCAATAATTTTGTAAAAGCTAAAAAAGGTGAAATTTAATATAATTAAGGGGAATAAAACATGAAAAAAACAACAATGATCTTGTTGATGCTGACACTGGGATTTACTAGTTGTGGAAGCTTTAAGGCCAAGCGAGTAGGGAGTGCTGAAAGTGATGAGAAGGCCATGGAAATCACAGACAAGTGGGTTTCTGGTGATACTGAAAGTGTAATTATTGATGTTGTTAAACAAATAGCAAAACATAAAGGTTTTAAACGTTATATGCGAAAGCATGGAAAAGAGCCTACAGTCTTTATTGGTGAAGTTAAAAACCTTACAAGTGAAGCTTACTTTCCAATTAATGACATCAATGATGAACTTTTGAATGAAATGTCTCAATCTGGAGATTTCATTCTTGTTGATCAAGCTGCTAGAGAAAACATCCTTAAGGAAATTACTTATCAGCACGATGGAATGGTAGATCCAAACACAGCAAAAATGGTTGGAAAGCAAACTGGTGCTGACTTGATGATTTTTGGTAACGTTTATATGAAGCCACAAAATCGTGATGGAAAAACTCTTAAGCAATATTCAGTAAACATTAGAATGACTGATGTTGAAAGAGCTGTTGAGGTACTAAGAACTAGAGTTAAGCTCTCTAAGTACTCTGAGCAAAAAGCTTCTGGATGGTAATTAAAAATTTATTAGTTTCAATTATTCTTGTTCTCCTGGTGAGCTCTTGTTCATCAGGGGGGCGAAAATCAAGACAAAAACTTAGGACACAATTTAAAACTGGTAAGTTTAAGGATGCTTTGAAAACAATTCAAAAATCCAAATACTACCAAGAAAAAAATGAGACTCTTCTAAAGTTAATGGAACTTGGAATGATTCATCATGCGGCAGGTAACTATTATCAATCTGTTATGGTTTTAAATAAGGCAAGTTCGCTTGTAAAAAAACTTTATACTCAAAGACTCTCTCAAAAAATGAAGAAAGTCATAGCTAACGATAATTATGATATCTTTTATGGCGCAAGTTATGAAAGATCATTAATACACTTCTATCTGGCCTTAAACCATTATCTTATCTGGCAAAGAGGTTGGTACGAGGCATATTCTCCAGATCCTAAAAAACAAATACCTCAGAAAAACTTAACTCCAAGTGAAAGAAACACGGAAATACTAGCTGCAAGAGCTGAAATTGTGGCGTGGGACTCATTCCTTTCTACTCTTAAAAATGAAAAGCTAGGGGAGAGTGTTTTTAAGAATGACATGATGGCAAAAACATTTGGAGGTCTTATACACGAAGCTATTGGCTTGCGTGATGATCAGCAAATTGCACTTCAACTATATAAAGACGCTAAAGACTTACTTTTAAAAAACTATAATGGATATAAAACTTTCAATAAAAAGTTTAAAAAATTCAAAAAAGATTTTAAAAAACTTCCAAAAATGAAATTAAGTGATGTTAAAGCGAAGTATGTAGCACCAACGAGCTATCAAAAGTCACTAGAAGACTTTTTAAATTACAAAATACTTTCTCTTACAAAACAGATTCGTCCAAGAGACTTTAAAAAACTTGTGAAAATCTATTCACCGTCAAAAGAAATATTAAAACAAGTTAAGAAAAATAAAAAACAACATAATGTTTCTCTCGTTTTACAAGAGGGGATGATTCCCAAAAAAATTGGCGATAAAAAATATTTTGGTTTAGGTAAAGCTTTGAATGATCCAAAATCAGGAGCTGCAGCAAGAATTGGAGCAGCTGTATTAACTGTATTTGCGGCTAATAAGTTAGGGCTATTACCTCCACCTGGAAGTTATAATCCTAGTGGTTCTTATGTTGGGATTAAGATGGGCGAAGCGACTGTTGCGGGAGCAGCAATTAGTTTTGAGTTACCAAAAGTACTTAATAAACCTGTAAGAAATCATGTCAAACTTGAAATATACAATCCTGCAGGAAAACTAGTAGACACTAGGCCTGTCGCTTTAATAAACCCCCTTGGAGATATTGCTGAAGAGGCCATATCTGAAGAAGCTTCATCTGCTTATTTAAGAGTTGGGTCTAGGTTGGCCCTCAAGCACGCAGCTGCAATTGCCGCTAGCTTCGCTACTTATAAGGCCATGAAAGGTGGTAACAGGGGTAATGACTTTTTGGCCAAAAATGCAGCAGTCTTACAATACTTAGGAGTCTCAAAAGGTATTGAAGCTTCAGAGAAAGCAGACACACGGTTTTGGTCAACTTTACCTGGCAATTTAAGATTGAGCTCATTTTATCTTCCAAAAGGTGATTATTTATTTAAATTAAGGGTAACACACGGAGCGAAAGCCCCTCCTGGAAGCGGAAGGCTCATCTCTCTTGGTCCCGTAAAAATTGAGAAAGAAGATCAAGTAAAGCTCATAAACTTTAGAACATTTCAGTAAAACCATCGTAGTTAATTTAAAAATTCTATTTTCTTAAAGATTGGGGTGAAATTAGTCGAATAGTCTTTTAATGAAAAAGGCTATTGTAGTAACTCTCTTTCTAATTTACACACTTCCCGCTACTGCAGGGGGATTTGGAAAGTTTAAACAACGAGTAATCGATATCGATTCTACTGACTTTGTACCAAGTAAAAGATGGTATCGCCCAGGACAAAACTCAAGATCTAAAATTAAAAAGGTTGTTGAAATTCTTTCTGAATCTAGAACAGGAAAAAAGTTACTTTCTAAGGCCGCAAGAAAGGCCGTTAAAGAAAATAAATCAATTGAAGATCTATTTGAAATCGGGGAAGGAAGTTTGCTCGATACAACACTTGTAAGACGCTTCTCACCTAATGATCCTGAAAGTATTCAATACGAAACAAGATCGACAATTTTTATTAATAAAACTCATTCGTACTACAATGCAGTTTTAGATATGGCCCATGAATTAACACATTACACTTTCAGAAAAGCATTCAATCCCTATATTGGAGACTTTGATCCCGGCGAGTTTGTTAGGTCTACTGTAGAGGGTAGAGGCGGAGAAGTTGAAGCCTACCTTGTAGAATGTAAAGTTATGTATGAGCTGTTTCCAACCAGAGCTTCTAAAAACTCAAATTGCGGTATGGTTAAAAACCCTGAAACAGGTAAACTTTCTAAAAAACTCGCGACTGAACAGTTTTATAGAATTGGCAGACACAACAGGTCATACCAAAAGGCCCTCGTTGATTACAATATAAGCAGTGCTGAATTTCCTTATTTATCACCCGGTGAGGCCACTTTTATAAGTAGTGCCTGGGGATTACCATATCCTGTCGCAGCACTTAAAGAGTATAAGACGATTATGGGGAAAGTGTGTCAAAACGATCAAAAACGTTTAGTCCTGATGCGAAAAAACCTCGGAAGACTTCCTGCCAGTAGTGCTGCAAGCCCTAGGCAACGGCAATACAAATCTTTTTACAGCTCTTATAGAAATCGTTGTACAAAATTTATGTAATCTAAGTAACACAATCGAATTCATTTTTTATTAGCGGATTGCGTCTATTGCACCGTTGGGTAATCGCTGAACTTCGCTTAAAAACCGGCAGGATTCATTGACGATATTACCCTCAAAATGTAAAAATATGGCATACTTGGACTACAATATAATTACCGGCCTTTAATAGTCGGGATTTCTAATCGTGCACCTTTAGGAGAATTCATGCAAGACGGTCTCGTGATGATGAAACTGGATGACTTTTTAAACTGGGGAAGGAAAAATTCTCTTTGGCCCATGACCTTTGGTCTCGCTTGTTGTGCTATCGAAATGATGGCAACTGGTGCAGCTAAATACGATCTGGAAAGATTTGGTTGTGGAGCTTTTATGGCAACACCAAGAAGAGCTGATTTAATGATTGTTGCAGGAACTGTAACTCTTAAAATGGCCACAAGAATTCAAACTTTATATGAGCAAATGCCTGAACCAAAATATGTTATCTCAATGGGGTCTTGTGCAAACAAAGGCGGACCTTATTGGCAACATGGCTACCATGTATTGAAAGGTGTCGACGAAATTGTTCCTGTCGATGTTTATGTTCCAGGCTGTCCACCTCGACCGGAATCTCTGATTGAGGGAATCATGACTCTTCAAAAGAAAATTGCTAACGAAAGATTAGTAAGAGACAAGTGGGTGAAGCATGCATAGTGAATTAGTTGGTAAAATTAACTCAGCTGTCTCTGGTGCAAATGCTGAGCATATCGCTGCTGAAGTCGGTGATGATTCAATCTTCGTTTCTTCTGAGAAAATCTTAGATGTTTGTAAATTTCTTTATAGTGCAGCTGGGAATGAATTTAATGTTCTTCAGGTCGTCACTGGAACAGATTACGACGATAGAATTGAAGTGAGTTATATACTTGCCTCTTTTATAAACAATCTAGAATTAATTCTAAAAACAAAACTTTCAAAGTCTTCAGCTGATGCAACACCAGAAATTGATTCTGTTTGTGAGGTATGGAAATCTGCAGATTTTTTAGAAAGAGAAACTTATGACATGGTCGGGGTTATTTTTAGGAATCACCCAGATCTAAGAAGACTTCTTTGTCCTCAGGATTGGGAAGGTTGGCCACTACGAAAAGATTATGTCGTTCAAAAGACATATGCTGGAATGGAAGTAAATCCTGAGCATAAAATTAATTCAGCAGACATCTACTTTGGGGAAAAAATGAAGCAAGGTGCTCCAGAACCTAAGAAAGTTTCTTACAGTTGGAAAAAGCCTGAGTTCTACCCAGAGGGAGCTGCTCCTGCTGCAAATAAAACAACAACGGAAGGTGAATAGAGATGGAAGAAAATACAAATCTTGAAACCAAATGGATTGGAGACGGACAAGATTTAGAAAAAATTAAATCTGACCTTCTAACCTTAAATATGGGTCCTCAGCACCCGGCCACTCACGGTGTTCTTCGAGTAGAGATTCAAACTGACTCTGAGATTGTAGCTACGGCACGACCTCACCTCGGTTACCTGCACCGATGTATGGAAAAGCACAGTGAACATTTAGAGTACAGGCAGATCATTCCTTATTGTGACCGAATGGATTACTTAGCAGCAATGAGTATGGAGTGGGGTTACTGCCTTGCTATTGAAAAAATGCTCGGAACAGAAGTTCCTAGAAGAGCAGAGTATATTAGAGTTATTGTTGGAGAACTTCAGAGAATTGCATCTCACTTAATGTTTTTTGGTGTTTATGCAATTGACCTCGGAGCCTTTTCCCCATTCCTTTATGCTTTTCAGGATAGAGAATTCCTTCTTCGAATTTTTGAAGAACTTTCAGGAGCAAGACTACTTTATAACTACATTTGGTTAGGTGGTGTTTGGAATGACATTACAGACGAGCAACTTAAGAGAATTGAAAA
>JAGSHI010000074.1 GCA_023954635.1 Bacteriovoracaceae bacterium
ATGAGAGAGAGGCCAGGAAAGTAATCCTTCCTCGTCAGATAGAGTTTATTATAAAAAATGGCCGCGACATCAAAGGAGTCTACAACGGATTTTTCAAGAATAGTTGTCGTACTATAGTCGACAGTTTTAGTCGTATTCATGGTAAGTTTTTAAATTCCTTTGTTCATTTATCGTCTTTTCAAGTATCTTATTATTTAAGTGAAACTTCAATTAAAGGAGTGAATTTGTGAGGATTTTTCTTACACTCTTCATATTTTTGAGCGGAACAGTATGTTTTGCTGGTGATGTACCTTCATTTATTAATAATAAAAAGTGCAAGTACTTTGAGCCACCAATAGTTGTTAAAGAGCCTTCGGACCAACTTGGAATGTGTTATGGAGAGATTGTTTGTACTTATGGACAAAATCTTTCAATGACCTCTGTTGTCGGTTGTTTGGCCTTACCAAAAATGAAATGCCCCGATGTCGTAAATTGTGCCAAAGATTCTGGTGTTGAAGTAGAGCCAGGGATATTGGCGAGCCTTGAGGAAAGAATGCCTGTTGAAAACAAAGATGGTTCTTCAGGGCAGAGTGGAAAAGGGAAACAACGTTGATGATAATTCTGTTTCTTTCTCTCATTTTTAATGTGCAGGCCACAGAACTAAATAAACCTCTCAATATTAAAAGAGGTGATAAAGAATACTGTTTATTTAAAGAAGAAAAAAAGTTACCTATCGTTTGCAAGAAACTAAAGACTGGATGTCCTGTGAAACTAGTCTGTAAAATTCAGTCTAAAGAGTTGGTGATAAAGAGAGCAGAAGGGGTTGTGAAAAAATGAAATTGATTCTTTTAATTTTAATATTTTCTAGTTCAATTGAGGCCGGGCTTCTTAAGCATATGTATGTTGAAGGAAAAGTTATTCAGATTCAAAAAAACCATATTGTTATCAAAATGAATAAAGACTTAAAAACGAGGCTTCCTAAAAAAGTATTAAAACGAAAATCATATAAGCTCAAAGAACATGTCAAAATCAGACTTACTTTTAATAAAGTAAAAGAAGTCTTCAAGCTCTCTGGAGTTTCTGGTGGAGGGGATGGTACAGACTAGATCTAGTCCTGAACCCTACTAAAACCTAAGTAATTTCGAACTCTTAAGGTAATATTTACACCCTGCTTTACATCTCGTTGACACATTGGATAAGAATAATTCTCATTTATCAAATGTAGGGGTGTAAAATGAAAACAGTATTTATGATTGCCTTGAGTCTATTCCTCGTTTCTTGTGGGAGTGATAATTCGAATACGCAGCCAGGTCAGGTGATTCCTTTTGAAACTGCTGATATCAATGAATTTCTTAATCAATTATCAACAGATTCTGAAAAGTTAAAAACTGGTCAGAAAAAAATCTATCGTGAAGATTCATATTATAAGTTAAGTGCAGATGTATATTGTGACTATTGGACTACTTTTACAGAAGAGATTACTAATGAAGTATTAAGACTTGAGCCAAGATTTGATGCGGTTGAAGTTCAAATTACAAAAACATCAAAGCTATTTAATGATCAACCTATAGGTTGCCCAAATAGTAACCATGAAGATGGAGTTTCTACATCTTTAAAAACTAGAGAAAACTTTAAAGATAATAGGTTACTTGAGATCAAAAGTTTTGTTGACCATGAATATAGATGTAAAGTTAATGAAAGAGGTTGTTTAAACTCTTCATTGGTTTCTGTGACAGATGGAGCTCTCGGAGAGATACCAGTAAGAAAAGTTATTACAAGGTATAATAAAAGAAGCAGAGATGGACATAACTATACAAAACAAATTGAAGTCTATGTTTCAAAAAGAAGCCTTTTTGAAGGTGTCTTAAAAATTGAAGCGAAAAATGTAAAAACAAATGGATTGTTTTACGTAAGAGATTTTATCTTTTCAACATTCTAATTATTTTTCAATTTTAAGTTCTTTATGAACAGCTACGACGAGGAGTTTATCTAGCTCCTCGTATGTCATAGTTTTTAGAAAGAGATCCTTTTTTTCATCATTTGTAGACAACTTCTTTGAAGACGAAACTTCGTATGAGTTTTGGATTTTTTTAAACGTTTCTTCGGAGCCAACCACTCCGCGTAAGAAGTGAAGTGAGGCCAATAGCTCTTTTCTTTTTCCTGTGAGTCCACCATCCTTCATAATATTTTCGCTGATGTCGATCTTGTGGAGAGTGAAGTTAAAATCACTTATCTCTAAGGCGTAAAATGACTGACCTTCGAGGGCAAAGGTTGAGACTACTTTTTCAATGCCCATTTCTTTAACGAGTTGGTAAGGAAAAACGCTTTCAGCTTGAAGCTGTATTTTGGCCTTTAACAGGGCCTTCATGACATCTGGATCTTTGAGGTTTAGCCCGTTTGCAAGGCTTCCTAAGGCGCCTCCAGAGATCCCAGAGAGTCCTTTTTTGGCCTTTAGGCCAGTGCTGCCTCCTCCTGCTGAGGTGTTTGCAGCTGCTGGTCCACGCAAGTTTTCGAGCTCTTTTGAGCCAGGCAATTGTCCTGTTTTTTGAATATGATTGAAATCAGATTTCTTAGATGAGTCTGTGGAGACTCCATAGGTTGAAGTATATGTTCCTTTTGTGTTTGGAGAGTTGACGACAGCATTGGAAGAATTAAGCTTTTGGCTAAAGTCATCCATAAAGCGATCACGCCTTATATCCTTTATCACATTTCTAGATGCACTTCCTTGAATTTTAAGATCATCTCGAACTCTTCTTAATTCTTCTAGTTGTCGATCTCTTTCGGCGTCCGCTTTCATTCTTGCTACCAGTCCATCGTTTTCATCTGGAATGGTTAAAGTTTGAACAGAGCTATCATTGGCGAAAGTATCTTTACGTTGGATTTGTTCATTATCATTTAAATCGATTTCTTGATTGCTTTCATTTGGAACGTAAACTTGACTTTTTCCACCAATATTTAAAAAACTTGCGTCTGGGTTTGAAAATGAAGAGGCATCGTTCGTGGCCACGACATCGTTGCTTTGAATAACTCTTGGGATTGGTGTAACGACTGGGCGGGGAGTGCCTCGGTTATCTCCATCATTCCCGTTACCACCATTGGTCCCGTTATCTACATTATCTCCACCTGTAATAACTGGTCCGGTTGTAATGCTAGGGTCGGTATTTACTGTTCTATTGTAAGGGACTCCACTCGAAGTATTGTCGTCAGAGTTTGTAATGATGTCTCCGTCATTATCGTGACAAGTTTTTCCAAAGCAAGGTGGGTCTGGAGCCCATGTAAGAGATGTATTTGTATCTTCTTCGCCGTCTCCTAAGTTGTCTCTGTAGGTTTGAACTTGATCCTGTTGATCTTGAGTTGCTGCGAGGTTGTAATCGGTAAAATAGTTGGTACCGGTTTGCCCTTGCGTAGATTCATCAGAAACAATTTTATCGTTTAATGAACCAACCATTGCTCTTTTTATTCTTGATCCTTCTGGAGCATTTTCATAGTGAGGTGTTAGGAGATCATCTCTCGTTGTTCCTTGAGACTTCGCATACATGGCGATCAGTTCTGGAGTGATATCTTCATCTTTTTTAATGATGATCTGTCCTTCATTTGCAGGAAGACTAGAAAAGTATTCTTTGATTTTGTCACCATAAATCTCTATTGCGGCCATATCTCTTCTATTTTGCATAGTCGTATTTCTTCCATAACTATAAACATGGCTATCGACGAGAACTTTGACATGATTATGTACTTTCATTACAAGGTCATGAGGAAAGTCAGTATGATAAATATGAATGGGTGGTTTAAACTCTTTTCCCGTTTTCTCAGAGATAACTTTGGCATACATCTCAGCTAGTTTTTGTTGTAACTCTTCTCTAAGTCCTAAAACAGTAAATGGCTTTTTGTAGCCTTGGATAACCGAATCGAGCTCTTTTTTAAGAGCTTCAGCTTCCTCTTTAGTTAGTTTAATTTCATCCTTACCGAACTTAATCATTGAAAAATTCTCTAATGTGTAGTTTCGAGAAGGGCTACCTCCGACGACATGCCTTACATGATTGCAAGACTTCGATTTCATATTTGTCCCAATACATTTTGCACGTCGCATAGGGCACATTTGTCGATTTATTCTTTCAAACTCCGTTTCATGTCCCTTAAGCCTAGTGTCTCCTGACTTTTTCATGTCGAGTATTTCTAGATCGGATAACATTCTATTTTTTGGGTTTAAAGTTTTAAATAGAAGATCTGAATCTGTAGTAAAGTCGAGCTTTTTTGGTGTCCAGCGCTGTTTTTTCCTAACTCCTTCAACTTTTTTCTTTTTGGGATTACAAAGAAATTTAGCTGCTAGGTACTCATTTACTTTGGCTCCAAAATGTCCTTCATCCGCATCAGCTTTATAAGTAATCTCTGGACCAATATCTTTTTGGATCATATCCATGTCCATGGCAGGCGGGGCTTCTTGGCAAAACATGCGATTCAAAAGTTCTGGCTGAATAATGTCCTTGCACTTTGTATCCTGGTCTTTAAAAACTTTTTTCAGGTTTTTGAGATCGTGAAAACCTAGCTGTGGACTTTTTCTTTTAGCAAACTTTCTAAAAAATGTCTTGTCGTTAAGTAGTGAGAATAAAAATGGATCTCCTTGGAGTTCGTTATTTCGTCTCTTGGCTCGATGTCTTCCTGAGTTTAGTTTTTCCTTTAGTTCTGATCCAACTTTCTCATTGAGATCACCATAAGTAGCACTTTTTCCAAGTGTGGTATTAAGATAATCTTCATTATAGAGAGGATTTGAAGTGGTCGATTTTAAATCAGTAACATATTCTTTATTATATTTGAGATAAAGATCATTCAAGGCAGAGTTAAGAGCTTTCTTGTCTCCTTGATGTTTAGATTTTACAAATCTGATTTCATCAAGGATTTCATAGCGAAGAGAAGAGGGGGACCTAGTTGAAAGATAACCCTTGTAGCTTAAACATTGTTCATTTTTGATATCGTCTTCACTCAGCTCATTTTTGACAACTTTAGAAAGCCGCTTTTCAAAATTCTTTTGAAAGGCATCAAGACTTTTTGTTCCAAGAATCAGCCGCATTCTACGATCAAAAAGTTTTGTGTTGGGGCAGTCTTTCTTATTATCTCTTAAAGTAGTTAGCTTTTCAGTGACAGATTTTAAACGGCAGTGTGGAGCATACATCATGAAGTTTTCGTTCACATCCCCTCGTTGCAAGAGGACATCCATTTGAAGCATACTGGAAAATTGCTCGAATAGTTTTCCTTTAAAGTGGTCACCCATTTTTTTCCAGGCAATATCTTCAACCCAGTCTGTTTTTTTATTATGCCATTCGTACAGTTTTTCTTGGATTCTTGACTTACTTCTTAGGCAAGCGCATACGGCCTGTTGATTTCGAATTTTTGGGTCTTCGCTGAGTGTGATTCCCATTTTTTTTAAAGACTTTTTTACGTCATCATGTTCTTCAATTTTGGGGTCTTCAACTAGACATCCTTTTCTTTGGGTTCTTGTCCACTTTGTAAATCGACCAGGAAACTTAGGAAGATTTATTCCTAGTTTCTGGCAAAAATAATTTTGGGAAACACTTACTCGATCAGCTGAATATGATGAAATAGGCAACAACATAAATAGGGATAACCACAACAATTTCATGTTCTTATTATCGGCTTAAAGCCTGATTTATTTGATCGGTAAAATTGAAAAAGCCCCAGTTTCAGGGGCTTGTAAAGATATGTTTAAGATTTCTTAAGTGTTTGATTACCTTGAATAATTGGCAGTTTTTGAACTACTCAATTTCGTCGCACGCATCAAATATGTCCCAATCATTTGTAAGGTCATGTAGTTCTTCAAATTTCTTTAAAAACATTTTGTGGGCAGCAATTTCGGATCTGTCTGCATTGCCACTATCAATTCGAATTTGCGTGTTGATAAAGGCATAACATTTATCAGAAAAAGGATCCATTTTGACTTCACCTAGAAGGTAAATTAAATGTTCACCCCTAACACCTGAACTATCAGTAGACCAACTTAGAGCATTTAATCTATCACCGTTATCTGCAGTAAAATTGTATGGATCAGCTCCAAACTCATCGATCATAATTTTCATAAGATCAAGAGATGCATAATTTCTTGCCGCTCTGTGGAGTGGACTCATTATCGAACCACTAGGCAGAGAGGACATCTCTTTTCCCATTAGGTCAGGATCACCCCCATGACTTAAAATAAGTCTTATCGCTTTTACTATGCCAGCTTTTGCTTCTGGTGATCTAGGAAAGCTATAATAACCAATAACATCATGAAGAAGCGAAGCACCCTTTGGATGAGGAACATCTTGCTCAATTCGAACATCCCACCAATATCTGAAATTGGGGTTCATACCTTTTTCTAATTGAATTTTAAGATTTGCAGTTTTGCCTTTTACGATATCAAATTGCAGTTGATCGAGAAGCTTCATTGAAGGATCCCACTTCTCAGCAGCAAAAGAATTAAAAGTTATAAAAAGCGTAATTAAAGCAATTAACTTCATTGGTGTCCCCTCAGACATGTTTGAATTCAAAGACTTATATCAACAAACCGTGTCTATGTTAAGGAGATTGTAGAAAAGTAAGAGGTTAACTTAATTTAAGTAGGCCCTATAATTGCTTTATTAACAGCAACTTACACGAAACAGTATCTGAAGTGGCCATCCAGTTAGTGATTTCATCTTCGGCCCCATAATAGGAGAGATTTATGAAATCATCTTGAATTGAGTTATCGGCCATAGACCCATCTTCACGGTAGTATTCCCATCTAAACTTTGCACGTCCTGAATAACTTGAAGAAGAGTCTGCAAGCTTTAAAGTTGAAGTTGCCTCTGTCCCTTTAACCTTACAAAAAGAAGTGATTTTTTTCCCACCAAGAGCAAAGTCCTGTCGAGAATTTTGAACACGTTGCTCTTTTAATTGCTCTTCAAGCTTTTTTGTATATTCAAGATTCTGGATATTTTTTTGTTCTTGATTATAAGCCAGGGAGTAAGAGGCAATCGCATTACTCTGAAGTTTGGAAGGACATCTTTTGACAAGAATGAGACCTTCGGCCATTGGAAGTTTATTTTTTGCATCTTTTACCGCTAGCTGATTAAGATTTACTGGAGCACAAGCGAACTTCATTTGTTTTCTGTAAGCCTGTTGGTAAGACCTCTTAAGCTTCGTTCTGACTCTCTTTGAACAAGCATTTAAGAAAGTATGGTTTTGCTCATTTAGGGCATTAGAATCTTGAACACCAAGAGAGTTAAATTTTTCTTTAATGCAAAAGCTTTTATCAAAAGTGGAAAGATAAACTTTTTTTAGTTTCTTTTCATTTCCACCAACCTTTGAACAAAGATTTAGGTTTCCAGCAAGCCTATGAGAAGTATCATTTTTTGTTACAGCAGACTTTGCCAATATTTTTATATTTTCAGGAGTACATTGAGTCTTCATCACTTCCTCATACCCTTGCTGATATGTCGTAGAGAAAGACTGTTCATTAAAATCTTTTACTTCTTTACAGTGATGCCCAAACTTCTCGGGAGTAAACGGCTGCCACTTTGTCGCATCAAATTTTCCAGTATTTTTTGCACCATCTGAATGACAGTACTTGTCTTCAATAGAGGCACAGCTTGAAAGTAGAGTGAGGCAAAATGTAAAAGCTAAAATTGTTTTCATCGAAATCTCCTAGGGGAGCATTATAAGAAACCGACCGCAATCTGGCGACAGTGCGGTCGGTCAAGGGAGCCAGATTAATTATCGAGGTAATCGTAATCAATCTGAAGAGAGACTTCATTTAATTTCACTTTTGAACCTTCATCAACCAATGTATCAAGTGATACTTTTAGCTCTGTCAGACCTCCAGGTCTCGCAAAAAGAAGAAGGTCGTCATCACTTGAAAGAAGTGAACGCAATAGTGAATCATCAGAAAAACTTGGTTTAATATCACTCAAAGTATCGAGAAGAATATTTTTTGTTCCTCCCCATCTCAAACGTGAATGGGACTTACTATCACCAAACTCAAAAAGAAAATGATCTTCGCCTTTCTTGATATAAGAAGAGCCAGAGTATCTAAGAAGAAGAGTTCCTTCCGCAATAACTTCTGGATTACCATCAACTTCAAAATCCATATTCACAACTTTGATATTATTAATTCTAATATCTTCAAGACTCAAATCAGGATTACTAGAACCAAACACATTTCTATTTTTGAGGTCTAGATAAATTGTATAACCTTCATTGAGAGCTCTAATCTGAGACTTCGACAGGTTAAAACTCCTTGTCGCTTGGTTGTGAAGAGATCGTCCACTGTTAAACTCATCAACAACGCTCTCAATCACTAAAGACATCTGGTTTTCATACATACCTTTAATAGTGTTAAATTCACTTGGAGAAAGAACACCATCTCGACTGGACTTAACTAGATTATCAATCTTCTTAAGAACTGGAACCAAATCAAGTTGTCCTGGAAACTCTTTTAACATTCGATACTGATACGCTTTAACAAGCAAGTAGTTATATTTATCAAGTCTATCTTTCGTTTTATCTTCAATTTCTTTAAGAACAGCTTTTAGTGAAGCATCAACACCACCTTCAAGATGAGCTTGCGCCTCTCCTAGTTTTGCAATTGAAACATAAGACTCTACAATTCCATTTGAGATATGTCCAAGTAGGGTTGTAAGGTGAGCGATTTCCCCTGCAAGTTCTTTTCTTTTAGCAAGAAGAGCTTCTAGTTTTTGAGTAATTCTTTTAAATAAAGGATGTGAATTTTTTATCCTTTGAATTTCTGAATTAACTTCTCCTTGAGGAACTTGACTTTGCTGACTCTGCTTGGCCATCTTCGCCAGCTCTTTAGCAATTGGCTTCATAAAACCACTTAAGTCTTTTAGGTATTTACTTTTTTGTTGCTTAATTTGTTTTGGAGTCAAACCAGAGTTCGCAGGTGTCATACTATAAATTCGTCTGTAGTTACTATAATCAATCTTTTGACGAACCTCATTCCAATTTCTTCTTGATTCTTCTAGTTTAGAAGGCATAAAACTTCCAATAGTGTTTGGAAGAGTGTCAATGACTTGTTGCCAAGGCTTATCAGTTCCAATTCCTTGAACAACAGCATTTACCGTATTTCCAATCGCGGCAAGAGCAGGCTGGCCCGCAGGAATAACTGTAGAAATCGCCGCTAATACTTTGACAGCTTTTTTATAAAAAGGAATCTTATGTCTTCTGCTAACATTTCTTTGAGCCTCTGCAATGATTTGTGCCTCAACCCTTGCAAGCTCTTCTCTAAACTGAGTTTCATCAACTTTAACGTCTTCAAGTTTTTTCTTAATTCCCGGAATCTTATCCGTTAATGAATTAAAGTTTTTACTATCTTCTTCGATTTGATCGTGATGTTGATCTTGGGTTTTCATTATTGCCGCAATCTTATCTTCTAAACTCTGATGAGTGTTTAAAAGCCAGTAAGTAAGATAGAGAATTCTAAAAGAGCGCTCAACTTCAGTATTGAAAAGTTGGTAGTTCGCTTCAAAAGAAAGATTTGGTACCCAAGTGGCATTATTCCCAAAATAATCTAGTTGAGAAGTCATTTGAAATTTCTGAGCAACACTTTTAGAACAAACAGCTGGAGCATAAAAAACTTTGTCGTTTTTAGAATTAATTTTTTCACATTCACCAAGAACTTCCTCAATGAACATACTCGCACTGTCTAATTGATTAAGTTTGTAGAGGTCTTTGGCATACTTTAAAGTAAATTCAAAATAACCATCGTTTTGCCAACTATCATCTTTACTTAAAGAAACTTTCCCAACTGTTCCTGTTGGCCGAACAATTCCTGGTGATTTGGCATCACTGCCTTTACTTGTTCGGTGAGTCGCAGTCATTCTATTTTGATTTCTATTGTGATTACTCGTGAAAATATATTGGTGGTGAGCAGTCGTTGGAGTTCCTGCCGCTCCACCTTTGTAGATGGCCTTCGCGGCTTTTCCAGATTTACCACCAGAAAGATCAATAAAGTTTTTTGCGACTTCTATATTTGAGATAAAAGATCCACCGTTTCCAGGAAGTCCTGGTTTGCCACCTGGTTTAGCTGCAGTACCACTTGTTGGCCAAGTTGGGCTGCCGGCCTTATCTGTTCTTGAGTGGCAGTCCCAGAATTTCCATCTATCTGGCCTTTCTCTTATACAATGTTCTTTTTCGGTTACTCTATATATGACGTTACCACCTAAGTGAGTTCCATTTCTTCCTTTGGTTCCAGCTTGACCATTCCCGGCCTCTTGTCCATTGCCGCCTTTAACTTTGAAGACAGGTGACTTTATATTCGAATCAATTTCAATCCTTTCAAGGTTGAGTGTAAGGCTTGAACCATGAATACCATTAGTACCATTCTTAAATTGAGCGGCCTTTTGGAGAAAAGGATTTGGAGTTAAGTCAATGCTTCCATTCTTTCTTATTAAAAGTGTTCTGGCATTTATGGTAACAATTGACGAAGGAATTTTAAGCTCTGATTCAATATCAACTCTTTCAGCATTAATGGTGACGCTAGAGATGTCACTTTGATTATTTAGAAGTTTTCTAATTCCTTGAAGGTCAACTTTATTAATAAGGATATGTTTTCCAGAAATAATAACTTCTCTTGTTCCTGTAGCAAAACTAGTATGATTAAAAGTTGTTAACTTTTTATTTTTTAAAATATCAACTTTTGTATACCTTTTATCTGATTCAGTTAGAGGTTTTCCTCTGGTTATAAAATGTTTTGCCTTAATATTATTGTTAGAAGGAGAAAGAAGAGAAAGATCGAGGTCTGCCTCTCCAGTCGGATTAGTTGTATCACCTTGACTTTGATCAATAGGATTAACTGGATTTGCTGAACCTGAATAATTATTAACTTCGTCACCACATGAAGAAATCAAAAGTGATAGAAGTAGTAGTCCACCTATTTTTTTCATTTTAACTCCAATATATTTCTAATTATTTACTACATTTATCTAGAAACTGATCGTAAGTCCCACCTGTCAAACGACAGATCTCTTCAAGAACTTCTTGTCTTTGATTTCCATTAAGTTCACCTTCATCTTCACAAGGTAAATTTTTAAGAATGAGAGAGGCAACACCAAGGCCGGCATTAAGGGCTACAATTGTTTTTGTGACAACTGGCTCTGGAAAGGCGAGGCATACAGCATTGACAACACCAAAGGTTGCTTGAAAGGCATAAACAGCATTTAAAAAACCATCTCTATCGAGACAACTCATTTTCTCTTCACAGGCGACAAACTCAAGCCCATCGTTTGATTTATAAAAATCGTTACTTTGATCCTCTGCTTGAACTGATGTGAATGATGTCACGGTGAGTAAAATAATAATTAATAACTTCTTCATAAAGTCTCCTTCGATACTTTGATACCTAAAAACAAAAAATAATTTTTCTCTTCTTTGGTGCAATGGCCTTAAAAGCAAGGATTATGCCAATAGTATTGAATGTGATTTTAGAGAGTTGGAATACTTTTATTAGGACCATGTTCTGAATTTGAAACAAAATGAGGAACTTTTTGAAATATCAGAGTTAGTTAAGAAGTTTTTTGAGCATCTCTTTACGGGATTTATCATCAGTTGGAATTGTGCCCTGATAGTTGAGAGAGCGTAGTCTAAAGGGGAGTTTCTTGAAATTTCTGTTCTTCTTTATATAAGCTTCGATTTCTTTTGCAGTGATAGACATCATATACTTTTTTAACTCCTTAGAGCCTTTGGTCACAACATGCCTTTCTGTAGTCATTCCAACAAGACGACCATTTATAGGGGAAAAGAGTGGACCTCCAGAATCTCCTCCACATTGGAAAACATTAGTCTCTATAGTTTGAACACCATCATTTCTTGTAACCTTCATTTTTCCAAGATTTTGTTGAATATCTGACCATGTCTTTATAATTTTTCCAGACTTGGCTGACCATGGCGGATCTTCACAATGTCCAATGAGGACTACCTTTTGGCCAAGTCCAATTCGTTGACGAGAAAAGGTAAATGTCTTTTTTAGCTTTAAGTTTCTGGCCTTAAGTACACAGAGATCAATTTTTCTTTTGTCACTGCAACTAGCAAACTCTACTTGGGTAAGTCTTTTTTCGTCACTCGTTAAGAATTCAACTCTATATTCAGAAGGGGACTTTATAGCATCTTCAAGAACATGGTGATTAGTTACAAAGGTTCCATCTCTAGAGATAAAAAAACCTGCTCCTTGAAAGACGAGCTTTTTATTTTTGTAACCCCGAATAAGTATTGTCGATTTTATCCCTTCCTTTACAATTTGCTTCTGGCTTTTAATCAGTCCTTGGCAGTGAGCATTATATGTAAATAAGAATATAAAGATAAAATATTTCAAAAATTTACCTGTTGAATTGCATGGGAAAAGAATTTTCCAAGCTTCGTCTTAGATCCCATAACTTCTCTGCAAAGTAGGAATTTCTTTTTATAAGATAGGTTCGTCGCTAGTGTTTTTGAGCCTGTTAATTTTTTATAGAGCTCTATCTCTTCATTCGCCCCGGAAGTTTTAATTTTTATCCAATGAAATAAACTCGATATGAAATCTTCATTCAAACGTTTTAACTTTTTAAACTTTGATTGAGATTTATGTATATTTGTATTTAGATAGTCTGCGACTCCCTGAAATTTTTTGAGTTCAGTATCATCGAGAACGTAAAGTCTAAATCCATTAAAAATCACATGAAAGCTTTTCTCATTGTGAATCAACTTGTAATAAAATGCTTTTGTATCAGACCAGATGTTCCAGTAGTGAACATTTCTTTCTTTGAAGTCTTGAAGAAATAGAACTTTTCTTCCTTTATTGTAACCGAGGTAGATTAAAGAAGGAGTGGTAATTTCTAGGTGAACTTCATTTATGATTTGAGGATCACTTAAATACTTTAAACATCTACCTGCCTTCATAATCGTTTCAGTTTTATTGTTTGTTATAAATGTAGATACATCAGCAGAAATTTTCTTGTGGCCTTCTATTGATATATCTCTAAAATTCTTATCAGTGATTAGAGCAGCATTTAAGTTTAATGAGAATAAAAGAATTAAGAAAAAACAACATTTCATTTCGCAGAAGCTCCACCGTTTCCAGAGGGAGCAGTGTAGTCATAATCAAAAGCAGGTGTTGTTCTTACTGGAGCGTTGGGTCTTGGAGTAGGTGTTGGTTTCAACCTTTTTCGACAAGAATGAAAGTAGTATCCTGGAATCTTTAAACCATTTATCTTACAACCAATACGCCTATGAGATTTCTCGTCAACAGCTGTTTCATCAATTAAGAAGTTAAAGTGAGCAGGTCCCTCAAAGCTTGTCATTTTTTCATCAGTTAGATCTTGTACTGTCATTGCGAAATGAAACATATCTGCACTCGGCCTTCTACTAATTATATGAAATTTACAAAATCGCCTCGAAAGGAACACATGCGCTTTAATAACTCTTGCAGGAAAGAGGTCTTCCTTCTTCCCTTTGTTGTTATATTCATGGATTTTGATAATTGAATCTTTCTTATAGAATGAAATGTCGAGACTCATTCCCTTTTCTTTTTTATTAGGCTCACATTGAATAGTAGTAAAGAAGTCAATCTCTTGAGCTTGAGCACTTGTTATCCATACCAATAATGACAAAACTTTTATCATAAAGATATTTTAGTTGAGTATCGAGAATTTTAAAAGAGGAAGGAAAAACCATAGTAGAAAGCCCCATTATATCAACTGGGCCTAATGATTGTAGAAACACTCTGGGAGAGGGGTTGAGAACTAGTCTCTGTCGCTACAGTATTTTAGAGAAAATCCAAGGCTTCCTCTGTATTCAGGAGAAAAAGCACCATCATTGTGGATGTACACTTTTTTCGTAGTAAGGTAACCAGTTTAAATAGCACCTCTTCTATGTAGGTTACAGTTGTCTGATTGAGCAACAACGTCAGCTTCAGTAAGATCTTTTTAATAGATTGACCCTCGTTTTGAAGTTGTACCTGCAACAGCAGAAGTTGAAGCAAAGATTGTCATTAGTACGATTAGCTCTTTCATTCTTTAATTAGGGATAAGCTGTGTTAAAATAGCTGAAATGAAAAAAAATTCTGTTACTTTTAGATTTCTAGTGTCACTCCTTGTTGCATTCACTGTAATGGTGAGTTTAAAACTGTTGTTAGACTTTCGAAAAGAGCTTAAAAGAACAAAAGCATCAATGGGCTTTGTCCCCACTGAGTTTGATCTTCGTGATATTGGCTGGTCGACAGATGCAAGAGCACAGAACTGGGGAACTTGCTGGATATTCTCAACATTCTCAAGCCTTGAAAGTAATTTATTAGTAAATAAGAATTGGAAAAAAAGCGGAGAGAAAGGTCCTGTAGATCTGAGTGAATACCATATGGATAAATTCAACTCTTTCACTAGAGCTGGTCATGACTCCCATAGGAAAAACGATTGGTACTCTGGACAAGGCGGAAATTTCCCCGGCGGAAATCATGATGATATTAATACAGGGGCCATTGTTCATTTAGGTGGAGATTATCGTATGGCCGCCTCAATTCTAACGACAAACAGAGGAGCTGTTCAAGAAAGGCTAACTCCAACCATAAAAAGTAATAGTGATCATTCCGTTTTTGGAGATAAACCATGGGAAGGTGTATTATTTGAAAATAACTACACCTACTTTGTTCCTTCTGATATTGAGTTTTTAACCCTTCAAGGAACAATAAAAGCTAAAAGAGAAGCGATTAAAAGGGCCATCGTTCAATATGGGGCAGTAGCATCCGCCCAACACATGGATGATGACCCGATAGGAATTTCTGATGATAAAGAAGAGATCCACATGTATCGAGGAGACAAAAAAGTTAATCACGCAATTTCTCTCATTGGCTGGGATGATGACTTCGAGTTTAAAGAACACCGCGGAGCCTGGTTAGTAAAAGATAGTGATCATAAAGATGAAAAAACGAAGAAGCATATTGGTCACTTTTGGGTTCTCTACGATGATGTTCATGTTGGGAAGGATGCTTATATGGGAGGTGTTTCTTTTAGAGGTGTAAAGAAAAGAGAATATGATTATGTCTATACTCACTCTTTCCATGGGTGGAGATATAACACAAATAAAAATTCGGAGATTAAAGAAGTAGGTAATCTCTTTAAAGTGAATCGAGATGAAAGAATACATTCAATAGGGGTTTATACAACTCGAAGTAATGTAGATGTTTCATTAAAAATCTACTCAGAAGTTAAAGGAATTCTCCTTGGAAAAGAAAATGCAAGCTTCACTTATCCAGGTTTTCATAGAGTAAAACTTAAAAAGCCAATTAAAGTATCTAAAGGAAAAACATTTTTTGTAACTCAAAATAATAGTAATGGAGTTTATGCATTTGAAAGTTCATTTACTCTTGATGTGCTTTTAAGTGAACTCCCTAAATGGGGAGAACCAGTTGATATAAACTCTAAGGCCTCTAAAAATGAAAGTTTTTATTTTGATGGTAATAAATGGATTGATTTCTCAAGTTACAAAAACCAAAAATCTAAGCAAGTTAAAAATAGACACGCCGCATCCTCTGACTCCGCTAATATTACGCTTAATGTCTATACTGTGAAATAATTCCACGCTCAAATGTTCTGAATTTACAACTTTATCTAAAAAATGTTTCTCTATTGGAACAGAACCGAATGTGAATTTCACTATTTGTGTTCTTCGATGGTGGCACTTTATTTGCTTACTCCTTAATGAGGGTAATTATATGAAAAGTGTCTTTATTTATAGTGACCAGACGGATCCTCTTTTAAAACTGTTTAAAATGAAGGAACTCTCGTCTTTAGAACATGAATCTCATGTTTATGATCAACTGACTCAGTTACAGTTAGACGGTTTCATTCGTCAGGCCTTGGAGGGGAAGTGTCTGATTTGGAACCGTTTAACTGCTTCCTCAACTCTTTCCGGAAAAAAGGTGAGAGAATATTTATCTGTATGGAATAAGATTAGAGATTGTGCGCAATTTAGACCTCTCCCTCTCAATCAATGGGGGAGACGATTAGAAACTTGGAAACAATGGCGATTTGTTCAAAAGTACTCTTCTAAAATCAAAACTCCCTGGTTCTACCTTGGACCAATTAAAGATTTGAATGTTCCTTTAAATGTAGAACAAACTTTAACCTCTAGAGTTGAAAACGAAGTTGATTTTAAATCTGATATGAAATTATTCTCACATGAAAATGGTTTAATTTATCAAAAACCAAAAGGTATTAGGGTGAAGGTTTTTTTCATGGGAGATCATATGTATCTTCACTATCCTTCTCTCCCTGACAGTGAGGAGTTTAACTCAATTGAGATTGAGGGAATTGAAGAAACTGTTAAAGAGTTGAAATCAATCCTTGGAATAACAACAGGTGAGTTTTTATTCTTCTACAGGAGCCAAGAACTTATTTATGGTCACGCTGAGATAGGACCAAGCGAAGAGACGGTCAAATCCCGTGGCTTTGTACCTTTCCTTCTCGAGTCTATGAGAAAAAGGATTCTTCAATGAGTATGGAACTAGATAAGAGATTAAGAGATCTGAGGCTATTCTTTAAGGGAGAGAAAATTCTAGAAACTCCTATGGAAGTAAAAAAACATGCAGGAAAAAGAATAGAAGAATCTTTTAAAGTTAAAAAATATAATTTGAAAAAACTTGTTTCTTCAAACTCCGGCCTAGATAGGGCCTATGAATTGTTGTCCAAAAGCGAAAGAGAGCAATTTTTAATGTCTCCAGTCGTAGCATGTAATTTAATGTATCAATGGACTCGCAAAGATACTTTTGAGTTAAATTCTTGGCTCCACCTGTTTCTAACTTGGAAAGGTAAAACAAAAAATACTGTTCATTTCACAGGTGCAGACTTTATTGGAGAGAATTTTTATAAGAATGGGACACTATTTTATACCTCTCCAAAAGTTCATGGAATCGTTGTCGACCTAAAGTCAGGTTCTCCAGACTACAAAACAGAAGAAGAGAAAATTATTGTCAATAAGATTGAAGAGTCTTTAGGGTTTCTAAAAGAGCACTTTCCTTCTTATTTTGAGCTAGTCACTGGAATGA
>JAGSHI010000174.1 GCA_023954635.1 Bacteriovoracaceae bacterium
AAAATGGATAAATGGGTTCTCTTACCATTTTCTTGAAGTTTGTAGTCATCTGTAGTTCTTTTGAAAAATCAACCTGTAAACATAGTTAGTTACAAGGGGCTCAGCACTTCCACCATCACGGACGGCCTTGACCAATCACTACGTCAGGGCCGTCTGATGAACTTGGTGATAATATCAAAGTTAAGCTTATACCCAAATCAAAATTAAAAACTATCGTTAGGGTTATCGTAACTAAGAAAAAACTAGGTACACGAATGATAGGGAACTTCAAAGTAGAAAAATTTTATTCAAAATTCCAAGAGCTATATTACAAATGGTCTTCAACAACCGTTTGTAAGTAATTTAAATTAGAAATTTGTTACCATTCCCACTTTAGCTTTGGCTTTTATTTTTCCACTTCTCAACTTCTGATATGAAATTGTTATGCTCTACAGATGAATTGATTTCATTGAAGAAGTGGGCAAGTTCAGTTAGGTCTTTCTTTACAAATAATCCATTTTCATCATTTTCAACATCGTATAGCATATCGAAGGTGATTTCTTTTATGGTGGAGCTCCCATCTTCTTTAAACGTTATAAAGAAAATATCAGCGGGGTCATAAACATTCCCCATATCAGTGTCCCCGGGAAGAATTGGTTGAAGGGCAATTCTAATTAGAAAATACTTATTCCCGAGTACAGGCTTTTTTGAATAAAAACATTTAGAAGCATTCAGTAAAGCTTTATCGCTAAGGGGTATCAAGTCCAGGAGTTCTTTATCTATAGGATCCATTTTTGACCAGCTTAGATCTTTCTCGATAGTGAGTTGTTTTAACTTTGAAATTTCTTTTGTGTCCATAATACCTTTCTTTTTTGTTAATACGCAGACTTTAAACCCAGCACTTTTTAAGCATAACTAATCTAATTTGAAAAAAGAACTCATTAAAAGCTCTGTGGCCTCTTTGATCATAATTTTATTTTCACTAAGAATGCCGCCAATAAAAAGTGAACTGCAATGACATATAGTGACAATTTATGATAAGTTGTCATCTAATTTGATAGGATGGAGTTTATGGATTGGAAAATTTTTGCATCAACGTTTGGAATGATATTTTTAGCGGAAATGGGAGATAAAACTCAGTTCGCTGCTCTCGCCGCTTCGGCCGGTACTAAGTCTACTTATTCGGTGATGCTCGCTGTTGTCCTTGCCTTATCTTTGGCCGGGGTCCTTGGAGTCGTTGCTGGAAAATTTTTAGGTTCAGCTATTGATCCTAAGTATATGAAGTGGATAAGTGGAACAATGTTTATAGGTATTGGAACTTGGGTTTTAGCCTCAAAGTAAAATGAAAATATGAGTGATTGCTGTTCAAGAAATAATGACGATAAAAATCAAAAAATAGATTTGGATAATCTTGATGGATTGATTTGTTATTGCTTTAAAAAATCTAAAAAAGAGTTATTCGAAGCTGTGAAAAATGGCGAAGAAAATTTAATCGTTGATGATATAAAATCAAAGATGAAGAACCCTGGTTGTTTTTGTGAGACAGCAAACCCGTCGGGAAAATGTTGCTTGTCTGATGTTCAGGCTTTTGTAAAAGCAGCTCAAAAATTATGATTAGTAGTAACCTGCAGTTATTTCCAATTTTCAATTAATAATTTTAGTTAGTTGCGAGATGATTACGATCTCCACTATGGCAATGCGTGTTGTCATAAAGTGATTTAGGGTTTATCTATTAAATCATGAAAACTATATTTTTTAGTACACATGATTTTGAAAGAAGATACCTCGATTACTGGACAGAGAAGCTAGGAGTCGAATCTGTTTTTTTAGACTGTAGACTTAGTGAGGAAACACTAGGATTGGTTAAAGATGCTGATACTATTAGCTGCTGGGCCAGTGATGATCTTAGCAGAGGTGTTCTTCAGTCCTTAAAAGGGATTGGGGTTAAGTTTATTTCACTTCGATCCGCAGGGTTCTCACATCTAGATTTAGACTTTGCTAAGGATAATAACTTTTCAGTGGCAAGAGTTCCTTCATATTCTCCGGAAGCAATAGCGGAACATACATTGGGTTTACTAATGTGCCTAAATAGGAAGTTTCCAAGAGCATATCAAAGAGTAAAAGATTTTAACTTTAGCTTGGATGGTCTAGAGGGAGTGACACTTCATGGGAAAAATGTAGGGATAGTAGGTGTTGGTAAAATCGGTGAAGCCTTTGCAAGAATTATGAAAGGTATGGGTTGCAATATTTATTTATCTGATCCGAATACTAATGAAAAACTTGGCAAAGAATTAGAAGCACAATATGTGGATTTAAAAACTTTGTTAGAGAACTCAGATGTTGTTAGCTTACACTGCCCATTGAATGAAAAGACTAAGTATTTAATTAATAAAGAAACAATTGAATTTTTCAAAAAGGATGCTTTTTTATTAAATACCGGAAGAGGTGCATTAATTGATACAGAGGCATTGATAGAAAAGTTAAAGAAAAAAGAATTGCGAGGAGTTGGACTCGATGTTTATGAGTACGAAGAAAGTATTTTTTCTCATGATCATTCCCTAGAAGGGATTTCAGATGAAAAGTTACTGAGACTTATGAGCTTCCCAAATGTATTAATTACCTCTCATCAAGCATTTTTCACAAGTGAAGCCTTAGATAATATCGCAAGGATCTCATGTGAGAATATTAAAAACTTCAATGATAGCTTACCAATTAATGAACAAAACTTTATTTGTTAGAAATACTTTATTGAAAATCATAAACTAAGTTTTTACTTTAGTCACAGAGATAGGTCTTTCACTAATCTGGATTTATTTGAAAGGATGTCTGCTAAGCTGAATTGATTTAATGACTTATAAAACTCTTGTTCTGCTTGAGCGAGGGCCTTTTTTAACTGGCAGGATGGATTGATGGTACAATTTCCAGATGGACCAAAGCATTCAACTAAATAGGATTCACTTTCTAGTTTCTTTATTAATTTTCCAATGACGATTTTATCAGGGGAAGATGAAAGACAGATTCCACCACCTTTTCCTTTATATGAATCGATAACACCCATACTTGAAAGATTATGAACGACTTTAACTAAGTGGTTTTTAGAAATTTGATACTTGTCAGCGATTTCAGCAACAGTACTTCGCTCTTCCCCTTTGATGGCAAGGTAGATGAGAACTCGAAGGCTATAATCTGTAAAACTGGATAAACGCATATTATTTCCTATTTACTTAAATACCATCTTAGATTAGCATTCATAATATGTATTTTAAATATATGTTAAGGAGTGTTTATGTCTAGTTTGTTTGAAAGAATTGGTGGAAAGGATGCAGTTAATGCAGCTGTTGATGTCTTTTATAAAAAAGTATTGGCCGATGATCGTATAAGTAGCTTTTTTGAGGGTATTGATATGGATGCTCAAAGAAGAAAACAGATCCTATTTTTAACTTATGCCTTTGGTGGACCAAATAATTATGACGGTAATAGTATGAGAGATGCTCATGCAAAATTAGTTGAGAAAGGACTTAATGACACTCATTTTGATGCTGTCGTTGAAAACCTTGGGGCAACATTAAAAGAATTAGGTGTTGCAGATGAGCTTATTCAAGAAGCCGCAGGAATTGCAGAGACAACCCGCAATGATGTGTTAGGAAAATAATTCTAACTAGTTGTCATAACACCACGGCGCGCATTGTCACGAGTCATTTTTTGATTCAATAATCTACTATGAAATTACAAGACTTAAGTCCTTTTAAATTTGCGAGACTAGGTAGTCATGCCCTAAGGGATCTTGGGCAAGGACTTGACCGCTATATTCAGGGAAAACTATGGGCAAAGATTCTTTTTGCTCTGGCACTAGGAGTCCTGGCCGGTTACTTACTTGGAGAAGAAGTTGATCTTGTAAATTCAGATCTAGAAAGAGCAATTACAAACTGGGCGGCAGTTCCAGGACAAATCTTTTTAAGTTTAATTAAGCTTGTGGTTATCCCCCTTGTTTTTGCTTCAGTGGTCTTAGGGATTATCGGCAGTGATAGTATTCAAACGTTAAAATCTCTTGGCCTTAAGACATTACTCTTTTATATTTCGACTACAGTTATTTCTGTTGTGATCGGATTTGCCGTTGCTTTTATTGTAAAGCCGGGAAGATTTATAGATTCAAAACTAATCTCTAAACTCGAAGTTTCTAAGTCGGCTTCCCCCTCCGCTACTATTGCAGGGAACTTGAAATTGGATGAGGTCCTGAGTGGGTTTATTCCTTCAAATCCTTTCTCTGTTCTTGTCGGTGGAGAGATGCTTCAAGTGGTTCTTCTGGCCATCTTCTTGGGCATCGCCTTGATGAGCCTTAAGGATAATGAAGCCCAACCACTAGTTTCTCTTCTTAATACTTTTCAAAAATTATCGATGGTCGTTATAAGTTGGGCCATGCGATTAGCACCTTATGCGGTTTTTGGGTTAACGGCGAAGCTCATTTCACAATTAGGAACACAGGCATTGTTTGGCCTAGGAATCTATGTATTAACTGTGATAAGTGGCCTAGTTGCTTTGATGGTTTTCTATCTATTACTAGTTAAGGTTTTAGGGAAGCAACCAATCTTTGAGTTCTTAGGAGAAATTAGGGAAGTTCTCTTGTTAGCTTTTTCTACCTCAAGTTCTGCTAGTGTTATGCCACTAACAATTGAAACAGCAGAAAAAAAACTAGGAGTGCGATCTTCGATCTCACAGTTTATTATTCCACTAGGGACAACGATAAATATGGGAGGGACAGCTCTTTATCAGGGTGTTGCAACCGCATTTCTTGCACAGGTTTTTCAAGTTGATTTAAGTATTTCACAAATAACATTTGTCGTTTTGACCGCCACACTTTCGGCCGTGGGAGCGCCAGGTACACCTGGTGTAGGAATTGCCATTTTGGCCACCATTTTAACAAGTGTTGGAATACCTGCACACGGTGTAATGTTGATTGTAGGGGTGGATCGTATCCTTGATATGTGTAGAACTGTTTTGAACGTAGCTGGAGATCTTGTTGCTGCAGTCATTATGAATCGGTTTGAGAAATAAAAGATATTTTTTGAATTTTCCAGCTTAAAAATTTTAAGTAGTTACTTTAATATAAACCAACCACTTACCTCTAGTATTCATCGCTTACTGATAAGTATCTTTTGAGATATTCCGAAAAGGTACTGATGAGGTCAGTAGTCTTTTATGTTAGCTATTTTTTAGTCAGTTTCCCATTACTTGCTAATGATTTTGAAGCTATTCTTAAATCTACTTTAACCAAAAAGTACAATGCAGCCGATATTAAGTTAACTAAAAAACTTTACGGTGTTACAAGATCTAGTCGAGTCTATCAATCTCAATTAGAAAACCTAAATCAAGTACTTTCAAATCAAAACTTTTCTGACCTCAAGGGTAAGAAGATTAAAATTGTTGTCTCTAGTACGAGTAAAGATCTCATCATCACAGATGAAGGCAAAGAGACTATCGAGATTGTCGTTCCTCATGATATTCCCCAGATGGGTCTAGCTATGAGTTTAGCGCTAGGGCCAGTTCAAGATGAAGAATATTTGGCCCATTTGCAAAATAATAAAGATCAAGTGGATGGTCTTTCATTAGACAAAAAAAGAAAGGACTATGTCTCGAATTTAATAAGTTCATTTTGTGACTCTGAACTAAAAATGTTTGATGAGGAAGCCGTCATAAAATCTATTCCTTTATCTTTTAAAAAGCTCAAAACTGGAAACCCCAATAAGGTTTATTATCAAGTCGTGCAGAGCGAGGAAGGGGACTTTAATAACGGGTATATAGAAATTAGGAAAAATGGAAAAGGGATGGTTTCAAGTGCTATTATAGAGTTATCAAATGAAGATGATAAAATTGAATTGGATATCTCTTACTTTAAAGAGTCATGCCTACCTCGAACCCTACTTGTCCTAGGTAAAGAACGAGGTCATGAGGTCGATTTCTTAAATGATAGCCAAAAGAATTTTTTTAAAAATAATCCTGAAATATTATTTGCTAGCAGAGACAAGAACCTTCCTTGTCCCGACAATCAAATACTGAGTTTTTCTCAGGTTGATCAGTTAAATGAACAGGTTCAAGATATTGTTATTGCCGTACTAGATACGGGAGTTGATTACCAAAACTCCAAGATTGCTGATGCTTTCCAGTCTAATATTGATCCCAAAATAATTTTAAGTCGTTTAGATTCAAAATTAAACCAGGGTGAGCTAAACCCGAGAATGGCAGACTCGTTTAAACGCATAAAAGGCAATCGAGATTTTTTAAATGGAATTGGTTGGGATTTTCAAGATATGGATGATCTTCCTTTTGATTTTATTCCTCTGGCCAGAAGTCCACTTTTAACAAGTGATAAAGGG
>JAGSHI010000211.1 GCA_023954635.1 Bacteriovoracaceae bacterium
ACGTAGAAGAAGAAAAAGACCTTCGGAAAACCTAAGTCCATTAGAAAAGTTGTTTAGAAAATACGAAAATCTTCAAGAGCAACACCTTGTTGCCAGAAAGAAATATTTTGAGCTATTTCATAGAGCAGATCCAAGACAAAAGACAAAACTAGAGTTTAACTTCACTAAAACTATTAAAGAAGTTCGAGATTTTGAGGCATCTCTCGAGGGTGCAGACAAAGAAAACTTCATAAAGAAATATCATGGTTTAGTTTTAGATACAGATTACACCGCAGCTAGAGACATGAGTATAGAAGGAGATGAAGTATCTTTCGAAGGTAACTTTGACGATCCTCATTATTTACCTTCTCAATCGGAATCTACTTTTCAAGCTGATACGGAAGAAAGTTCTGGAAATATGGAAGACTATTTAAAATACAAAGGTCTCAGTTAAGACTAGTATTTAAATTTTTATCTGCCTTATTCATGTAATTATTTATGGTTTCTTCATGGTCTTTTAAGATCGCGGACTTTAGCTCATGATGAGTAATACCTAAAATTTCAGATATTTTAGTTAGCATCTTTAGTGGGACATTACATAAAGCTCTCTCAACATTGCTTATAAACTGCCCATTCTTATAACCAAGTAAAGATGAAAGCTCGGATTGAGAAAACCTCTTAGGATGGTTAAGTCTTCTTGATTTAATTAGTTTCGCAATGTTATTAAAAGAACGTAAACGATCATTATCATCGATCATAATATGGTTAACTCCTGTACCTTAAGAAAAACTTAAGAATAGCTTAACCTAAAATGAAAATTAATACAGCAAAAAATTATGACTAAAATCATCTCATGGAATGTTAACGGAATTAGGGCCTGCTATAAAAAAGGCTTCACTGAATGGCTCTCAACAGAGAGCCCCGACATTATTTGTTTACAAGAAACAAAAGTTCATAAAGATCAGCTCCCTGAAGAATTACTGAACAATAACGAATATCATACTTGGTATGCTGAAGGTGTTAAGCGTGGTTATTCTGGCGTCTCATTATTTTCGAAGAAATCTATACCTATGCCACAAGTTGAAATTGGGATTGGAGTAAAAAAGTTTGATGACGAAGCCCGAACAATCATAGCTGAATACAAAGATTACTTTCTTATAAATGGATATTTTCCAAATGGACAAAGAGATCATGGAAGGGTCCCGTTCAAGCTTGAATATAGTGAACTTATTGTCCAAAAGGCCATCGAATTAGAGGCCGAATATAAAAAACCAGTCATCATCACTGGTGATTTCAATACTGCCCATCATCCGATTGATTTAGCGAACCCGAAGACAAATACTAAATCGACTGGCTTTCTTCCCAATGAAAGAGAATGGATGGATACAATTGTTGAAAGAGGTTTTATCGACACTTTTAGAAATTTTCATCCAGAAGAGCCTGGCCATTATACTTGGTGGACTTATCGAAGTAATTGTCGTGAAAGAAATATTGGTTGGAGAATAGATTATTTTTTTGTCAGTAAATCTATGAGTAAAAAAATTAAAGATGCTCTCATTCTTCCGGATGTTCTTGGAAGTGATCACTGCCCTATAGGGTTAATAGTCAAATAAGCTTGCTGTAGACTTTTTTACCTTTATACCATGTCTCTAATACAAAATTAGAATATTCTTCTCTTCTCTTAAGTGGTCTATGGAAGGCCCTCTTTAGAAAGTCATTTTTACTTTCGCCCTTTTTAAATTTAACTTCAGGAAGGATTAGAAAATTTCCGAACTTCCCAACGTCCAAGTTTCCATATTCTTTAGAAAGAGTAAGCATTTTTGCACCGGCTAGAGTTGAACGATAAAGTGCTCTTATCCAAGTCGCTCCAGTGACTTTCTTTCTTTTATTTTGATCAACAAATGAGCGCATGACATCAAACATAGAGAGGAATGGACCTCCTCCAATATCCGAGGCCAGGGCCCAGTTGACTCCCATTCGATCAGCTTTCTTAAAGTCGAATAATCCCGAGCCTAATCCTTTTTCTTTTAAAGGAGCATTTGAGGTTGGGCAATGAGCAATGTTCGTTTTTGAAGTACTCATTCGCTTCCATTCTTTAGGAGTTAGGTGGATGGCATGTCCCATTATTGTTTTTGAGGAAAGAAGCCCACATTTGTCATATATATCTAAATAGGAATCAACTTTTTCAAAGCTTTTTATATTTTTATAGAGTGACAAAACATATTCAATCTCATTTTTTGTTTCTGATAAATGAGTTTGAACGAATGAATTATATTTTTTACTAATTTTTCGTCCTTCACTCATAACATACGGAGAAGTTGTTGGAGCAAAACGAGGGGTTAAGCAATAAGAAGATTTATACTTACTTGAAAGCTCTTCCACAGAAGACAATGATTTCTTTTCACTCATCGTTAAGTAATCTGGTGAATTCATGGTCATTAACACATTACCAATGGTGTAATTCCCAACAAAACTTTCTAATGCATCAGAAACAGAATGAGGATGAATTGAGGCATAAACAGCTCCTCCAAGAGTCCCTACCTGAAGAAGTTCCCTTGAAAACTGTTTGGCCTTATTTTTAGAAAATTTCTTTGATTTGAACTTACTTTCATAAGGCCAAGTATATTTGCTTAGCCAGGTTAAAAGATTGTCTTTAGGCATCAGCCTGACATCATCTTGAACCCAGTGAAAGTGCATATCAAAGAACCCTGGCATAAGAATCTTTTGTCCATAATCGTGAATGACATGATCTTCTCTGCGTTGCACAAGTTTTAACGCTTCCTGGGCCTTACCTATAAAAGAAACTTTATAGTCTGAATTTTTTCCTCTTTTGAGAACCAGTCCCCCTTTCCTTACGATGTTACAGTGTCTATCATTAACAGGGTTAATAATGGTTCCTAAGAAACACTTGTAGAGAGGCAGATTGTCCATGAAATTAATGATAACTCTAATCCTCACGTTCTTACCACTTTTCTCTGTTATCAAAGCAGAATCAACAAACTCTCTTGAAATACACAAAATTATCCAACTCGATATAGAAAGTAGTATTAATCCAGCAACATTTAACTACCTCTCTCAAGGCTTTATCCAGGCCAAAAAGAATAAGAGTGACATGATATTAGTTACAATGAACACGCCTGGAGGATTAGTCACAACGACTAAAAAAATCCTCACTCTTTTCGGCGATTCAAATACTCCAGTCGTTGTCTGGATAAAACCAGAAGGAGCGTCGGCCACATCTGCCGGTGCAATAATTGCGAGTGGTGCTCATGGTCTCTACATGAGTGAAGGTACAAATATTGGAGCTGCAACTCCAATTCAAATGAGTGGGGACATTAAACAAAAAGATATGAAGAGCAAGGCCATAAATGATTTGGTAGCTCTCGTTCAATCTTTAGCGGAGACCCGTGGACGAAATGCTAAACTTTTTGGAGAAATGATCGAGAAGGCCAGTTCATTTAAATCAAAAGAAGCTGCTGAAAAAAATCTTATCGATGGAATTGCAAACACAGAATCTGAGCTGATTGAAAAACTTGATGGAAGAATATTTCATATCAAGGGACAAGACTATAAT
>JAGSHI010000073.1 GCA_023954635.1 Bacteriovoracaceae bacterium
ATTAACTATGACCTTCCCAATGATCCCGAAAATTATGTTCACAGAATTGGGAGAACAGCAAGGGCCGGACGAGATGGGATAGCTATTTCTTTTTGTGCAAAAGAAGAAGTAAGTTTACTAAAAAGTATTGAAAAATTTATAAAGCTTTCTGTGCCTGTTGATACAACACACCCCTTTCATGGTGTCGCTCCACAAGTGACAAAAGGCCCTAGACCTCAAAACCTAGGAAGCAGAAATTCCAAGCGTCCAGGTCCAGGTTCTGGCCCTAGTCGTAATAAAAAGAAAACGAAAAAGAGACCATTGAGATCTCATCGAAGTAAAACTCCTAGGGCAGTCGAGGCATAAGTTGCAGAGCTGCCCTCTTTGCTTGAATAAAAAGACTTCTTTGTATTTTGAAGATAAAACCCGTCAATACAGAAATTGTTCGAATTGTGACCTAATTTTTGTTGAACAAAAATTTTGGTTGTCCAAAGAAGGTGAGAAAAAAGAATACGACCTTCACCAAAACTCTCCCAATGACCTTGGGTATAGGAAATTTCTCTCGAGACTCTACTCACCTCTAAAGTCGAGGTTGAATTCAGGAGCAATTGGACTCGATTTTGGTTGTGGCCCAGGTCCGACTTTATCAATTATGTTTGAAGAGACAGGCTTTGATGTTTCACTCTATGATAAATTTTATAATCAAAACTTAGAAGTTTTCAATAAAAGTTATGACTTCATTACTGCGACTGAAGTTCTCGAACATCTTCAGAATCCTCATCTCGAAATTAAGCGGTTAACTTCATGCCTTAAACCTGATGGACATTTAGGAGTGATGACAAAATTATCTAAAGGACTTGAGGCATTTGAAAAATGGCATTATAAAAATGACCAAACTCATATCTGTTTCTATTCAAAGAAGTCTTTTGACTGGATCTCAAATGAGTGGAACCTCAAGATAGACTATATCAAAGATGATGTCATTCTTCTAAAGAGTTAACTTCAGTGTCGTCAGAAGAACTAAAGTCCGTGTCGTCCGAAGAGTGATTTAAATGAATATTAATTAAGTAATCTTCTACATTTTGATCATGCACAACATAAGCTTCAAAAGTTTTACTTGGGTTGGAGTGAATAAATTTAAAAGGACTCTTCACTTCAGTACCGATATAGACATCAATGTGATTCTTTTTAATTAAACCACCAGTATCTGCAGCAAAGAAATAACCATCATGAATGGCCGTCTTCCCATTAGGAAGAGGAATTTTTGCTCCCCTAGCTTCAGGGATATAAAAAACAGAACCATAAGGGTAATAAGTTCGATCAACTGCGATTGAGCGGAAAGGAACGAGTAAGTAATTTTGAACTCCATCACCAAATCGCCCTCGGGCCTTACCAAACTTCACCTTATGAGAAGGTGCGTGATTATAAAAAGGTGAACAGTCTACCTGATGCTCTTCACTTGTTCCTGCATAATTATAGGTTGTTTGAGATCCACCTTTCCCAATAACGACAACGGAGCCTTCCATTGCAGACGCACACCAATCCTTTCGAGATAGAATAGGACCTAATGATATACCCCTCATATCTCTAAGAGGAAATCCGTCTACCACAGGAGCTACAACAGGTAAGTTATAATAAGTGGCCCATAGTATTTTTTTATCTTGGAGGTCGTCATCTGATGGCTTCGGAAAGTTGAATTCAAAGCTCTCTATTTTAGGTTTATATTCTGCGATATCTCTCGCCTCGGGAGATTTCGTTTTTTCCCCACATGAGGAAAGGAGAAGAGCTAATAGAATGAAACTCACCGATTTTTTCAGCATAAGTACCTACATTTATTAATTATTATCGTTGCCACCATACCAGAACAGATTCCAAATAAAGAGTAAATCCCAATAATTTTGTAATATCTATCTGTAAAAACTTTTGACACTGTCTAGCATTTACCTAGGTTTAGCTGTTCAACTACCTAATTTCAGAAATTCTTACTGGCACAAAACTTGAATATATAAATTTATCTAAAAATTAATATGGAGTGAATAATGGGAAAGCTATCTTTAGTTTTATTTGTAATTCTTTTTTCTTTAAACTCTTATGCAAACTCATCCACATTATGTGAAGGAATTACAGATCAAAATCCTTATGCGGATATCATGCAAGCCACTCAAGACCTTCAAGAAGTAGTTGAAGCGAATAAGAAAAGAGTTGATCTTCTTCAGGCCAAAATTAGCTATAGCTTTGCCGGAATTGGCGTAGGAAAAGCCGACGTCTTTTTAATGGAAAAAGAAGGAAAAATTGTTGATTTAAATGTTTATGCAAAAGTAGGCGTTCTTGGAATCAACCAAGAGATAAAGCAAAAAGTTACTATAGACCAGCTAAAGGCCGGTCAGCCTCTTGAGTTTGAGATGGATGGTGGAGATAGACCCGTTCTAGTTATTGAACCCTCTGCAGACTTTGACGAGAATGGAGGATGGGCCACTCTTAAAATTTGGAATGGCAATCGATACGATACAGAAAAAATCGCTATGTTTAAAAAAGGTGGAAAGTTTAAGGCCTTTAAAGAGACCTTAGAAGATGAAGATCAAATTACAGGACTTGATGTCAATATGAATGGAATGAGCGTTCCTAGTATGTATGTGCGTCGCTACAAGATCAAAACCAAAGGTTAAAAAAATAGAGGCGGTGCTTTCTTAGTCAAGACAAGCACCGCATTATTCTAACTCCTCCCTTGAATTAACTATGTTCAAAAGTTTATAATGCCATTATCTATGGGGCATCTTTGAAATATAATATTCTATCTTGGCTTGTTTATTTATTTGTTCGAGTGTTGAAACTTACTTATCGTTTCAAACATGTTGCTATTGAAAATAGAGAAAAGGCCATCACCGAGAGTCGTTCACACTCTTACGTTTATTCAATGTGGCATCAAAACGTTATCCCAGGAATGATTTCTCAATGGGGCCTTCCCCACTATATTTTAGTAAGTGCTTCTAAAGACGGTGACCTCATTAATGTTACTGGAAGGAAAATGGGTTATACAGGAGTAAGGGGAAGTTCAACACGTGGTGGAATGGAAGCTCTCATAACAATGATCTCAAAACTGAGCGAAGGCAGTAACGCTGCCGTCACTCCTGACGGTCCAGTGGGTCCTCCAAAGAAACTTAAAAAAGGTATATTAGATATGGCAAAAGGCTCAGGCTGTGCCATTGTCCCTCTCTACGGAGAGGCCAATAAGTACTTTAGTTTTAATAGCTGGGATAAGCTTCGACTCCCCTATCCATTTAGCAAAATAGTCATCCGCTATGGTAAGCCAATTCATATCCCTGAAGATATTGAACTCATTCAATACACTGACTACAGAGATCAAGTCGTAGAAGAAATGAATAATATAGAATCATTAGTTGAAGCAGATCTAAAAAACTGGAACAACCTGTAAGGTATAAATAAAAAAGCCCCTTCAGAGTTACTTGAAGGGGCTTTCTTCTAATCGCATTAATCTTCCTGCAATGAATTACTTCTTAATTTCATCCTTGAAATTTTCGACTCATCCGTGAATCAATGTTGTAATCCGAGATTAATTCTTTCGCGATTGAATTTTAAAACATTTTTATCTTCCTTTTCCTTTCTATCTTCTGCAAAGGCCATAGGAATTACATTTTTGTTAACAAAGGTTTCACCATGGGTATGAGACCTTTTTTGGTAGAGCATATGCTTTTCAGTACTCTCTTGCTCTTCCTTGCAAGTGATACATTGAGTGGCCGTAGGCCTTGCACGAAGTCTTGTATCAGATATGTCACATCCACACTCAAGACATTCTCCAAATGTTCCTTGCTTAATTCTAAATAGTGCTTGATCTACTTTTTTTAGAAAGAGATCATTTCGACCTTTTAACTTGATTAGAAGTGCTTTATCCCTGTCATCATTAATCTGATCGACTTCATCTCCTTTGTTGTCCCAGTTCCAGTCTTCGAGAGAAAAGTCATTCATAGAATAATTTTTTTTGATGTCTTGAAACAGAGTTTTGAACTCCTCTACTTTTTGCTGATCCATAAAAATCTCCTTATTTTTATGTTCAATGAATTTTGAAACTCATCCTTAAGTTTATTTTTTTTTTAAGAGACCTAAAACTCTTCAAACTTCTGAATAACCGACTCCTTCGGTTGTTCAGGTCTCGTGCAATATATGTTGCGAAGAACGTGCCAAGTTTTAATTAACAAATTTCGGGAGTTTACGTGATACCAATTTGAAGCCAGAGACTTTATGCCTCCAACAAATTGCCACCAACAAAATTTATAAGATTCTTTTTTCGAACTCGATTAAAAGATTAGGGAAATCTTCTTCGAGACTTTGAAAGTAATGAGAAATAATTTGATACTTATCTTTGTTTTCTATTTTTTCACATTTCTGATAATTAGCGCTTCCAATAAAGTGACCTAACTCACCTTTTGCTTTGTTAAAAGGAATACCTTCATCAGGATAAAAGTTTGAAACTTTATTGAACTTGTCCTCAACGAACTTTTTCAACTCACTCGCTGAAATTTTTGAGCACTTCATTCCATCAAATTGAAACTCATCAATTTGAACAAGTTTAAAATATGAATCTAAATCGTAACTGGCCTCATTAACAAAGTCTAAAACTTCTTCCAGTACAGGAAAGTCAGAAAGGTGTTTTGGTTCACCTGCAGAAGCGTCTAAACTTATTGAGCTTGAGAGTAATAAGATAATTGCGATTAATATTGATTTCATTTCTATCTCCACCCTCTATATAGTCCTACTGACTAAAATACTCCAATATCTTTGCTGTCTCAAACTCATCTAATTTTTAGATAGATACGCAGAGTGCCATTCTCAACTTGTGAATAATCAATCCCATCTATTGAAAATTACGTGAGCACCTTCCATCATATTCATTTGAACAGTGAAGTAGCCTAAGTTTGACTCTATAAAGCATACCTTTGACCACGAACGTCCTGGCCTTAGCTCACTACAAGAGGCCTCAACCTTAAGATTGGAGGTAGATTTCTCACTACAACCAACTTGAATTGAAAGTAGGTTTTTTAGAATTCTAGTTGCAGACGATGGATTGAGATCTTCAGCATCAACTGAGCTCAAGGCCTCATTAATAAAGAATGACTTTGAATCGTAAGGAGGTTCATAGGTAAGCAAATCGTAACAACTTGCCATTGAATTTAAGGAAAAAATTAAAGATAACGAAACAATAATGACTTTCATAAGTCACCTCCACAATCACTAAGTAGCACTATAGAGGTGACAAAAATAATAGAATGATAATCTGACGTCTATCTAATTTACGAAGCTTGGTTTTCTCCTATAAAAAGGTTTTGCATACTTCTATTCTTTTTATGATCTTTTTCACCAGCAATATCAATCCCAAGGGCCAATTCCTCTGCTGAAATTTCTCTTAAGATTTCTTTTCCAAGAGTATGACTCTTCCTTCTATAGGGAATATTTAACTCAGATTGCTCTTGCTCCTCTTTGCAGTGGATACACATAGTGGCCGTTGGTCTGGCCATTAAACGGTTCGTTTCAATAGATCCTCCACACTCTTCGCATTCTCCAAAAGTTCCTTCTTCAATTTTATTAAGGGCAGTTTGAAGTTTTTTAATATAGAAGTCTCTACGAGATTGTAATTTTAAGTTCATTGATTTTTCACGCTCATCAAGGGCCAGATCTACATTATCACCTGTCATTGTCATGCGCGGATCTACTCGCTCATTTTCTGACTTAACATTTTCAAAAATTTGATTGAAAAGTTTGATGAATTGTTGTTTTTCAGTTTCTGTGATCATGGCGTTCCTCCTGATAATAAATATTCGCTTCCTTTCTCTCTAGTCATTTCTTCCTGATATGACTCCATTCATCCTTGAATAGCGGGAATAAAACCCGTAACAAGAAACTCGCCTACTGCTCATCTCTTCACCACAAATCCATCGTGGCGAAATACTATAAGCGAAAATCGTGCCAACATTTGAAACATGTTTTTTCGGGTAGTTATGGTGAGATTAAAAGAAAATTACTTGGCGGTAGATTGACACTAAAGACATCTTGACCCCGCCTAAATGGCTCCAACCGGGGTCTGACGTGCATTCTGAGTAAGTATTATAGACTATTGCTCAGTACCAAGCCCAATTGGAGACTCATCTCCATAGACTCCGAGCTGTTCGTTGTACTTTATAGAGTTATTATTTCTTTTGCCTTGATGAGAATTGTGAACTTCAACAAATTCATCTAAACATTCAGAAAGCTTTTCGTAGTCTCGACATACTTCTTCTTCAATGGTGGAAAGAAAAGTTGTTGAGCTCTCAGAGAGTGGAGCATTCCCATGAAGTTCCTTAGCAAAACCTTTACATGTTGAAAATTCTCTTCCAAACGATTTATAGAGATGTTTTTTTATGTCACTTAAATCTGGATCTACTTGCTCTTTAAGAATTTTTCTAAGGACTTTAAAAGTTTTATAATTGCCAGGGGCAGTCGTTTTATATGAATGAAGATTCGTACTATAAACACTCACCTTTAAATGCTCTTCCTCACAGCTTAAAGCACTTTGCTTTATCTCATCTCTCATTTTCGATAACATTCTATAATCTCTCTCAGATCTATTTGCTCTAAGGTTACCTATTAATGCAGCTCCAGCTACGACTGTTGCTCCAATAAGGATTCCCCAACACAGTCCACCACAAGGAATTAATGCATGAGCATCATTAATCAAAGGAATTGGAAAATGTGATGTTTTAGTTCTTAAGACTTTTGCTAATGACTTCGCTCTTTCACTAGCAGACTTACTAGGTTCAAGGTTAACCTTCTTACCATTCACCCAAGCATAACCATCGAAAACATCAGTGATCTTAAATTTAAGAGTTGCTGAGCCAGCTTTTAGGCTCCAAATTTTTCCAGTACGAGTAAACTTTGGCATTTTTTTAATACCACTTTCGATAAGACCCTTCTCAATAAAACTTCTATCTTTCTTTGAGACTAATTTTAATAATTTCTTTGGAGTGTCTGCATTCTTATTCCAATTCGAAATTGAATCAGAAAAGTTATTGTGGAAATATCGAGCATAGTGATCGATTAGATAATCTTTAAATTGAATTTTTTTTTGCCCAGCATATGCAGAGTTAAAAATTAATAAATAGACACTTAGATAGGCCAATAGCTTCTTCATGGAACACTCCTTCCACCCTAAATACTAAATGAATTTTGAATAATTTTCGTCTGGATAAATCTTTCCGAAGCGATTTGCTCAGGATTAAACGAGCTGCTCTCCGTCCTTATTAATGACAAGTTCGCCCTTTTCGAGCTTTTTTCTCACCACTTCCATCACTTTTTCAACAGACTCATTAACTTTGTTAACTGATAGTGGTGGCCCTAAGAGAATAGATTCGATGTCTTTTTGAATGGATGATGAAACGTTAGACAGAATATGGGACTTCATTTCCTGACTGGCAGTCCTAAGCCCTCTCGCCAAATCATCGACATCAATCTCTCTTAATAATTCAGAGATCATTTTAACAGTTAAGTATTTTAAATCTTCAAATGTAACCATTGTCTTTCTAAGTTCTTCGGCCATTTTTGGATCTTTTTTCGCTATATCCAATAGAATTCTTTCTTGTCCCTCGCGGTCTAATCCTGAAAGCATTTCTGCAGCAGCTTTAATTCCACCCTTAAAAGGCATATAAATCTCCTATGGTCTTAACAAAATGGATCTTTAGTCATCAGATGATTTTTAACATAGTCGCTGACACCGTCTTCTAAAGAGGTGAATTTAAACTCTGGAAAGTTTTTCTTAAACTTAGTCATATTAGCCTGCGTAAAATACTGATACTGATTTCTTATACCTTCAGGCATATCAAAGTATTCAATATTTTCATCCTCACCCATTGCCTTAAAAGTTGAAATGGCGAGGTCTTTAAAACTTCTAGCGGTTCCAGTTCCTATATTATAAATACCACTCTCAGCTTTCCCTTCATCAAGCATCATATCAATCATTGCCCGACAAACATCTTTCACATATATAAAATCTCTTAACTGCTCACCATCTTTGAAGCCATCTCGGTGTGATTTAAAAAGCTTAACTTTCTTAGTTTCGTTAATTTGTTCAAATCCCTTATGAACAAGAGAACGCATATCATCTTTATGATATTCATTTGGACCATAAACATTAAAATATTTGAGACCAAACCATCGAGGAGGAGTTTTACTTCTTTTAAGAACCCATTGATCAAAAACCTGCTTCGACCAACCGTAAGGGTTAAGTGGTTTTAAGTTATCAAGAGAGTCATGATCATCATCGTAGCCTAACTCTCCATCTCCATAAGTTGCAGCTGAACTAGCGTACACAATAGGAATTTGTTTTTCAGAAGCTAAGGCCCATAGGTTTTTCGAATAATTTACATTGTTATCCATTAAAAAATCGACATCTCTTTCAGTTGTAGATGAGCAAGCACCTATATGAAAAATAAAATCGACCATCCCCATAAGATCATCCATTCCCATTTGGAATAAATCATCTGCATTTATAAATTCGTCAAATTTAATATTTCGTAAGTTTTTCCACTTATCATCTGACCCAATTCGGTCTACAAGAATTAAATCTTCTCGGTCCAGTTTGTTTAGCTCCCTTGCTAATACACTTCCAATAAATCCGGCCGCACCAGTAATTAAGATCATTGAACTTCTCCTTCCGAAGCAGAGGAATAACAAAACAAAGCAGAAATCTGGAGGAACAAGAGCGAGATAAGTTTAAAACTATCTAGCTTTACGTAGAGGTGGTGATAAAAAGAGTGTTCTTGCTCTAGTAACTCATACCCAGAGTTTCCAACTCCAATTTCATTCATTTTCACAGCAAAATTTATAATATTAGGATTCAAGATAGAAATATAATAAAGAATGAGTAAAAAAAGTAAGCTCAGCAAAAATCGATTTATCCATCTTATTTTTTTTTGTTCGGCAGGGATTTTCCAAAAAATAATACTGAGTATAATGGCTAAAGTGAGTTCCATTATATTAAATAATGTAAAAACTTTAGCTCCAACCTGACCAGCTTCACGACTATTACTAATAATTCTAAAAATATTTGGAACTGCAATAAAGTCGATAATGATAGTTGAAAAAAACCAACCTCCGAGCAATACAAGGGACAATTTCAAAAGTTTAGTGTCTAAATTTGTCATGAGTGCTGTCTCGCTAAATATGGATGAACAACTAAAGCAACGGCCAGTACACCGACTTCAAATAAGGCTACGAGAGGAACCCACAACCCCATCATAGTAATAACATCAGGAGGAGTTAAGACCGATGATAAGACTGCAAAACCAACATAGATATAACTTCTCATATTGCGAAGAGAGTACTTAGTCACAAGACCCATAAACCCCAATATCAATAATATATTTGGAAGCTGAAAAACGATTCCAAGAAACACTAAAACTTTACTTGCGAGAACAAGATAATCTTTAAGAGAAATAGTAGCTGTAACTTCCCCAACTCCAAATTGCATCAAAGTTTCAAAAGTTAGTGGAAAGACAATGAAGTAACCAAAACAAACACCCAAACAAAATAAAATGAAACTTATGAATAAAAAAGGCCTTACTGCTTTAACCTCATGAGAATAAAGTCCTGGTTTGATAAATTTCCAAATTTGAAAAAACCATACTGGACTTGACACTATGATTGATGTCCAAAAAGCTACTTGAAATTGAGACAAAACCTTATCTAAAAGACCTAAGTAAACAACCTGACCACCAGACTCTGAGGTTAACGCCGACCGTAATGGAGAAAGAAGAAACTCCGAAATCATTTCTCCAAACCCATAGCAAGCAACAAACGAAACACCTAAAATGATTACAACTCGAATCATAGTTTTTCGAAGTTCTTCAAGATGTTCGGTAAGCGTCATTTCTTTCACAAATTTCTACCAAGTTCCAAGACTTTAATTGACCTTACCCTTTAACAAAGGGCATAATAAGTCTGTGTATACACTGAATTATAGAAAATTTTGTCTACTATTTATACTTCTTTCTCACCTGCTAATACCTGTGAGTGCAAGCTCAAATGAACTCTTAAAGTGCCTTGGAAGAGAAGAGTTAGTCATTCATAAAATGAAGATGACTGGACCTGTATACAAACTCAATCAACTCTTTATAACTGAAATGGCCAGTTGGGGCGGAATCCAATTAAAGAAAAAATATCTTAAATCTATTTGTGCAAATGATGAATACACACCTTCAGTTAACTTTATGAGATCTCTTCTTATAGATGGCGGGAAAATCTTTGAAATGAAAAAAGGTGTTTCTAATGCCAATTTAAGGGCCTTAAATGAAGGTAGAGTGAAAAGTCTCTTAAGTAGTATTCCTCATATTTTTTTCAAGTACCTTTCTGATCTTCAGGCAATAAGCTCTTATCCTCATTGCTTAAACGAAAAAATTCCAGAACTACCTTATTTCTTAGAAAGATTTAAATACTTAGAAGAAGAATATCCCGCAAAGGAACTAATCAAAGACAAGCTAAAGCTCAATTCAATCTTCACGAAAATTAAAAGGTTAGATGTAATTTTAAAGTCTTGTGAGAAGATTCAATTAAAGAGACAAGGCCAAAGAAAATCGAACTGATATGTTTTCAGTATTAAAAAATTTTTCTTGAAGATTATCAATCTCATTATATGGATTCAAAGAATTACTAGTAACCCAAATATTAGATCCAATCATCCTTTTAATTTTTAAATTCGACTTATTCTCTAAAAGGAAATTTTGAACTTTTTTAGCTAATTGAACTTCACTAATTCCTTTGCCAATAAGAATGGGGTCTGGCTTAGGATTATAATAGTCAATTAATTCTTTAATCGAATTTTGACATCTTCCACACCCTCCAGCGGCCATTGTTTCATCAGTTACTTCTATAAGACTACAATTTCTATTTTGATTTAAGAAATCATTGATCTCATTGGCACCAACTCCAAAGCATCGACAGATTAAAGGGTTTTCTTCACCAGAGACTATGTCTAATTCTTTATTCTTACCGGTAAAGTCGTTAATGATTTTAATAAGCCCCATAACTGGTATTGGAAATACTTCTCCATTAAAGTCATAAGTTTGAGATTCCTTTTTGACAATATTTTCCAATGAGTCAATTTTCTTCATCTCAACATTTTTAGCAATAACATTTAAGAAATCTCTATGGGGGAAATCCTCTTCAGCCTCGTAGTATAAACCACTTATTGTTTGAGGATTTAGTAGCTGAATATAAATAGAAAGAGAATAAGGAGACTTGTTGTGAGTAAATTCAAAGTCAATAAAGTCTGGACGCTTTTCAAAAGTCGACTCAGTTTGAGTCATGATTTTTTTCCTCAGGTCTTAGAGTTAGAACATCAACTCCGTCCTCGGTTACAAGCATAGTATGCTCAAATTGTGCTGAGTACTTTCCATCTTTAGTGATAACAGTCCAATTGTCTTTAAGAAGTTTGCAGTGCCTCTGCCCCAAGTTAATCATTGGCTCAATAGTAAAAGTCATCCCAGGCTTCATTTCTGCTCCTGTTCCCCTTTTTCCAACATGAACAACTTGTGGCTCTTCATGAAACTCTCGTCCAATTCCATGACCACAATACTCTTCAACAACTGAGTAACCATTGTCATGGGCCAATTCTTGAATCACAGCTCCAATATCTCCAATAAAGCCGCCAGGTCTAACTTGTTTAATACCTTCAAATAAACATTGATAAGTAATGTCTACAAGCTTTTCAACTTCAGGAGAAACATTCCCAACAAGGAAAGTTTTATTTGTATCGCCATGAAATTTATTCAAATAAGTCGTAATATCAATATTGAGAATATCACCATCTTTTAAGACATCTTTTTTATGAGGAATTCCATGGCAGATAACTTCATTTAGCGAAGTACAAATTGATTTAGGAAAACCATGATAATTAAGTGGAGATGGGTAAGCACCTTTCTCAATTATATAGTTATGACAAATATCGTTGAGTTCTAAGGTTGATACGCCAGGCTTCACATGTGGAGCGATAACCCCCATGACTTCAGCTGCTAAGGAGCAAGTTTCTCGCATGAGCTCAATTTCTCTGGATGACTTAATAGAAATCAACGTAAACCCCTGAAATTACGTAACTAGTTTAGTATATACTGTTTTCTCCTTTGTGGTTGATTGTGTCAACAGCTTTTGGGCCTAACTATGGAATATCTAAAGGCCTATCCTTTTTACATGATGCATTGCAATATAAACTTATTCGTTTTATAACTTCCTATAATTATATTGTTAAGGATTAAGTTCATGAAGCGCATTTTAGCCCTGTTGTTATTAATGATATTCCAAACTGCGAATGCAGTAGAAAATGCTCCCGATAGCGTTACCGTCTTCTTTTATAATATCAACCATGAAGCAAACAGCATCCGTCCACCAGTATTCGATACAGACTTAACTAAATTTGATCAAAACTTTAAAAAATATGAAAGTACTTTATCTCTTATGCATAAGCTGAAAGGCTTCAGTGAGAGCTACGGAAGAATGATTATAGAAGTTGTTGAAGGTGAAGAGGTATTAACAGGAGATCAGCTCCATGTTATTGCAAAGGGCGTCTCTTCTTATCATCAACTTTCAGCAAAAGTTTTAGAGTTTAGCTCAATCTACAATCTTGAAAGATTAGAGAATAAGAAAGATTTTATTAATTTAAACGATATTCCTACGACAAAGAAAAATCTTTTATGGCTTTCTAGTCATCTCGTCTTATTTGATCACTATATGTCTGCCTATGAAATCTATTACAGTAGAGGAATTGTTAGAAGAATCCTAAAAGATATCTTTAAGACTGAAGAAATGAGAAATGCAAAAGTAAAAGAACTAGGTCAGATGATTGCCCATACAATGGCCAAAGAAAATAGAAAGCAACTAAGAAAATTACTTAAAAGATATAAAGACCATGAAAAAGAACTTATGAGCCTAGGTTCAACAGATAAAGAATTATTGAAATTAACAAATTTAATTTCTTCAAATAAGTCCGGAGCCGACCTTTTAAATGGATCTCTTAGCAGAATATCAAACCATGGGTTCATCGATGGTATGATTCACTTTTTTAGTAAAGTGACTGATGTCCTTAGTGGATTCTTTGGCAACCTTGCAGGAGCAATTAGATGGCGAGAAGGTCATCTTTATGGTCACAAGCAAACTCAGCTAGAGCTAGAAAAAAGGTTTAAACCATTAGATATTATTCTTGAAAGGACCCCATTTGCTTTAACTGATACCTTTATTCCTGGAAACTTTGGACACGCAGCTCTTTGGCTAGGTACTCCAAACCAACTTAAAGAAATTAATATGTGGGACCATCCCTCTATTAAGCCTTTCCAAAAAGAAATTGAATCCGGGAAGTATATCTTAGAAGCTGTAAGACCTGGAGTTAGATTAATCTCACTAGAGGAATTTCTTCAAATTGATGAGATTGCCATTATGAGAAACACTCAAATTTTTAATGGAAAACAAAGCAAAGAACTTATTTATACTCGAGCAATGAAGCAAATTGGAAAAGATTATGATTTTAACTTTGATGTTTCGACAACTAGTACAATTGTATGTTCTGAATTAATTTATCATGCAATGGGAGAAGTTAGCTGGCCAACGAAGTATATAATGGGACGAGCGACAATCTCTCCAGACAATCTAGCTGATTTAGTTTTCTATAGTGGTACTCCAATAGAGCTATTTTATTATACTGAAGCAAAAGAGAAGCATATTGTTAAAAAGTTAAATTTAGATACTTTTGCTAGCCGATTAGGTTTTGTTTTAAATAAAGAAACCTCAACAGCTGATGCTCCTCAATATGACCGTAAAGTTAGATACTGTAGAAATGTATATTCAAATCGAATTCGAGTTGGAAGTAGAAGAGACAGAAGACTTAGAAGAAGGGTCTGCTTGACAAAGCTCAAGCATTACACTTACAAAGCTCCACGTGTGTATCAATCAGAAAACTAATTCAATTCAACGTCTAGTCCTTTCTCCCTACCACAGAGAGGACTTTCAAACTAATGAGCAGGAGATGTTTAATTCTCTCGGACTCCTATCATCTGAAACTAATCCAGATATTCTTATTTCAAACACATTGTTTGATTTCAAAAAAACAAATATTAAAGAACTCAATAAAACGACAAAACTCATTATTCATCCAAATTCAGGCTATGATAACTTCCCTGTTGATTTTGTAGAAGAATCTCAATTTCCCATCATTGTGGGAAACCCTATTAGAGCTCATGCCGTAGCTCAATATTCTTTCTCTGCCTTATTGCAAAGATACCAAAACATACAAAAGCATTCTGAGTGGCAATCAGGGAGAAACTGGCCACGTCCACTTCTCTCAAGTTTAAATATTTTAATAATAGGAAAAGGGCACATAGGATCGATCTTAGAGAAAATGTGTAGCGCTTTTGAAGCGAATCCAGACTTCCTTGATCCTGACAAAAACCTTCATATTACTGACAAGGTATATGATGTCATTATCTTAGCAACCAGCCTCAATAAAACGAGCAAAGGCCTTGTTAACCAAAAATTTCTGGATAAACATCTCAAGTCAGATGGAACAATAATAAATGGAGCGAGAGGGAAGCTTATCGATTCAAACTCCTTGATAAACTTTCTAGGCACTAACCCTAACTCCTGGGCCTTCTTAGATGTCTTTGAGATTGAGCCAGAAGGAATTAATAGCTTTTCAAAATTATCTAATGTTACAACAACCAGTCATATCGCCGGAGTAAGTATTGACCTAGATGATAAAATGATAGGTTTTGAAAAAGAAATACTCTCTTCGTTTCTTAATGGTGACAACCTTGAAGAAAAATACCCATCTCTCCTACTGAAAAATAGACTAAGACAAGGAGAATCCGGGAGCTTTTTAATCTAAGACGCCCATGTTATCCTAATATATATAACCAAAGGAGAACAGGTGAACTTTTTTGAATTCAAAGAATTAAGTTCTAATATTCTATGCCCACCGGGTAATGGAGTATTTACTGTTAATACTGCAAAAGAAAGAAAAGAGCTTCTACATAGTAAGTTATTTGAAAACTCTGATAATCCCTCTGATGAATGGTTAAAGTGTTTTGATAATATTCAAAACTGGAATAAAACTCATTTGCTAGGCGTCTGTAGTGATACTGGAGGTGGTATTCTAAGAGGGGCAAACTGGGGCCCACTGTTTGTAAGACTTGAACTTCTCAAAGAGCTTAAACATAAAAATGATTTTATAGACCTAGGTGATATTAGAGTGATTCCTCACCTTCTTCACGATAAGTATCTAAATGAGTCTACCTTGTCGTCTTGTAAAAAAGCACTCTACGGAGATAAAGACTCTCCCCACCCTGTCTCTCCACTGTCTTTAGTAGAGTACTTCTTAGATCATCTCTATTCTATAAAAAGTGAAAGTAATGTATTTGCGATTGGTGGTGATCACTCAGTAAGTTACCCACTTGTAAAATCTTGGCTAAAGAATAAAAATAAAAATAATATAAAGACAGCCCTTTTACACTTTGATGCTCACACTGATCTTCTCGTTGAGCGGCTTGGTATTGATTTATGTTTCGGTTCTTGGGTAACCCATATTCTTGACGACCTTCCCTCTCCTTCTCTCTGTCACCAAGTAGGAATAAGAAGTTCAGGTAAAGATAAATCTCATTGGGAGAAAACTTTCGGAGTTCATCAATACTGGACAAAAGAGGTAAAATCTAAAGGTCCTACAGCAATTGCAGAAACAATAATTCAAAAAATGAAAGCTGAGGGGACAGAAGAAATTTATGTAAGTTTTGATATTGATGCAATTGATTCTAACTATGCATCTGCAACAGGAACTCCAGAGCCCAACGGTTTAGAGCCTCACGAGGCTATTGTAATTTTAGAGCTAGTCTGCAAAGAATTTAAAGTCACTGGTGCTGATATGGTTGAAGTCTCTCCATTTCTAGATACTGGTAACACAAAAGGAAGAGAGCCTGATACAACTCTTGAAACGAGTGCACTTATTTCTTCCCTATTAATAAGAGAAATGAATAAGAATGGCGATAATTGATTTCCCTCCCATTGATCAAGCCGATGAGAATGGGCTCCTGGCCCTTGGTGGAGACCTTGAGATTTCAAGTCTTCTTTTAGCCTACTCAAAAGGAATTTTTCCTTGGCCAATCAATGATGAATACCCTTTAGCATGGTTTAGTCCAAATCCTCGAGGCATTCTCAAGTATGAAGACCTTCATATTTCGAGTAGCTTAAAAAAATATTTAAAATCCAATAAGCATATAGTTACTTTCAATGAAGATTTTGAAGGGGTTATTAAAGCTTGTTCTAAGTCTAAGAATAGAAAGGATCAAGTTGGAACATGGATTACTGATGAAATTATTCAGGCCTATATAGATTTTTATAATGCCGACCAAGCTTATAGTGTAGAAGTTTGGAATAATGATAATAAACTCATTGGAGGTCTCTACGGAGTCGTTATTGGAAGTTACGTTAGCGGGGAATCGATGTTTTACCTCGAGAGTAACGCTAGTAAACTTGCCCTTTACACTTTAATGGAGAGGTTGAACGATAATGACATTACTTGGTTAGACACTCAAATGGTTACACCTGTTGTAGAAGCAATGGGCGGAACAGAGATGTCTAGAGATGATTTCTTAAATGAGTTAAAGAAAACTGTTTTTAATTCGTCCTTACCTAGTTTGTTCGCTTGATGTAGGCTCTGGCCTTTTCCCCTGACTCTTTAATTCATTAAAATTTAATACTAGATTTTCTTCATTATGCGATGCCAAGATATGCTCTTGACTCATTTTTATTGCATCATCAGGACAAACGTCTTCGCAATAAGAACAGAAGATACATTTTCCTACATCTAAATTGAAAATCTCAGGTTCCTTCCCTTCCACTCCTTTTACCTCTAAACAATTTGTGGGACAAATTTCGACACACTTCATACATGACGTACAAAGGCTTTTCCCTTTAGAATCTAATACTAGTTGAGGCAACCCCAATAATCGTGGCGAGTACTGATAAGTCTCAGTAGGATAATCAATCGTCATAACTTTTTTAATTCCATAAATTCGTTTTACGACATCAAAACTCATAGAAAGAAAAGTTTTTAAGACCCCAAGGGTTAGAGATTTTGCTTTATAATATTCATTTTTTAAAATCATCGATCAAGCTCCCCTGGGCAAATGCTCAAGCTACTAAAAGCGATTAGAGCATCGTCCAACAAGTTATCTTGTATGATTTCTGGCAATACTTGGATGTTGTGAAAACTTGGAGACCTAACTTTTACTCTCCATGGTTTGTCATGATTAGTACGATTATCGACATAAAACCCTAACTCACCATTAGAACTCTCCATACTTGAGTATACCCCCTTATGAGGCATATTTA
>JAGSHI010000024.1 GCA_023954635.1 Bacteriovoracaceae bacterium
AAAAGTTAAGCCAAGGATCACTCTCATGAATGCAAGTGATCTTGTATCAAGATAAAATAATTTTTTAATCATATCTAAGATGGTAAATACTTTTTCACGTTAGGAAAATGATCTCTATCACGACATTTTGCCATATATTGATTTATTTCTTCACTATAAGGTATTTCAAGTAAGCTTCCCCAAAATAATGCCTGTCCAATAACGATATCTGCCACAGTGAACTGAGTTCCGATCATCCACTCAGAATCTTTCAAATGCTCAGTGAGTACCTTCAGACTACCTTCAAGCATCATTTTTGATTGATCAATGGCCTCTTGAGACTTCTTATCTCCATAAAACCATTCATTCCTAGCGATAACCCAAAGATAAGCATCAATTTCAGTCATACCAAAATGAAGCCATTGGTTCATTTGTGCCCTATTAATTGAACCACTCGCTGGGGCTAACCCTACTTCTGGTTTTAAATCTGCGAGATATAAGCAAATAGCCGCACTCTCAAAAATATGATGTCCGTCTGATGTTTCAAGAACTGGAACCTTCCCATACGGATTCATTTTTAAAAAATCCTCTGATCTGTTTTCTCCTTTTTTCATGTCAACTTGAACATGTTCAAAAGGCATTTCTAATTCCTCTAATGCCCATACACATCTAAAGGCCCTACTTCTTACTGGTCCATAAAGTTTTAAACTCATTTTATTAAATCCCTTGATATAATTTCTTTCATTATTTCAGTTGTACCGGCATAAATTCTTTGTACTCTTGCATCCACATAAGCTTTAGATATTGGATATTCACTCATATAACCATAACCCCCAAACAGCTGGACACCTTCATCTGCAACTCGACATAACATTTCACTACACCAGTATTTTGCTTTGGATGCCTCGACAGTCATTTCTTTTCCATCTACTAGGCCTTGTATACATCTATCCACAAAGGCCTCTGCGACACTTATCTCAGTTGCCATTTCAGCAAGTTTAAATTTTGTATTTTGAAAATCACTTATACTTTTACCGAAAGCTTTTCTTCCTTTCGTATATTCTACTGTTAAATCAAGACATCTTTTTGCTGTGGCCAAACTCCAGACAGCAACAGTGAGCCTTTCGGTAGCCAATTCATTTGTTAAATACAAAAAACCTTTGCCTACTTCACCGAGGAGGTTTTCTTTTGGTATCTTGCAATTGGTAAAAGACAATTCTGCTGTATCCTGTGCCTTTAAACCCATCTTCGATAAGTTCCGACCTCTTTCAAATCCTTCGGCTCCTTCTTCAACAACAAACAAACTTAAAGGAGCATATTTAGATTTTTCAGATCCTTCGACCTCTGTTCTTGCAACAACAATTACCCAATTTGAAACATGACCATTACTTATAAAAGTTTTAGCTCCGTTTAAAACCCAATGATCATCCTTTAATTCTGCTTTTGTTGAAATGGCCTGAAGGTCTGAACCTGTTCCTGGCTCAGTCATTGCGATTGCGGAAATGAGGCTTCCATTGATAAGTCCTGGTAACCATTTTCTCTTCTGTGTATCGTTTCCATAATTTGAAAGGTAAGGAACAATCACATCAGAATGTAAGAAGAATGCGACTCCACTTGTAAGGGCATAAGCTAGTTCTTCAATCACGATTGCAGAGTATCGAAAATCTAACCCCATTCCCTCATATTCTTCAGGAGCAGTTAGGCATAAAAATCCTTGCTCTCCTGCACTCGTGTAAACTTCTCTTGGAGTAATTCCCTTTTGTTCCCATTCTTCATGATGAGGAACAACTTCGTTATCTACCCATTTTTTAAATGTATTTTTAAATTCAGTTAACTCTGTCGTCATCATACTTTCATGCATTTTCCTCTCCTTGGAAAAGTCGATGAATTAAATTTTGATAATGCGCTCTGCACTCAAAAAAGTATCATAATTTCTAAAGTTAAAAGTACCACGTACCTTATTTTTTTGGCAAAATAGTATCACTATAAAAGAAGGATACCCTATGAAAACAGTCTACATTTATGATGCCGTAAGGACTCCAAGAGGCCGCGGTAAAAAAGATGGAAAGCTACATACAGTAAGGCCAGTCGACCTGGCAGGCTCTGTACTTGAAGCTATTCAACAAAGAAATAATCTCGATACAACGTTAGTAAACGATGTTGTCTTAGGATGTGTAACTCAAGTTGGTGAACAAGGTGGATGTATAGCCAAGTCAGCTGCCCTTTATGCAAATTATGCTGACAGTGTAAGTGGGTACACACTAAATCGTTTTTGTGGCTCAGGCCTAGAAGCAATAAATCAGGGAGCTAGCTCTATCATGAGTGGGTACTTTGACATGATCGTTGCTGGAGGAGTTGAGGCCTTGAGTAGAGTTCCCATTGGAAGTGATGGTGGAGCTTGGATGATAGACCCAGATGTTGCGACAAAAACTCACTTTGTTCCACAGGGAATATCTGCAGATTTAATTTCAACACTTGCTGGATATTCAAGAACTGATGTTGATTCCTTTGCTGTTGAATCTCAAAATAAAGCGACGCAGGCATGGGAAGAAAATCGATTTGCGAAAAGTATAATTCCCATTCGAGATCAAAATGGACTCATGATTTTAGAGAAAGATGAACACATAAGACCTGGAACAACAGTCGAAAGTTTATCTGGACTTAGACCAAGCTTTCTTGAAATGGGAACCAAGTATGGATTTGATGCTGTGGCCTTACAGAAGTATCCAGAAATTATGGAAATTGAACATGTTCATCATGCTGGAAACTCTAGCGGCATTGTTGATGGATCTTCAGTCGTTCTTATTGGTAATGAAGAGAGTGGGCTAAAAGCAGGAATTAAACCACGTGCGAAAATACGATCCTTCAGTATGGTTTCAACAGAACCAACCATCATGTTAACAGGACCAGCACCAGCAACAAACAAGGCCCTTAAAGCTGCAGGTATGGAAATTGGAGATATTGATCTTATCGAAATCAATGAAGCCTTTGCTTCTGTTGTCCTAAGATTTATTGAAGAAACAGGTGCTGATTTAGGCAAGGTGAACGTCAACGGTGGAGCGATAGCTATGGGGCACCCTCTTGGCGCTACTGGAGCAATGCTGTTAGGCACGGTTCTCGATGAACTAGAAAGACAAAATAAATCAACCGGTCTTATTACTTTATGTATCGGTGGTGGAATGGGAATCGCAACAATAATCGAGCGAGTGTAATTATGTTAAAAATAAAATTAGATGAAAATAATATTGTAATTCTAACTATTGATTGTGAAACGAAACCAATGAATGTCATCGACAAAGAGTTTGTTGAACTCTTTCATCAAAAGATTGAAGAGATTACTTCTGATGAAAAAAACCAAGGGCTTATTCTCACCTCAGCGAGAGATGAATTCGTTGCTGGTGGCGATCTTGAAATGCTTAGATCAATAAATACAGCTGAAGATTGTGTCAAAGTTACTTCTCTACTCCACAAAGCACTTCGAAAAATTGAAACTTGGGGAAAGCCAGCCGTGGCGGCCTTAACGGGTACAACACTGGGCGGTGGTTATGAACTTGCTCTTGGCTGCCATCATAGAATTTGTATAAATAAGCCAAAAGCAAAGATCGGACTCCCTGAAGTAACACTTGGACTTCTTCCAGGAGGTGGCGGAACTCAAAGGCTACCTAGAATGATTGGACTTCAAAGTTCAATTTTATACTTAACAACAGGTAAGCAATTAAACCCAGAAAAAGCTTTAAAAGCTGGACTTATAAATGATTTAGTAGACTCAGAAGATGAACTCATTCAAAAGTCAGTCGACTTTATTAAATCAAATCCTGAAATAAAACAGCCATGGGATGAGAAGAAGTTCAAACTTCCAGGTGGAGAAGTCCAGTCTCCAAAAGGTTATCAGATAATTCCAGCATCAACGGCCATGATGAATGAAAAAACACATGGAAATTATCTCGCTCCAAAAAATATTCTCTGTGCAGTTTATGAAGGCTGCCAAGTCCCAATAGATCAGGCCCTTGAGATCGAACTTCGCTACTTCACTGAACTCGTTTTAAACCCATCGACTAAAAACATGATTAGAACTCTTTTCTATGGAATAAATGAGTGCAATAAAGGACAAGCACGACCTAAAGATGCCCCTAAAAAGGCAATCAATAAAGTTGGAATCTTAGGTGCAGGAATGATGGGAAGTGGAATTGCTTTTTCAACTGCCATGGCCGGAATTCCTTGTGTCATGAAAGATATTAGTGAAGAAACTCTAGAGAGAGGAAAAGCCTATTCTTCAAATGTTTTAGATAAAATGATTGAGCGTGGCAGATGTACTCCAGAGAAAAAAGAAAAAGTTCTCTCCCTCATTTCCACAACAACCGAACCAAAAGAGATGGAAGGTTGTGACCTCGTTATTGAAGCAGTTATTGAAGATAGAGCTCTAAAGGCCCGAGTAACGAAAGAAAGTGAAGATGTAATGCCTAGTGATGGAATCTTTGCTTCCAACACTTCGACATTACCAATTACAGGCCTAGCGAAAGAGAGCCAAAGACCTAAACAATTCATAGGACTCCATTTCTTTTCTCCTGTAGATAAAATGCCACTTGTAGAAATTATTATGGGAGAAGAAACTGGTGATGAAGCACTTGCGATGTGTGTCGATTATGTTCGCGCCATTAAGAAGACTCCAATTGTTGTAAATGACGGAAGAGGTTTTTATACTTCTAGAGTTTTTACAACATATGTTTCAGAAGGTATTAATCTCGTCACTGAAGGTGTTAACCCTGCGCTCATTGAAAACGCAGGAAAGATGTGTGGAATGCCAGTGGGTCCTTTGGCCGTAGCTGATGAGGTCTCAATTGATCTTATCTATCATATTGTAAAACAAACTGTTGAAGATGTAGGTTTAGATGCAGTCGACAAGAAAACATTAGAACTCTCCACCAAGTTCGTAGAGGAACTCGGCCGTCTCGGGAGAAAAGCTGGAAAAGGGTTTTATGAATACCCAGAAAGTGGAAAGAAGCATATTTCTCCAGAACTTGAGAAACTCTATCCCATTTCAAAAGAACAACCCAGCCTAGAAGAAGTAAAAGATCGATTGCTCTATATTCAATCTATCGAAACACTTAGGTGCTTAGAAGAAAATATTCTAACAACATCTAGAGATGCTGATGTTGGGTCTATTATGGGTTGGGGCTTTCCTGCCTGGGCAGGAGGTTCAATTGGCTTCGTTGAATTGACAGGTGTCAAAAACTTTAAAGAAAGATGTCTTGAACTTGAAAAGCTTTATGGAAAAAGATTTTCACCTCCAAGTATCCTCGATAAAAAAGAGAGTTTCTACAGTTGATTTTAGATAAGGCACTTGATCATATTAATGTACTAGATCTGACTCGATTACTACCAGGTCCATTATGTACTCGCTACCTATCAGATATGGGCGCAAAAGTTACAAAGGTAGAAGACAAAGATAAGGGGGATTATGCTCGCTATTTTCCCCCTCTTGATAAAGATGGAGTAAGCCTTCTTTACAAGGACCTAAATAGCAATAAAACTATTATAAACTTAGATCTCAAAGACGATAATGACTTAAAAAAGTTTGAAGAGTTAGTTCAAAGTTTTGATGTCATTGTTGAAGGCTTTCGCCCGGGAGTTATGGACTCCCTAAACTTGTCATTTGAAAAGCTCAAAAAGCTAAACCCTAAAATTATTCTCTGTTCAATTACAGGTTATGGCCAAAGTGACTCATTAAAAACCAAGGCCGGTCATGACATAAATTACATGGGTCTATCTGGTTTATTATCAACACTAGAAACTAATCAAAAAATTCCAACTCCAGGGTTCCATATGGCAGATATAGCAGGCGGAACCCTAATGGCCTTAACAAGTATCACTTCAGCTCTTCATCAAGTAGCTAAGACAAATAAAGGTCTCCACCTCGATATATCTATGACTCACGGATTAAACTCTTTCCTACCGGCCATTCAAAATCAGTTAAAAACAGGTGCTCCAGGAATTATTACAGGAGAAGCTGCTTGTTATAATACATATCGTACCAAAGATGAAAAATTCATGGCCCTTGGAGCTGTCGAGAAAAAGTTCTGGGTCGAATTCTGTAAGGCCATTGAAAAACCTGACTGGGTCGATAGACACCCAGGAGTTGGGTCAGAATACTCTCCCCTTTCCAATGATATTCAAACTATTGTTTCAACAAAATCCAGAGAGGAGTGGACAACTCTTTTCAAAGAGGTTGATGCTTGCTTTACACCTGTACTTGAGCCTCTAGAGTCTTATTCAACATCAAATAAAAACTTCTCTTTTCCAATAAAATAACAAGTACTTACTAGACTGAAGAAATTACACAGCCAGGTGGCGAATGACCTTTCCCATGGGATAGTCCAGCTATATTTAGCCATCTGGGAGTAAGCACTTATGAAATCATTATTTTTCGTTTTCCTATTTATTATTTCTTCTCAAGCTTTTGGGGCCAATAATAAATACTATGGAAATCAATCTGTAGAAGCAATTCTCACTTTTAGAACTAAGATTTTATTAAATGACTATCAGGCCTACTCAAACTCAGAGATTAGAGAGCAAATTGATTTTCAAATACAACACCTCATGGGAACTTTTCAGGCAGAGACTTTCCTTGAAGAATTTCCGTATCCAGGAGTACTTGGTGAAACTTATAAAATTAAAAATATAAAGAAAAAAGTAACTACAGAAGGACTTCAAGTAACTTATTCGTTCGAGGGAAAAGTTGCGTGGAGCAAAAAAGCCTTTAACGGTGGAAGAAAAACAAGAGCTCTTCCTATAAAGTTACCTCTTAACCCAAATAGAATTTATGACCAAAGTCTGGTTAACGGGTTCAACCCTTGTACTGATGAACACTACAACTCTGAAGGTGATTTCTGGTATTTCTGGGACCCAGACAAAGAAGGTTGTCCACTTACTTCAAATTTCAAGGATGTTCTAAGAATTAAAGGAAAACTTAAAAAGCTACCGAATACTCGTTCAACTTACCCTGAGTACAATAAGCTTTATGCAGATAATGGAAATAAGGATAATGTCGATATTCATCTTTATATCGGTTATATCGATGAAGAAAATCTAAATCTTTCCAAACCAGATAAAGATGACCATGCTTTTTATGCTATGGAGTTCGTAGAAGAAGAACTTCAGAACCAAGGCTATGAGTTAACAAAAAAGAAAGATGCTTTCAGAGAATTCAAAACAAAAGTTGGAAAAGGTATTAATTTTCTTCGACTATATGAAAAGAAAATGAAAACAGCGACTGGGAAACAAGTAAATCTCAGAGTTAAGATCTTACTTTCTGATACTGGTATTAATTCAAAAGATAATACTTTTCATAATCACATAACTAAAGGTCTAGAAGAAGCAGACGTACTCATTTACGATGGTCACAGTGGACTTGGAGGAAACTTAAACCTCGATTACCTACCGGCTATTGACTTCAATAAAAACAAGTATCAAATTTTCTTTTTTAATGGCTGTAGCTCATACCCATATTTTAATGGAATGTTTTTTGATGCAAAAGGTGGAACAAAAAATTTAGAAGTTGTGACCTCTGGACTTCCTACCTACTCTGATACTGCAGGTGAAAATATGATTGGCTTTATCGATGGTTTTATTAGAGGAAGAGCTTGGAGTTATCAAACAATAATGAGTGACCTTGAGGCCTCTAATGGCCACAATGGTACTTACCTTACAGGTGTAAATGGAGATGAGGATAATACTTTCCGTCCCTAAAGTGCCTCAAAATATAGTCAAAAAGATCCACTAAAGGCCCTATTTTGGGCCTTTTCTAATTCGGAAATTATCCCTTAGAAGCATTATCCATTTGAATTTATTCTATTTGTCGATTAATTCGATGCCTTTCGAAAGTATAAGAAGAAGCAGTGTTACCATAATTTGGCTTTAGAGTTGAATACGAAACAAAGGATAGCAGTGATGAAGATACCTAAACTGACGATGGCACTAATGTTGCTTTTCATAGTGGCAAGTTGTTCAAGTAAAAAGAAAGAAGCGTACCATGGAAGCATGGATGAAAGCATAGAGATGAGTGAATCAAGTTCTCTAGATGGTGTAGAGGGCGAAGATGCCGATATTGTTTTAGATGAAGATATTGAAGTCTCAGAAGAAGGCGGAGATGAGATCGCCGATAGTGAAGGCGAAGAAGTACAAGGAATTGAAGAAGAAGATGAAGAGAACCAAGATCTTATGGTTGTCGATGTTGAGGAAGAGGAGCAAGTTGAAATTGCTGAAGAAAGTAGCGATATCCAAGAGGAACATATATCTCTCTCGGAAGAGGTTGGAGAATACACTGTTCAAAAGGGTGATACTCTAATGGAGATTGCGTTTAAGCTTTATGGTGATTTTGGTAAATGGAAAGATATCAAATCTCTTAATCCAGATATTAATGGAGCGTTAAAATTTGGTTCAATTGTTAAGTATCATGTTCCAGAAAGCTCATTTAAGTGGACCCCAAAAGGGAACCCTTACCTTGTAATGAGAGGAGATACTCTTAGTACTATTTCTCAAAAGGTTTATGATAAAGCTAGTTGGTGGCCACATATCCACGAAAATAATAAGCCTATGATCAAAGATCCTGATCAGATTTATGCAGGTTTTACTCTCTATACTCTTCCAGAGTCACAAATCTTGAAAAAGAGAGAACTGGCCAGCCAGGAATAATTTAACTTAAAATGAATTATGGCAAATATTAAACTCTCGAGGCCACAAAATGTGGCCTCTTCTTTTTATGTCGACTCTACCTGTATAGACTGTGGTACTTGTTATTGGGTTTCTCCCGATACTTACAAAAGAGATGACGGAGCGTCTGCTGTCTATAATGACCCTTTGGACTCAGAGAGCTTTAAGTCTGCTTACAGAGCACTTCTCTCTTGCCCAACTAGCTCTATTGGAGTTAACGATTCAAAGAAACTAGACACTCCTCCAGCGGACCTATTTCCTAACCTCATAGAAGAAAATGTATTTCATACTGGGTTTCATTCAGAAAAAAGTTTTGGAGCTGCTTCCTATATGATTCAGAGGGAAGAGGGAAATATTCTTATTGATAGCCCAAGAATGCTCAATCTTTTGAAAAGAAAAATTCATGAGCTGGGGGGATTAAAGTTTCAATACCTCACTCACCGTGATGACATAGCTGACTCAGACCTTTATCATGAAGAGTTTGGTTCGAAGAGGATCATCCATAAGGGAGACAAGATAGAAAGAACTGATCATTACGAGTTATTTATTGAAGGTGATGCTGAATATAAACTTGCTGAAGATTTAATAATTATTCCTGTTCCTGGTCATACGGAAGGTCATTCAGTCCTCTTGTACAAAAATAAATACCTCTTTACTGGAGATCATCTTTGTTGGTCTACTCGATTAAACCAACTCTATGCTTTTAAGAACCATTGTTGGTTTAACTTTGAAGAGCAAATAAAGAGCATGGAAAAGCTTCTCGACTATAATTTCGAATGGGTACTTCCAGGCCATGGTTCACCTATTAAGCTCTCCCAAGAGAAGATGAAAGAAGAACTTCAAAAGTGTATCGAATGGATGAAAGAATAGAATGAAAAATATTTTTCTAAGCTTGTTTGGTATCATCTTTTCCATTGCAATGCTTGAGGGTGCCCTTAGATTACATTTTCATATTCAAGACCCAATCATACAATCCAAAAAAACCTCGACATTACCTGACCCAATATTGGGCTGGGATGTAAGACCTAATCTTGAATACAAAATTAAAGATAGTGGGTTTTATAAAGTAGACGTTCAAGGATTCAGAAGTTCTCCTAAAAAACATGATCCATTAAAAAAAACAATTCTTCTCATTGGCGATTCATTTACGCATGCTCCAAATATATCAAATGAAAACCTTTATTACGCTCCTCTATCAAAAGGAAACTATAACTTTTATGCTTATGGCATGACGGGATGGGGCAACATTCAAGAAGTTCTAAAAGTTAAGAGCCTACTTAGTAAGATCAAACCAGACCTCGTCATTTGGCAACTGAGTTCAAATGATCTTATCGAAAATATTTTAGAAATTGAAGTAAGGCTTGGGAAAATATCATCTAATCGCCCCTATTTATCTAAAGAGAAAAAAGTATTCTATGATCATGAGGTTAGGTTTATTTCCAAAATCTTATATGTTTTACAACCTTCAAGGGCAGCAAGCTTCATCTTTAACAGATTTTTTAGTCTAACCTCTTCTCGATCTAAAAAAATAAACCTTGAGAATTCAGAGATTGAAAAAGCGAAATTAATAACTTCTCTTATTATAAAAAAAATGAAAGAGATTTTACCAAAAGACACAGAACTAATTTCTTTTAATGCTGGTCCTCTTCCCTTCGAAAATAAACTCATAAAAAAGATCGCTATTTCAGAAGGTCTTATTCATATTTCAGAAATAGAAGATACCTTAACAACGGCCAAGAGTGACAAACTTAAGATTTTTAATGACGATAATTTCCATTGGAATATAAAAGGCCATGCCATGATAGGAGAAATTCTTAGAAAAAGAATGACAAAACTTTTAGAGAGCGACAAAAAGCAATAAATTCAAGCAGTTACACCTTCCACTAAATTGCCTCAAATTCATATTCTCAAGAAAGAATGTCGAAAAGTAACTGATGTGTACCAAAAATATTCTACTCATATTTTTAGCCACTACCTCAGTAGTATTTGCTCAAGGTAATTCTTCTTCTCCTTCCTTTTCTAGGGAAGCACTTCTTGGAGAAAACTCCACTGAAGAAACAACTCAAGAGGAAGAAGCCTACCGAATAAGGGCCAGAGATTATATTCGAAAAGCAATGAATAAAGAAGTAAGAAGAACTTATTCAACGAGTTCCAACAGAAGCGAATCCCAGAGGAATGAAGACTTAAGTAACTTTAATGATTGCGTAGAAAGAATTAGAGCAGATTTTGGCGGAAGAGATTTAAAAAAGTATCTCGATATGTACAATTTTTGTAACAATAAAATTAATCTCATGACCAAAACACAACTTGATAAGTTAAGAGAAATGGGAATTAGAAGTGCCATCGAATTTGAAAATCGTTTAGGAAATGAAATTCTAGAAGCATCGATTCGAACACACGATAACGATAGGTCGAGTCAGATCGAAAAGAAATTAGAGTACCTTCGATTTGATGCAATTGAAATTGAAGGAACTCAGACACCTATTCACGGGATGGATGGAGTATTTAAAGTAATCAATGACTTCACTTCTATCGCGGTCGAATTTAATAGAGAGCAAAACCTACAAGGAGTCATTGATAACAACGAAGAATTAAGCGAAGAGCTGAGAAAGGAGCTTGTTCAACTAAATTATCTAACCTATAGACTTAGTCATGATACGGACCCATGTCCAGGAGATAACAAAATCATTCATCTTGCAGATGATGATCAAACTGCTTATTCGATTTTATCAGATTTCAAAGGATTTAATGATCAAGAGTTCTCAACAGTATCACCCAAACAAATATTTCTGGGTTTGAATGAAGAAAAGTTCAAAAAAGATGTCAGCAAATATAAATTATCTGTCTCTGAATACAAAGATCTATATCTGTTTAAACACACACTCCCAGGTACACAGAATGAAGTATGGGTGATGGCAGAAGTTGATAAGACAAACAATACAGTTAAATACTCACACTACAATCTTATTAAGTCACATCCCGACAGACGTTTAGAAAGAACAAGTCAGGGAGATATAACAATCGTTGGAATTAGGAATTTTCATCGCAGGCTTAGTTCTACACCGGGTAGAGACATTTACTTGGATGCGAATGTTGGAATATCACTTGATGCTAATCTGGAAAGAGTCCCACTCATAGGAGACTCTCCTATTCCAACTGGTACAGTAGATCTTGCTTACGTAAAACTTAGTTCGCATGCTCCAGGTCTATGGACCGAGACAAAGTTGGCCCTCCAACTAGATAGAGCAAAAATATCCACAATTATGCGACCTAATCAAAATGCGAATTGGGGAACTTCTGCAGAGTTGAGTTATCAAACCTTTGATAATAAATGGAGAGCAGGAGGGAGTGTTAGAGTACACAACCTACTCGTAGGTGTTTCAAGTAATCTAGATGATGAAATTAACATGAGTGCTGGGTTGTACAGAGGTCGATCATTTATTATCTATGAGACAAATTTTAATGACGTTAGAAAATTAAAAGTTGGAACAGCTTTTAGGAATAACAGAGGTGGTGTTTATGCTGACACCGATTTTAAAAAGTTCCACAATGTGACGTTATTTATAAATCTAAATTGATCACTTACATTTATTGAGATCAACTGGAAAATCTTCAGGCACCGTATATTTAAATGGAACAGGAACTGTAAATATTTTTCCGTGATGTTTAAACTGACCCCAAATTTTATAGTTACCTTCAGGGAGTGCATTCTTATGATCGTGGTATGGGAAAACGAACTCTCCATCGGTACTCATGGGTAAAAATGCATGTAAGTGATAAAAGAGTTTTTCTTTTAAGATAGACTTATCTGTATCCAGAAGAATTGAATGTCCACCCATATCAAGCCATCGTTCAAAGTTCTTGGCCCGTATGTAATCGCCATCTACATTTCGCTCGAACCACTCGAAATAAAACTTAGGTAACCAGCGATCGCAAAAATCAAATTGTTCATAACTAAAAGTGACTTTGAATTGATCCCCAGAAGCCCCTCTTTGCCCATTCTCGTCAAAGAAAAGGTCTATCCCGTCTTTCCCTTCAGGGTGATCTTCAATAATAGGATCAGGAGTATTGCCGTTAGATATAACTTCAAAACGATTCATTAACATTGGCTTTTCAGTATCCCCACCCATTGGCATCACTTCAGTAAAGACAAAGTAACGTCCTCCGACAGGAACTGCATCAATGACTCCTTGATTATCAAAGTCTGGAACACTCGTGGTATTTAAATCTAGTGAAAAAATTCCGGTTTGCTTATCGAGGTAAGGATGAACATGGGCCACATGAGAGTAATCATCCCGAATAATAATCATATGCATCTCTTTAGCATGCATTTTCATAAACATTCTGTGGTTCATTCCCCTGCTAGGGTTTAAAAACGAAAAGCTCCAATTGGTCTGTTGCCCGGCATTCATCTCAAACTGTGGCTCTCCATCAACTAGAAAGCGCGCCTCAAGGTTCAAGGAAGAAGCTGCTTGAAACGAAATGCATAAAAATATCAGACCAATCAGAGTTTTCATTTTACTAACCTCTTAATCTCTTTGAGCTGATTCGTGGTGAACCACAAACAACCCATCTTCAATATCTGAAATTAGAATTTTACCTGATTTAAAAAATGGATATGCTCCCCAAACAGAAACAAATCCTCTTCTTGAACTTGTCGACTTTTGCCAATAGGCCACTTCATTCATACCTGCTGGATTTGAAACGTCGTAAATTCGAAGTCCCGAACCATAATGAGCAACGTAGGCAAAGTTACCTTTAATGTGAGTATTGTGAGCTAGTTTCCCCGGAGCTAATACTTCTCCTACCTGTCTCACATTTGATAAGTCAGCTAGGTCAAACATCTTCATTGTTTTCCCTGTGTTTTCTTCAGTAGTCATTAGGTAACGACTATCTTGAGTCAGCCATGCATTGTGAACATAGCCAGATCTTCTTATCTGAAATCTTGAAACAAGGGTTGGATTTGAAGGGTCGTCATAGTTAAAAATCCCAATCGTTCCATGTCCACCTTCAGAAACATAGAGAAGTCCATCTCTTGCAAAGATATCGTGACATTCAACACCAAGGCTTGAAAGCTTTACTGGAGCAAGTGGGTTTTCAATCGAAAAAATTCGTACTGGCTCGCTATGATTTCCTTCTGCAAATAAAAGCTTTCTTCCTTCATCAATAAAAATATTATGAGATGTTTTGAATCCTGTGTATGTTGCTGCAACAGTCACATCACCTGGAAGCTTTGAAAGATCTAGGATTTGCATCCCTCCACCACTTTCATTAACAACATAGGCATAGTGACCGTAAGTTTTAATATCTTTCCAAGTCGATCTATTTGAGGAGATAAACTTAATCTCTCTTAGGTTAGAAGGGTCACTCACATCAACAATACTTGTTCCGTCTTGTACACCCAGTAATGCATACTCTTTCCCATCTGGAGCTTCGTAACCCCAAATGTCATTGTATTCAATATTTCGATTTCTCTTAAACTGCCCGAGTGGGCTTAACTGAGTTGAGGCCACAGCATTAGAGGCCAAAACCAAAAATAACAACAGAATCATTCTGTTCATAACTTCATCCTTGATACGGTTAATTTAACTCTAAAATATAGTAGCTGTTTTCACACAAAGTGAAGAGACCTTAAAGGTTCTTGTAAGAATTTATTAGGTGCATTAACTGACTATTTCGGACGGATTGGTATTTTTAAATACATCTGCCCATTGTCTTCTGATTTAGGTAACTTAGCTCCATCAATATTTATCTGAAGGCTTGGAAGCAACAATCTTGGCGCCTTCAAAACTGCATCTCTTTCAGTTCTAAATTTAACAAAGTCTTCACGAGTTGTTTCTTCTTTTAATTGCTTATTCAATTTCTTAGATTCACCAATACTCGTCTCATAGGCCAGCTCTCTCCCTCCTGGCTGGTAATCATGCCCTACAAATACTCGAGTTTCATCTGGAAGTTGATAAAGCTTATCGTGAATCGAGTTAAAGAGGTCAGTAGCTGAGCCATCCGGAAAGTCACATCGACCAGTCCCAAAATCAGGCATAAAAAGTGCGTCTCCAGTGAATAAACAATCTTCAATAAGAAAACAATAACAAGCAGGAGTGTGCCCAGGTGTATGGATGGCCTTTATGTTCAAACTCCCAGCACTAAACTCTTCACCATCACTTAAAAGCTTATCAAACTGAGTTCCATCAATGGCCAAGTCTTGAAAATTGTATAGCTCTTTAAATGTTGCTTGAACTCTAGTAATACTCTCACCAATGGCAAACTGAGACCCTTTGAATCGCTTTTTAAGCTCATCTGCCCCACTTATATGATCTGCATGGGCGTGTGTATCCATAATTAACTGAAGCTTCAATTTGTTACTATTTATATAGGACTCAATTTCATCGATGGCCTCTGTACTGTAGACAGAACCGTTTGGGTCGTAATCCAGGACAGGGTCAATAGCGATAGCATCACCCGTTTGCTCGTCATGAATAATGTAAGTCAGAGTAAAGGTATCTTTATGGAATAAAGTCTTAATTTGCATAGAATCCTCCGAGAGAAAGGGTAGCCTCAAGCTGATGAAAAATCCAGTTCTTACTGACCCAGTTTCTCTTCAACACTTTTGATTTTATCTTCTATACTTTGCTCTCTGTCGACTCTAGTACCCATTCTTAAGGAAGAGGTTATCCGTGGAACTCCATTTCCATGCAACCTAAGGTGGCACTCTTTAATGGCGGCCATGACATCTTCCCATTCCCCTTCAAGGTTTGTTCCGTAGCCGTGCATTCTGTAGGTAAGTTTGAACTCCTCAAAGATTTTTTGGCATTCTGCTACCTGATTTGAGACTGAAACTCCTATCCCTATAGGAACTAGACATATATCAACCATTACTTTCATCATTACTCCCTGCTTATGAATAGATTTATTTCAGACGAAAATTTTACAATTGACAAGACACAGCAAGTTAGTGTATTTATTGTGAAAATCACGACTATTGGCGGGTCCTAAGTGAGTAAAAAACGATCAATTCAATGGGCAGACTTATCTGACGAACAGCTTCTAAAAATGAGAATTTGCGACCTCAAATTGAAGCTAAAAAACACTTGGGTCGAAAAGCAAGTCAATAAACTTCATAAAGAGCTAGATAAAAAAAACCTACATTTTAAACCTCATGTATGGATTTCAGATGACTGGTACTCTCCAGATGGAATCGCAGGTTTTGCAGTCCCCTTTTATCTTCTTCACCCAAGACTTATAGAACTTGAAAGAAAAATGATAGGTGAGGCCGAAGGCGAAACCGTTGATTGGTGCATGCAGCTAATGAGACATGAAGCAGGGCATGCAATAGATAATGCTTTTGGTCTACGCAGGAAAAAGTTAAGACAAAAACTTTTTGGCCTCACAGGCAAGAGCTATCCAAATAGTTATAAGCCTAACCTGTACGATAAAAATTATGTCGTTCATCTTGGAGAAGGATATGCTCAAGCACATCCAGATGAAGATTGGGCCGAAACTTTTGCGACATGGCTAACTCCAGGCTCAAACTGGAAAAAAGTCTATGCCAAATGGCCAGCAATTGAAAAACTTGAACTACTCAACGAGATGATGATTAATTTAAGAGGTAAGAAACCTCTTAAAAGAAAAAAAGAGACTACTGATTGTGTGGCTACTTTAACTCTCACCCTAGAAGAATATTATCAACAAAAGACTGACCGCTTCGGCATTCTCACACCTGACCGTATCTGTAATGAGTTAAGCAGTGTCTTTACTCCTGGATTTAGTAACCACTATCCAAAGGCCAGCTCGTTTCTAAGAAAAGGAAGAAAAGAACTTTGTAAAGAAGTAGCGAAGAAGTCTGATCGCTATGAAAAGAACATCTCAGCAGTCGTAGGAAAACTTGTAACATATTGTCAGGAAAGAAACTTCCATCTAAATACCAATGAAGCCGTAGCTCGCAAAAGAATACTTGCCGTATTGACGAAAAATTCGAGAAAATATTTTCGTAACGATAATAAGGTAATTATGTGAGAAAAAAACGAATCCTTGTGATTATGCACAAGGACTTGGTTCCACCAGAAAATATAACGTCCAATGAGATAGACAGAAGTGTATGTCCTTACGTCACTGAGTTTGATGTTCTTTCAAATCTAAAGAAAAATGGACACGACGTAAGGGCACTTGGAATTATAAGCGACCTGAAACCATTAAGAGAAACAGTCGAAGAGTTCAAGCCCCATATTGTTTTTAATCTACTTGAGGAGTTTGATGGTGAAGCTGTCTTTGATCAAAATGTTGTTAGTTATTTAGAGTTATTAAGAATTCCCTATTCAGGAAATAATCCAAGAGGGTTAATCTTTGCCCGAGATAAAGCACTGACAAAGAAAATTTTAACATACCATCGAATTGGAACACCAAAGTTCCAAGTTTTTGCAAAAAATAAAAAGACGAAACGCCACATACACCTAAAATTCCCTTTAATTGTAAAATGTCTTGATGAAGAAGCATCACTCGGAATTAGCCAAGCATCTGTCGTTCACAACGATGAAAAGCTTCAAGAAAGAGTAAAATTTATTCATAGAAACTGGGGAGTTGATGCTATTGCGGAGCAGTTCATTGAAGGTAGAGAGTTTTATGTTGGTATCTTAGGAAATTATAAACTTACAGTTTTACCTGTATGGGAGTTAGAGTTTAATAAGTCTGATGAACCAGGCAAAGAGCTCTACTCAACAAGAGCTAAGTTTAATGAAAAGTATAGAGAGAAGAAGGGTGTAACAACTAAAAGAGCAAATATAACTCCAGAGTTAGAGAAAAAAATTATCGATGCTTGTAAGAGAACTTATAAAGTTCTTAATCTAAACGGTTATGCGAGGATTGATCTTAGAGTAGATACTAATGATAAAATCTATATTATCGAAGCTAATCCAAATCCAGATATTGCCTTAGATGATGAATTTGCCTCTAGTGCTGAGCACATGAAGATAACTTATTCCGAGCTTCTTGATAAAGTGCTTAAACTTGGTATCGCATGGAGTAAAACTGACTAATGAAAAAATCTGACCTTTTAATAAATGGAAGAAAAAACAAACCCATTTTTATTATGGCCCATGGAGCAGGTGCTCCCATGGATTCTGAATGGATGAACGATATATCAAAACTATTGGTAAAAAAAGGAATTCAAGTTGTTAGATTTGAATTTCCTTATATGACAGAACGAAGAGAGAGTGGAAAAAAAAGACCACCCAATACAATGAAAATACTTACTGAAACTTGGGAAAAAGTGATCTCATTATACGAAGGCCGAAGTATTTTTATTGGAGGAAAATCAATGGGCGGTAGAGTCGCTTCACTGATAGCAGATAAGTCTGATATTAATGGTCTTATTTGTTTAGGATTTCCGTTTCATGCTCCAGGTAAAGAACCTAAAGATAGAATCCTGCATCTACAGTCAATTAAAGTTCCTACATTAATTCTACAAGGTTCTAGAGACCCTATGGGTACTTTTGAAGATGTTAAAACTTATAAATTAAGTAAGAAAATAAAGATCTCTTGGCTCGAGGATGGTGATCATGGTTTTAAACCTAGGGTAAAATCAGGTCTTACCCTCCAGCAACATTTAGAGAAATCGTCTGAGGAAATCGTTAAGTTTATAAAACTCTATAGCAACGTATAAGAATTAAACAATTTAAAATCATTTATTCTGATTCACTATCTTTATAATTAATCTCCATGTAAAAAGGACCTAAGTCGCTTTCAAATGGAATAATAATAGTTACTGTTCCTTTTTCACTATCAACACTATGATCTTTTCCTACTATACAATTTGGGACACTCATTTCGATTTTATAACCCAAAGGATTTACAATTTTTTTTGCATTTCCCATAGCAATATTTGAAATCTCCATCCCTACATCTTTAATATCATCATCAAATTCAGAATATTCTTCCATTAACATTTTCGATGATGTTTTCAAATATGTATCCATTGGCCATGAGATTACAAGTGAACCTTTAAAGTCTATAGGTTTTGATTCTTCCGACTCGAAGACTCCATTAATTCCCATGACAGAACTATAGTCAGAGAACTCGCAGCTTTCTCTCTTCAATTGAGGAGTTCTATGTTTTATTTCAGTAAAAACCATTGTTGAATAAACATTTTTTAATCCATCAACAAACGGTTTACAAAACTCAAGATATCTTTCCTGAAAGCTTTTCAACTTAAACTCCTTTTAAAATTATTCTTCATCACTCTAAACAATTACCCACCATTTTAAATTTGATTGTGTTGCCATTTACTTTCTGAAAAAGGTATTTTGTTAGTATAAGAAGTGTTCGTGAATAAAGAAAGAATTGAACTCAAAGAATTAGCCGAATTTCCATTTTGCCTAGCTCCAATGGTAGGGCTTAGCCACGTAGTTTTAAGGGATTTAATAAGACAGTATATTCCAGCAGGAATGGATACCATTTGGCCGACTGAAATGCTCAACAGTAGAAGGATATTTGCTCAACCAATTGGCGACACTCCTGAGACAAAAAAGTCTCCTTTTGATTCAAACTTAGTTCCTCAAATTCTTGTAAACGAAGAGAAGTTTTTAAAAGAGTCTTTACCTAAATTAGAGAGTTGGGGTGCGTGCGCTTTAGATATAAATATGGGTTGTCCACAGTCAAAGGCCCTAAGCCATAACTATGGAGTATCACTTATGGGTGATCCTAGTTATGCTCACGAAATTGTCCGTAAGGCCAGGCAATACACAGAACTCCCGTTATCTGTAAAACTTAGAGCTGGTTTTAACAATGATAAAGAGTTTCTTTTAAAATTTTGCGAAGGATTATATAAGGCCGGTGCAAACTGGCTTACGCTTCATCCGAGAACCCCAAAACAAAAGCGTCGAGGTGACGCAGATTGGGCCCAAATAAAAATGATAAAAGATACTTTTAATCTTCCCTTAATTGGGAATGGAGATGTCCAAACTTGGGAAGATGCATTGCAAATGAGACAAGAAACAAATTGTGATGCAGTTATGATTGGGCGTGCATTGTGCTCAAGACCTTGGTTGCTTTGGCAACTGGCCCATAAACTTGGTTATCCCTCTCCAAAAGGTAGAGAGGGTGAATCCCCCCCTTTTTCTCCAGAGGAAGAAGCACTTGAGTATGGAAAATCTGTAATGTTTTTCATTCAATCTTCATTTAAGTATTTTGAAAAGAAAGATGCATACAAAAGAATAAATTTTTACATTAGAGTTAGTCATCCCTGGTTAAACTTTGGACATTCTCTTGTTTCTAAAATGGCGAAGAGTAAAAGCTGTGAAGAAATGCTCGAAGAGTGTGACAACTTTTTTGGAAAATCACAGTTATTAATGAGTCAGAAAACAGAACTTAGATATTAAACTTCAAACTTATAACCTATAGACCTAATCGTTTTAATATGTTTTCCGTAAGCTCCAAGTTTTTTACGTAACGTACTAACATGCATATCTAGAGTTCTTTGTAGACTGTCACTTTCTTTATCCCAAATTGACTCATATAATTTTTCCCGACTCATTACGAGGCCTTGATTTTTCACTAGGTTTACGAGAATTTTAAACTCTTTCCCCGTTAAATCTACTTCTTCCTCTAATTCTTGATCACCAAGAGTTACCTTTAAAGCTGATAAGCTTATATTGAGTGCACCGATTTTTAGTTCATCTTCGTTCTTTCCCTTTAGTTTCATGGCATTTTTTTCAACAATGGCCCTAAAAACTTGAGGATTGATTGGTTTTTTAATGTACTCATCAACACCTATTCGGTGGCCTTCTATTTCTTGAGATACTGCATGTTCGCCAGTGAGAATGAATACTTTTTTACCTTCTAATAAGTTTTCTGTATTAAATTCTTTAATTAGTTTAATTCCATACTCATCTTCTAAATATAAATCAACGATTACGATCTCATACTTTTTTGATTTTAACAGTGTTCTTCCGACCTCTGAGGTTTCGGCATGATCTACAGAAAATAATCCCTCTAAAGATTTTTCTACAATTTTGAAAATATCTTCATCATCTTCGATTATTAATACATTTGATAAAACGGACATACCTCTCCCTAATTTCGATTTCTAAATAAAACAATTATAACATACTTGCAAAAGCTGGTATTTTTTTAAGCCTATCCTTCAATTGTTCATAGGAATCAAAAGGTTTTTTTATAAAATCTTTTATACCGTTATTGATACATTCCTTAACCATTTTCTGTTCAGTATGTGATGATATAATCACAACCGGTATTTTTTTAATATCACTCATTGAGTTTCTAAATTTTAAAAAGTCCACACCTGTTTCAAACTCCAAATTAAGATCAAGTAAAATAAAAGCGATATCTTGATTCTCAATGATATCGATTGCCTGAACTAGAGACTCAGCTTCAAAAAGTTGGATATCTGAGTTTACTATTTTAAAAAACTTATTAAAGTATGATCTAATTTCTGGATCATCATCAATAATTAAAATATTTAAGTTATCTAGCATCAGATATCCTCAGTTACCCTCTGAATAAGACTTTAATTTCATTTAGAAATGAAGAAAGTTCCTCTAAAGAGTTCTTCACTTTCAAGGCATCTTCAGAAATTGAAGCGACCTCCATTTCTTTACCTATCCTTGATATTTCCTCTAAACCGTAACTTCCCCCACTCCCGGCAATTTTATGGGCAATCTTTTGAATCTCAGAAAAATCTCCAGCAATAAGAAGCTCTCTCAAGGAATCAATTTCTTTTTTTCTTTTTATGATATACGGAGGAGTTAGGTCCTCATAAAATACAGGTAATTCAATTTCCTTCGACATGATCCCTCCAAAACTTTTCTATACTTTGTGTTAAAGTGACAGGGTCAAAAGGTTTCTCAAGTACTCCAGAGGCTCCTAATTCGACCAACTCTGTTGGATCTCTAACATAATTGGATTTCGCCGTTATAAAAACAATTGGTGTATTTTTAATAGAGTCCAGTTCTTTTAGTTTACCGAAAAGTTCCTTACCATCCATTCCCGGCAACATAATATCTAACAAGATAAGGTCAGGGTCTGAATCTTCTATCCCTTCCATGGCCTCCGTTGCATTTGAAAAAATACTAACCTGGTAACCTCCAAACTTTTCCAAACAGATTTTTGCAATCCTTTGAATATCTGGCTCATCTTCTACATAAGAAATTTTTTTTAATTCTTTCACTAAGACCCCTTTGTTAGGTAAATCCTAAGCTTAGTTTGTAAAGAAATACTCCAATTATTGTAAGTTTAAATTTACAAAAAATCCATGTAGAATATGTTCTAACTAATTGTTTTCAGGAGTCCGGGAAACAAAATTTAAAGGAGATAAATGACTGATATTATTCTGGAAATTAAAGATTTATTCAAAAGTTTTAAGGATATTCACGCTGTAAATGGGGCTTCTTTTAAAGTTACAAAGGGCACATGTTTTGGCCTTTTAGGCCCAAATGGCGCAGGGAAGTCTACTACTATTGAAATGGTTGAGAAGATTACTTCACCAGACAGTGGGGTAATTCTTTATAAAGGCGAAAAGCTTGAAAAGGATTATTTAAATAATTTAGGTGTTCAGTTTCAACAAACTGCCCTTCCACCGATGTTAACGGTTAAAGAATCTATTGAAGTTTTTAGAAACCTTTATCCTAATCCCAAATCACTAGAAGAGTTGATTACTCTTTGTCAGTTAGGAAGTTTCGTCAATCAAAGACACGACAAAATCTCAGGAGGTCAAAGGCAGAGATTACTTCTGGCCCTAGCTCTTTGCCATAACCCAGAGCTCATCTTATTGGATGAACCTACAACTGGTCTTGACCCACAGGCCAGACGACACTTATGGGATATCGTAAGAGACATAAAAAGTTCTGGTAAGTCTGTAATCTTAACGACTCATTATATGGAAGAAGCATTTGAACTATGTGATGAAATCGCAATTATGGACAAAGGAAAAATTATAGCCAAGGGAACTCCAAAAGAGCTCCTATCAATTCATTTTAAAAATAGTATCATTCAAATCCCTCCCGGAAAAACTTATGATGAAATAAAGTCGAGAAGTGATCTAGGGGAAATCCATATAAAAGACCATCTCTTAGAAATTCACACTGAGAACTTAAATGACACTCTAAAGTTTCTAACGACTTTAGGGCTAGATTTAACAGGTCTCAATATTCGTCATAGTAACTTAGAAGATCTTTTTATACACCTAACCGGAAAGGAGCTAAGATCATGAAATTTAATTTCAGAAGATTCCTTGCCGTTTTCAAAGCTAGAAATATTGAGTTTTTTAGAGATAAAGGAGCATTAGGATGGGTATTTGTTTTCCCGATGTTAGTCACTTTTGGTTTTAGTTATCTTTTTAATTTAGGAGACAGTGGAATTTATAAAGCAGCGACAATTGGAGACTCTCTTGCTCCAAAGTCAGAGCTGATCCAATGGATAACATACTCAGATATTGAAGAAGCAAAAAATAAACTACGCCATCACCAAGTTGATCTACTTGTAGACTTTACTTCAAAGCCTTTGACTTACTATATGAACTCAACGTCACCCAACTCTAGAATTGCAGAGAAAGTCTTTCTGGAGTCGAGATCTCCTATTTCAATCTCAGGGATTACGAAGATCGCTATAGATGGAAGAGAGATCAAATACATCGATTGGCTTTTCCCAGGTTTACTTACTATGAATGTTTTATGGATGGCCTTGTGGGGAGTTGGTTGGGTTGTTGTTCGCCATCGAAAGCTAGGTGTACTTAAGCGGTTTAAAGCTTCTCCACTTACTCCTTTAGAATACCTTCTAGCTCAAGTCTGCTCTAGGTTATTCTTACTTGTCTCAAGTGGAGTCATGATCTTCATTGGAGGTCATTTGATACACCCATTTGTTACAGAAGGTTCTTACCTAACTCTTCTTCTCATTTATACATTAGGTTGCTTAAGTCTCTCCTCCATTGGACTCGTTGTCGCAGCGAGGTTAACGAGCGAGGAGTTTGCAAATGGTATCCTTAACTTAATTACCTATCCGATGATGTTTCTATCAGAGATTTGGTTTTCACTGGAAGGATCTTCAGAAACAACTCAGCTTTTGGCAAAGTTCATGCCTCTTTGGCATATGACAAGTAGTTTTCGACGAGTGATGAGTGAAGGAGCGACTGTTAGTGATATTGCCCCAAGTTTATATATTCTCTTGGGGATTACTGTTGTTTTCACATTACTTGGAGCTGCAATGTTTAAGTGGAATAAGGATTAACTTACTTTTTAATCACAAGGTAATCTGCAATTGATCCATAAACTGAGTGAGGAGTAAGAAGTTCTGTCAACTCATCTTCACTTAGTAAATTTCCATCGACAAATTTTAATGAAATGACATCTCTATTAACAAGTCCCTCTAGTCTTACGACAGTTCCATCTCTGTAATCATTATGAAATGCCCCAACAACAAGAAAAGTTAAGTCATTTTTTGAAAACTCATTAAGGTAATGGGCCATAACACTATCAGTGTAGCACTGGGCTAAAAAATATGACTTCAAAACATCGTCACCTACATGTCCACCCATTGCTTCCCGAAATCTTTCAAGATAATTATCCCCACCAACTTCAACTCTGGGAGGAATCCACATTGGGTCTACAGAAGATAAGCCACCATCCATAATTTGTTTCTTTATATTTCGAGGAGCGTTCACTCCATAGTAATTACCTTTAAGATTTATAGCAGCATTAAAGATTGGCAAATATGAATCTGCTTTAGATTGCCCAAAGTCAGAAAGAAAAGTTTTAATGTCGAGATTTCGAGTTTGAACCGCATTCCATTTTGTTTGAATCGAAGCATGGTCGTTAAAGTTCATAAACTCCCAGGCCAGATCAAATTTGGCCTTTGCTTCATGAGTATTTACTAAAAGCTCCATGACACTCGCCTGAGCTTTCTGAATAGGTTCGTTATAATGATATTCGCCAAGGATATAAAAAGCTTGAGGTTCAGATTGAAGAGCAAACTCAGTTGGTGTTAAGTACCTTTGCGTTTTAAAGTCATAAACTTCATAGGTCGCTTCTGCAATTAACGGAAGCAAGATTAAGCAAATAGCTGTAATTAAAGTCTTCATAATTCCCCTTTTCGTGAAAAAGATACTACCAAAGGTACTTCTTTTAGAAAAGTCTAACAAAAGTAACACGTTACACTACAAGTACATAGATTAAGACTATCGCATCATAGAAACTATCGAATATATTTATACAAGGTTAAGTGCGATTATTATTGTAGAGAATTTAACTAAGGAGAAAGATATGACAAAGAAACCAGAATTAAAATCATTAAAGAATGCAGAAGCAGCACTTGCAGGTGAAAGCATGGCCTATCAAAAATATTTATATTTTGCCAAAATTGCTCGAAAGAATGGAGACGAAGATGTGGCAAAACTTTTTGAAGAGACGGCGAAGCATGAAACGAGACATGCTGAGGGCTACTTGAGACAAATGTTTCCAATGAAAAGTACAAGTACTGAGGAACTACTTAGAGTCGCTGCAGAGGGTGAAAAGTATGAATATACTGAAATGTATCCAAAGTTTGCTCAGATAGCTGAAGAAGAAGGAGCTGATGAGTGGTTGTTAAAAGAGTTTAAAGATGGAATTGAAGACACTAAAGAGCATATGGAATTATTCCAATCTCGGCTTAAGAAACTTCAGAGTGTTTTTAAGGGACTTGCTCGAGTTGAAGAAGAACATTACAAAAATTATGCAAATGCCTTAAAGGATCATAAAAATGTTTCTTCTAAGTTTGAAGAATCTGAAGAATACACAAAAAGCGATTTCTAATATATTTGACCCTCTTGAACGGAGGGTCATTTTTAATTTTTCCAGAAAGCGCCAGAGGGTGTTGCAACATCTGATGATTGGAAAATAAGTCCATAAGACTCGCCAGTCCTAGAAATTGAAGCGGCTGGATAATCCATATTTTGAACTCTCTTCATAACCCATCTATACATTGTGTCTGGATCCCAAAAGAAAATTTTCTTATGTTCCTCACTCTCTTTCGCCCACTGATTTTTAGACTTTTTTAAGAAATAGAGTTTAAAGAAACTAACTTTATCAATATCATCTTCAGGATGAAATTTTCCGCCAATTAATCCCGCTGGAACATTTAAATTATAACTCCAGTTTTCATGAAACTCTTTTCTCATGAGTCCACCAACTTGAAGAAAGCTAACTCCAAAAGCTGAACATCCGGCACCTTCACGTTTTAAAGGGTCTAGTGGTAAACCATAATACTCTCCATATCCCAAAGAGCGATATTCACTTAGGTAACTTGCAAGTCGACGACATGTTTTTGAACTTATAAAATGTTTTACAAAAGCATAACGATTCTTCTTCTTCTTTTTGTTCATTTTCTTTTCAATTTCAGCTTTCAGCTCAGATGAGTTTTCTAACCTTCCTGCATAGGTATCAAAAATGACTCCAAACCCTATTCCCTTGAATAATAACTGTTTGCTATACACAGATGAGTCTTGATTAGACATCCCTGTAAACTCATGAATGGCCTCTTCATTCTTTGTCGCTTCGCAATTTATCTCAACAGCAACGTGACCTATCATTCTATTTTTTGGACTTAAAGCATTCCCAACAACTGTTCTGGCCAGAGATTTTGGAGTACTCCAGTCCAGGCCTTTTGGAGAGCGGATGATGTGTAAAGTTAAAAAGTCTGATGCTTGAACTGTTGTTGAAAATAAAAGGCATAGTAAAAGAATAAGTCGCATTGTGTTCTCCCGAGGTAGGGTATCATATATATAGTATTCACTATTACACAAGTTGACACCGTGTGCCAAAAAGTGTAAATACTTGGAATTAACATTATTTTGGAAAGTTTTTCAGATGGAAAAGATTAATATTTTATATCAAGACGATTTCGTTATTGCTGTGGAGAAACCTTCAGGACTCCTCGTTCATCCTTATTGGAAAGAAACAAACGAAAAAGAAAACTTAATGAAAACTGTTCGAGATCAAGTTGGGAAAAAGCTTTACCCATTACACCGATTAGATAGACCAGTTTCAGGAATAGTCTTATTTGGCTTGAGCGGGCAAGTCGTTAAAGACCTTCAATTACATTGGCATTTTGCTAATACAAAAAAAGAATACATTACATTATGTCGAAATATTATTACTGAACCTGGTGAGTGGAATTTTACTCTTAAAAACGATAAAGGGGTTGAGCAAAAAGCAAGAACTCTCTATTGGCCCCTGGCTCAATTTGAAGATACTACGTTATGTAGAGTCAGAATTAAAACAGGCAGGAAGCATCAAATTCGAAGGCATTTTGCGAGACGAATGTTTAATATAATTGGAGATACTGCAAAGGGTAATGGACCAATGAATCGGAAGTTTCGAGAAGAGTTTGACCTACAAAGAATATTTCTACACGCATGGAAATTTGAAATTGAGCATCCTGAAACAGAAGAGCTTTTAAAACTTGAGTGTGAACTTCCACCAGAACTGGCTTCAGTCGTAGAAAAGCTTGGCCTTCCAATAGAGAAACTAAAAGAGATCCTTCACAAAGACTGTTAAGTTGAGAGCTTCGCCAGGGACAATTGGAGAAAAACTTTTGAAGCTCTCAATACTAAGGGTGAGTTAAAGCCAGATACTCTCTTTAAGCTCACCTAGTTCTAATGGAAAAGCATCGTTAAATATCTCAACAAGAGCGTTTAAAGCATCAGTAGTTGTAAAGATACCGTATAGTGTGCCGTTATCATTAAAAACAAGTACCGATCCCACCTTTCGATTAGACATCTCATATGCCACTCTTCCAAGAGAGGTATTTTTCGATACTGCAAATGGGTCATCAGACATGATTTCTCTTGCTGTTAAGCAAGCTGCTCCATCCATGTGTGAACAGAACCTCACGTCTCTATCGCTAATAATTCCTACTGCCTTGTCTCCATCAACAACAGGTAAATGACGAATACCTTTCTCTTTCATCATGTGATAGATTTCAACAATAGACGAATCAATATCGACCACCATTAGGTCTTCTGTTGTGAACTCAGAAACGGGAACTTGTACTCTTTTCATGTCTGCCTCCTATAGAAAAAGGATAGACCCAGATGAAGAAGAAGTAGCTGATTTAAATCAGGATTTCGAATGAGAATTACAAGGCCCTAAAGGATTAACTTCATTAGGACCTTAAAGATAGGTTAACTATTGAAGACCGATTAGAAAGTTGGGTCTTTCATACTTGAAATGCTTGTAAGCTGTATAACAAACTCTTCTCTTCTTCCCATCTCTTACAACCTTTACACATTTTTTATAAGGCTGATCATAATAAGGAAGATCAAGTGTACTGAGCTCTGGGTTTTTTCTAAAACCTAGATCTCTAGCGAGATCCTCTTCAGTTTTATAAAGAACACTTCTGTCTTCTTGCCCTTTAATATAATACTCAAGATTAAGAGGTCCTAAACTGTACATAATAAGTGAAGCAACGTTATCAGGAGAGATTGTTGTCCTTCCAAGATAGGCTTCAGTCGGCCACGCTATATCACCAAACGATTGGTATAAAAGCTCTGAACAAACTAATTTATCAGTCGTTTCAACATCAAAGTTAAAGTCATATGTTTTACCTAACTGTGCAATGGCAACTTTATAAACTTCTTCAAGGTAGTTCCTAGAATCTGTAACTCCATCAAGTCTCATAATGGCAAAGTCATCAACATTCATGAACTTATCAATATTTTTAAGATGTGTACCTGAACGGTCTGTTTCAATGATACTGTATCCAATTTCAATCATGGGTTGTAATTTCTTGATTGAAGGATGTTCCCACATTCCCATATCAATTAATTGTTCTTTAGTTCCAAGCCAAATAGCATTATGGCCAAAGTTTCCAGGGATAAACTTATCAGTTAAAATGAATGGTGTTTTCTCTGTAATCATATCCAGAGGCTTAAGTTCAGAGATAATTTCTTGATTTAAATTATCATTTTTATCTAGAAAACCTCTTCTAAATTTAATGGCACCCATTGAATTTCCAAATAATCCAGAAGCATGATGGAGAAGAAATCGGCCTGTTTTAAACCAACGATCTTTTCTGTAACCTTTTCTTAAATCTTTTCGAGTTTTCTTTAGTAGTTTCTCTCTAACTTCAACAGATGTTTTTCTCTTCAATAATTGATGAGCTGAGGCTTGGAGGTCTCCCCTATATCCCTTGATTTTCTTAAATGATCTCTTGAGGTTTTTCTCTGTCCCTCTTGAAATCAAAAGTGATGTAAAGTCCTTTAGCTGATTGGCCTTTACCTGATAACTTTTATCTTCAGCATTCATTAATATTCTAAGCTTTTTAACCTTAAAGTATCCTCGGTATGAATTCATAAAGTAGTTGATATTATCAAGTTGTAAGTTTAACCAAGTTAGACCGAGTCTGTTCTTTTGTTCATCATCAGAATCTAAATATTTTCTTAAGTCTTTCTTTGAGTGGATCCCTGTTTGAGAAGCTAAAGTTTGAACTTTTGAAGAAAGAGAAAGGTATGTTTTAACAGCTCTATGCAAGACTGTAAGTTGAAGACCTCTTAATACTTCATCGTTTTCAACTTGAGTTATTAGAGTTGCAGTAAATTTGTTATTGAATTGGTTAAATCTATTAAAGAGTAAGTTTATGTCTGCTCGAGTTCTCTCAAGCTTGACTATATTGTCTCCAACATTCATATCAAGATTAATAACTCCCTGATCAATCTCTCTAAAAAGTAAGTAAGGGTTATCGGTACACCAGGCGCCAGAACTTAAAAAAAGGAAACTCAATAATAGAATCTTCATTACTCGCATGTCTCTCTCCTCAATAGATACTGCTATTTGTGGCATGAAGATCACATTCGTTACAGACGCATCGCGCAACTCAAATTCGAAAAAGACAAAGTCCTGTAAATGTTTTATACAATGCACTGTGCAAATAGAAAATAAATATAGATTTAGCGGAATCGAAAGGCTCATGGGCCATAAAAGCTTAACTAAGCTTCAAAACTCGCACGTCCTTATTATAGGAATTGGTGGAGTTGGTTCATGGACATGTGAGGCCTTAATCCGATCAGGTATTGGCAATATAACTCTCCTCGATGCTGACGATATCTGTATTACTAATACCAACAGACAAATTCATACACTGAGTTCAACTATAGGCTCTTCGAAAATTCAAACTATGAAAGACCGATTGTTAGATATTAATCCAGATGCAAACGTGAATATTATTAACGACTTTCTAACTAAAGATAATATTGATGAACTAATCACAGATAAATATGATTTTATTTTTGATGCTATAGATAGGGTCAGTCTCAAGTGTTTAATGCTACTCATCTCAAGAAAAAAGAACATTCCTCTTTTAATGGCCGGTGGAGCTGCCGGAAAAGTTGACCCATCAAAAATAGTCATTAAGAACCTTGAAAAAAGTTCTAATGACATGCTTCTGATGAAGGTAAAAAAGAGACTTAGGCAAGAGTATGGTTTTATTAAAAAGTGTACAAGGTTTCGAACTAAATGCATTTACTCCTCTGAGCCAGCGAAATACCCATCAGCAGATGGAGAAGTGTGTAGCTCCAAACCGGAGGGGAGCTCAAACCTTGACTGTCATACAGGAATGGGGACAGCATCCTTTGTTACTGGAACTTTTGGTTTTTTAGCCGCTGCTCATATGGTTGAAGTAATAGGGAAAGAGAATGAGCTGGTTTGATTTTCATACTCATCAAGAAAATAAAGAAAACTCTATTTATAACTTAACCATAAACGAAAATGATAACACTTCTCCCCCAGATTCTTCTCCTTTCTCAATTGGATTACACCCCTGGTTCCAATTAAATGACACCATCTTTAATAAAGTAAAAATGATTTCAAAATTAAAAAACTGCGTCGCGGTCGGAGAGACTGGTCTAGATAAAGTAAGAGATGAAAATTTTGAACTTCAAGTCATTTATCTAAAAAAACATTTTGAGCTTGCTGAGGAAATAGAAAAGCCAGTTATTTTACACTGTGTAAAAGCTTACAACGATATCCTTAAAATTGCTTTAGATATGAAACTTACTGTTCCGGTTATATTTCATGATTACAATGGTGGTGAAGAAATAACGATTCGCTTAATTAAGGAAAGCAATTTTTACTTTTCATTAGGACGTCTTTTTATGTCTAAAAGCTCTAAAGTAAGGCAATCTGTCAGTCATATTCCGATAAATCGAGTTTGCTTCGAAACTGACGATAAAAAGATTGATTTAGACTTATTAGGAGAGACTTTATCAAATATAAAATTTTTAACAAAACAGAAAATAGAAGAAGAACAAGGAAAAACTTTTTATAGACTATTTAAGTAAACTTCTTTATTTCTTAAATAAGTTCAAATCTTCCAATAAAACACTTTGTTAGGTTTTAAAGATACCTATAGTTGGCTCAAGGAATTTCTCATGAATCAGTTTTTCGACCTCCCAAATGACATTATAAATATGAACTCAGGTACACAATCTTCTTACCCAACCCAAGTAAGGGACTTCATCTTTGAGCACAAAGAAAAGTACAGAGTAAGCCCAACTCGAGGCCACTTCGAATTCGTTCCTTCAATTTGGAAAGCACAAAAATCTATGGCCGATTTTTTTAATTTAGATCCAAATGATTTTTTCTTCTGTCATAATGTAACGGAAGCTCTCAATCATTTTATATTAGGCCTAGAATCGAATTCTCTAAAAAGAATAATCACAACTGACCTTGAGTATGGAGCAACTTTAAATATATGTCGGTTCCGATCCGAAAAAGATGGAGTTCCCTTGAATACAATCAAGCTGGAAAACCTAATTGATGAAAATTTAATTGTTGATTACGAAAAGTTTAAAGATGAATTACGCACAAACTTAAAAAGCGGAGACCTACTTGTCCTTAGTCATATAATGACATCTAATGGAGATATTCTTCCTATTGCAGAGATAAGTAAAATTTGTCATGAAAAAGGAGCACTTATCGCAGTTGACGGAGCTCACGCTCCGGGAGCTTTTAAAAATGATTTTTCAAAATTCAAAGATCTAGACTTTTATGGAGGAAATCTCCATAAATGGATGATGGGTCCTCCAGGAACAGGCTTTGGGTGGATAAATAAGAAGTCAGCATCAAAAGTTTCAAGTCAACTTGCAGGCTGGCCAACTTACGACAATGCTTTTCATCTTGAGGAATTTAAAGGTCAAGGAACAGCTAAAGAATTCTACCTAAAAGGAACCTTTGATTTTTCAAATTTTATGTCTTTAAATTCTCTTATGGATTTTTGGAATACTGTAGGAGAAGAGAAAATTTACACCGCGAGAAGGGAGTTAAGATCTCAATTAAACGATTTAATGTCTACTGAACTCGGCTGGAAACTCATAAGCAATGATTGGAAAACGTGTCCTCTCATCTCGTATGAGACCCCCAAGAAGATATCTGAAATGGGTTGGGATTACATGGTAAACCTTTGGCATGAGCATAACTTAATCGTTTCAACACCTAAGTTTTTTGGAAAACACATATTAAGACTTTCTCCAAATATTTATAATAATAGTGAACAGATTGTTAAAACTGTTGAAAAATTAAAGCTTACTAATAATTGAATTTGTAAGTTTCAAAACTTCTTGATCATGTGAATTGTTTAAGATTTTAATAAAGGCCACTCGAGCTAGTTCGGGATTTACTCTTGCCATGTGGGAGAGAACTTCGATTTTTCTCAAAATATAGTTTTTGTCATCACCATGCATTTTCAAACTTGCGTCGAGATCATTAATTTCTGTTGTTAGATTTCTACCTACATTATTAGAATGAACAACTTGCTCTCTAATTATTCTCTCAGGATGAAGTTTAACTCTTTCAAGTAGGCTAAGCCCTGAAAAAAGCAAAACCCCACTAAATATAAAATAAATGGCAGGATTATTTTTTAAGGATACTGCTTGTCTAAAAACTTTCTTTCTAGAAATCTTTGTTTCTTTAGGGACTAGAAGAAACTTATTGTTATTGATTCTTAACTCTTGCCCAGGAGACATTAAAAGAGAATTTACTACAGGTCTGCCATCAACAGTAACATCTGCCAGACAATCATCTGCTGTTTCAATAAGACATAGACCGTCTTTTCTTTTAAATGTCAGCCTAAGACCTTGCTCAAGCCAAACACTTTCTTCAAGAGCAATTTTGATTTCTTCTCTATCTTCCTCAAGAGAAATAATCAGTAAGCTTACCTTCAGACTAGTCTTTCTATCCATGCCTTTGCTGATCATGTTCTCCTCCTTGAGAATCAGTTAACCCGCAAGCATAATAAACCCAATTCAAAGTTTAATTTTGCTTCAAATTGATGCCCTTGATATCAAATCAATGACCGCCCTATTTTACCTTTAATTTCAATTTGTTACCAAGATTATTAACAAAAAGAGATTTCCGCTTTGAACAAGCTATGACAGTATAAATGAGATGAATGACAAACATACTAGTCAAGTAAACTGGAAGCTCCTATTCACAGCATACTTCAGCTTATTATGCCATGCCCTTTTTGAAAATGGGAGAGGTCCAGCATACCCAAGAATACTTGAGTTCTATGACATTAATAGTGATAAAGGTTCATTAATTTTTGCCCTATCAACTCTTACAGGCCTTTTCATTAACCTAACTAGTAAGTGGTGGTTACCAAAGTTTGGCGCAATTAAGGCCTTAAGATATGCATCTATATTTATGTTTTTTGGGTGCTTCTCTTATTACTTATTCCCCTCCCTTGGTTCGAGTTTCACTATGTTGATTCTAGGTTCTTGCATTGCCGGACTTGGAACATCTGGTTCAGCGATACCAATGAACCTTCTTGCAGCGAAGGCCACTGGACCAAATTTAAGAAGAAGAGCACTCGCAGGACTTCATGGAATTTATGGATTGACGAGCTTAACAGCGCCATTACTTTTCTCAGTTTGGATTAACAAAGGGGAATATTGGTATTCATTTTTCCTACTTGTTAGTTTGTTTCCTTTTCTTTTATATTTTATGACCTACCGTAATTTTTCATTTGAGAAGCATGACTATTCAACAAAAAGTATGAAAGCTCCAGTTTCGTATAAGACTAGATTTTTAATCGGTCTGTGTTTTGCTCTTTATGTTTCTGGAGAAATATTAATTTCAAGTAGACTTGTTTTCTACTTACAAGAAGTCACTCCCCTCACACGGCAAATGACAGAATGGGCCTTAGGTTTATTTTTTCTCTTTTTAACAATTGGTCGATTATCATTTGCCTTTTTTCATCTACCTATTTCCAGTATAAAGGCCTTATTTTTGAGCCTTTCCTTAAGCATCATCTGTATGCTTCTTGGATTGTATGTGAATCTATGGTTTTTACCTCTAACAGGACTATTTGTTTCATTCTTCTTCCCTGTTGGTATTGAATGGCTAGCAGAGAAGTTTGAGAGTGGTCTTGATGTGATGACTGCTTCAATGTTTACATGGGTGAATTTTTTCTTAATTTTTATGCATTATGGATTTGGAATAGTAGTAAAGAACTATAACATCCAAATAGCCTTCACACTTCCTGTATACTTTTTCTTTATAACTCTTGTTATATTATCACTTCTTGAGTTCAAGATCCTGAAACAAAAGGATTAGTCTTCTTCTCTTCATAGATTCTTGTCGTAGGTCCATGACCAGTAATCACTTTAGTTTCATCAGGAAGTGTGTAGAGTCGGTTTTCAATTGATGATTTAATGACATCAAAACTTCCACCTGGAAGGTCTGTTCTCCCTATAGATTGATTAAAAAGAGTATCTCCGCTAAAAAGTAAGGGCTCATCTTGAATTTCTGTATAAAAACAACATGAACCTTCTGTATGACCTGGAGTGTGAAGAGACTTCATAAAGTTTTTGAGACCAGAGTCTTCAAGAGAATATTCCTCTTCATCTTCAATCCACTTATCGACTTTCCCCGCAAGCAAGGGAGCTTGTCCAAACATCATTGCTTGTGCCGGTAAAGCTGTATAAAGCATTCCATCTTTTTTATGTAAATGAATTTCAGCACCTGTTTTTTTCTTTATCTCTTTGCTACATCCAATGTGATCGAAATGTGCATGAGTATGTAACAACTTCTTCACAATCAAGTTTCTCGATTCAATCTCTTTCATCAGAGTGTCACCATCATTACCTGGGTCGATAATGATCGCTTCACGTGTTTTTTCAGAATAAATAAAAGAACAGTTACAGGCAAAGCTGCCCATTGGAAATGTTTCTATTTTAATGTCCATTTTCAACTCCCTGTGGACATCTTAGCAAAAAAAAGAGGGAGTGGAAAACCACTCCCTCATATGTATGGGAATACAACTTTAAGAGAGTAGCTTATTGGAGGTTACTCTCCCAATCTTGAACTTCATATCTTTGTTCACGTGTACAATACTTTACTCTTATATTTCCTCCAACCTCTGGAGAATGAATTGATGAACTAAACCGACTTCGACAAAATGAAATATAAACGTAATTTCCGTCTAATTCCTTTAATCTATGGGGCTCTAAGTAAACGCTCCCTTGTGATTCACTTACATAAGGATGAAGATTAAAACTCTTTCCACGTGTATCCTTAACCGTAATTTCTAAGTTTTCTTTTTTTCCAGAATAATTACGAAGTTTCCATTTTAAAGTTCCTCCAGAGCTTTTACTTAATTGACTAACAAGAAAAAAATCAACACCAGAGGGCATATCCAATATGTTTTCGAAAACCTGCTCATCCTCGTTACTGTATCGAACTCTAAATGTTTCGGGAAAATCATGTGTCGATCGTGATGAAGAGTATTTATACTGTATGACTTTAAAAACGTCATCATCACTACTCATAGGATGGCCATCAACGCTCAATGAACTCTTATCTGTTAGCCAAACCTGAGATCCAAACTGACCTCCAACACTTAAGGTCGCCGTTATCTTCAAATCACCACTCTCTTCAGAATAAAGACCAGAATAAGAAGTAAATATTTCACTTTGATCAACTTGATCAGAATCTATTTGACCACACCCAACCATCAACCATGATTGTAAAATAAGGAAAAGACATAAAATTATTTTGTTTCTCATTTCAAACCCCTTTAATTTAGGCAAACATAACTTGCTGCCTGTAAATTAATTTACGGTTTAATTTGAGCAGATTCCATTATTTTGGATCAAAGTGATCCAAAAACGGAACGAGTGAAAAACTATTTTAGTCCATTAAAGATGGTTGTAATCCATTTCTCTTTTGAAATGAAGCCATTACCCCAACCTTCATAAGATTCGAATAGAGTCATTTTTTGAATTGTTTCTAATGATTTTTCTAAGTTTTTAAGACCTTTAATTCTATCAATCGTCTCATTCAACATAGTATAAAATTTTTCTAAGTCGCTATAGTTTGCGAGCTCTCCGTGACCAGGGATTATCTTGTAATTCTTAGGGATAATCTCCAGGAGTTTTTTAATATTATTCTTGAATCCAGTAATACTTCCACCAGCACCTAAGTCAATATATGGAAATTTATTTTTAAAAAAGTGATCTCCAACATGTACAACTTTTGAGTTTCTGAAAAAGACAACTGAGTCACCATCAGTATGCCCAGAAGGTAAATGCTTAATTTGAACTTCCTCATCTCCAATATGAAGAACGAGTTCAGATTTAAAAGTAATGATAGGCAATGCTTTAGGAGGAAGAGCTTTTGTAGTCTTTTGTAAAAACTCACTGACTTGATCTTCTGAGAGCCTCTTTCTCACATTCTCATGAGCAACGATGTGAGAAGACTTCCCAAAGAACTTGTTCCCATTTGTATGATCACCATGCCAATGAGTATTTACGATAAAATCAATTTTACGTTTACTAATTTTTCGAAGAACACGATTCACTTTTTTTGAAACTTTTTCAAACTGGGTATCGATTAAGACAAGGCGTTCTTTACTTGAGCACACGCCAATATTTCCACCCATCCCCTTAATCATATGGACACATCCAGCAATTTTCTGTGAAGTCACCTTCAATGTATTTTTCTTTTTAGCGGCCGTCTTGCGACCCGAGTGGGAATACGCCGTTGAAAGAGAAGTAAAAATAAAGAATAGAACAATCGATAATTTCATTTTTCAGCCTTTAGATAATCAAAGGCTATTCTACATGAAGCCACCGCGAGAAAAAGATGCGATGCAATCAGAACTATAGGCAAAAGGTCAGAATTCGTCCGTTTTAATCTTTTTACCGTCACACTTTAATTCAAATCTATACTTTAAGGACTTATCTCGTTTAGATATGTACTTTCTAATGACTACAGTCTCTTTGGGAGAAACTTTCACATAACCACCCTTTCTAGTCATGTTAAACATATCGTAGATCCAGTCTCCATCAATTTCTTTTTGGACAGTAAGAGCTACTTTTCCAGACTGAGCTTCAATTTTAACAGGTTTAGAGCTGGTATTTGTAATGTTAACCAACACAAACCTCCCCATATCTTCCTGC
>JAGSHI010000185.1 GCA_023954635.1 Bacteriovoracaceae bacterium
GGGATGTTTTCTTCGTCAAAATTATATTTTCGATGCCACAAGAAACTAATTGTTCCATCATGGAATTCAAAGGCTGCCCTTTGAGATAACTTCCATTTGGTATCTTTTTTCTCTATTTCAAAGATCATAGACTTTTTGAAGATAATGGATTCTCCGCTAGCGGAGCATAACCTGATGTTAAAAGGGAACATTGAAAATTTCTTAGTTTGTGGACTCTCTGAAAACCAATGAGCAGTATCAGAAACTTCATTGTATGAGTCGGCAGTACGCATAATAGAACTTGCCATTAATATGAGAAATATCAAGAGTATTAAACAGTATTTGAAAAGTGAATTATTCTCGTCTTTCAAGTATCTTTTCCTCTACTTCACTTATCCATTCTACATATGACTCAGGTGTATCACTGATATCATGTGCAATCCTAAAAAAGTTAAGAGCTTTCTTCAATTCGCCTCGTTCATAAAATAAAAACCCTAAGTTCTTATAACTATGCTCCTCAGTTTTTTTGAGATTGAATCTAATTGAGCTAAAGAGATTCTTCGCTTGTTCTGACATTCCGAAATTACTGGTTTCAATATATGTAAGAATTCTAGAAGCTTCTTTTAACTGATCAACTCCTATATGTAATATAGCTTTTTTCATTAATGTATCTAGGGGCAATGGAGTATCGACACTGTCTAAAAGTTCTAAGATTCGAGTTGCTCTTGTGTGGTCACATCGGAATGAGTATGTGTCTACAATACTACTTAAAGCCTCTGTAAACTTAGGATCTTTTTCATATATTGAGGATAAGATTTTCATTGATTCATCGAAGTCATATTCAGCAGACCTTGACTGGGCATACGAGACTCCGAGGTAGTCATTCCCTGGTCCTTTCTTATACGACTCTTTTAGGATGGTTGAATTTGAAGACCATTTTGCTGACTGTTGAAAGTTCTTTATTGAAAAAACTGCAATAATAAAAAGTGTTACGTATTTCAGTCCTTTAGTGAACTGTGGTTTCTTTTGTAAAATAGTTATTAATGTAAAGGCCAAAAAGAAAGAAATGCCTAACAGGGGGTGGTATGAATATCTATCAGAAACGAAACTCATTCTTTGAAATTCAAAAGGAATAATCCCAGAAATAGGCATAATGAGTAACAAAAAGAAGAATAAACTCGCTGCATGTTTGCGGTAATCTTTTTTGGTCCATAGGGCGACTAGGAAACACAAGAGTGAGAAGTTAAAGACTGCAATCATTAACTTATCCCTTTCTGTTGCAGACAGTAAGAGACGGAAAATCGAATCAGGATAAATAACATAAATATCAAAAGGAGCTATAACTTTTAATAAATAAAATGGTATTGCTGAGCCTGCGATATACAAGCGATCTAGAAATGGAATTAAGCTCAAGTCTTCTGCATCAATCCCTTTGATGTGAAGTAACGATAGTGAAATCGTAAATGATATATAATAAAAATATAGCCAAAGCTTCGACTTAACATCTCTTTTCAACAAAAAATGATCACAAATAATAAAGATAACTGGCATTACGACTGAGACCGGCTTACTCAATAGAGAGAAAGCATAAAAAACAATTGAGAGAACAATGACCTTGTTGTTATTTTTGGAATTAACATTTGTTATTTTTAAATAATAAAAGAATGAAAGTAGAGCGAAAAAGAGACTTAATATTCCTTTTAGGGAAGAGATCCAAACAACAGACTCAACGTTTAATGGGTGAACTAAAAAAAACAGACTAGAAGAGAGAGTAATCCAGCTGTAGTCATTCCTCTTTGTGATTTCAATGAATTCATTTAAGACTAAAAAAATGAGGTATGAGCTCCCACCGTGAAATACTATGTTAACGATTCTGAACGCAGCAGGATTTTCTCCTGCAATCAGGTTGGTGAACTGCCAAATGTTATAGGGAATTGGAATTTTAGAATCTGTCCAGAAGTGTAAAAGGTTTTTAAATGAAAAATTTAAGACCTCTTGGTTGCCTAGAATGTGTAGGCCATCATCAAATGTAAAAAATGGAAAATGGAGCGTATGTCCATAAATCATGTAAGAACAGAAAATGAAAAAAATGGCGAGTTGCCATGATGGCTTAAGCCACCTTTGATAGTTTTCCATATTAGTTCAATTATAACTTGTACTTAGAGGCCAAGAGGGGAATGGGATAATTTTCCCTTATAAAGATATAAAAATGCCCCCATGGAATCGGGTAATACCATAGGGGCAAGGGACTAGTGTGAAGTTCACACTAGGAGATATAGGTAGACAGGAGCTCTTTGGATTTTTGGTCCAGTTTATCAGGGCTACTTATTCTAAATAGATCACCATTCAAATCTTGAATAATGACAGCTCCATCTTCTTGAACATTTGGCCAGTCATCTAGTCGAGTTTGAATTGATCGATCCCCACCTTGGGTAGCAATCTGATAATTCCTAAGTTCAACATCTTCAATGACTTCCACTACCTTTACGATCTCGTGAATATAATCACTTTTCTTTAGATATTCGGCCAAATTTTTTCTTGAATCAGTATCTAACTGGGTTAGATTTTCGACCAAGAAAACTTCATTGTCTTCTACATCTCTAAGAGACAGGTACTCCAGAGGATGAGTCCAGGGGAAACATTTTTTAACTTGGATCTCATACTCGTCCTCATTTTTTTGGAGGTACAGCTGTCTATTTTCTTTGTAATAAATTCGTACATCAGTCATAAAACCTCCTTATAGTACAAACGATTCGCTCATTTCTTGTTGCATGCGGTGAAGGTTAGCGTATTTACCTTCTTTCATTGCAAGCAACTCTGCATGGGTCCCTTCTTCTGCAATCTGACCTTTGTCTATGACAAAGATACGATCTGCTTTTCTAAGAGTACTTAGTCTATGGGCAACAGCAAAAACAGTTCTTCCTTCAATCAACTTATCAAGAGCATCTTGAATTTTTCTTTCTGTTTCAGTATCAACCGCGCTAGTTGCTTCATCCAAAATCAAAATTTTTGGATCGTGAAGAATAGCTCGGGCAATACTTACTCGCTGTCTTTCACCACCAGACAAAGTATGTCCACGCTCACCAACTACCGTTTCGTAACCTTGTGGTAGTCGAGTGATAAAATCATGGGCGTTAGCAACTTTTGCAGATTCAATTACTTTTCTCATATCTGCTTCAGGCAATCCGTAGCAAATATTTTCAAAAATCGTACCGTGAAAAAGGTAAGGGTCCTGTAGAACCATTCCTACTTTTTTCCTGAACGCACCAGCTTGTAGAGTTCGAAGGTCGTGACCATCTACTAATACAGAACCAGAAGTAACATCATAAAATCTCGCAATCAGTTTTGTGATTGTGGACTTACCACCACCACTTGAACCAACTAAACCAATCATTTCACCTTGCTTAACATTAAAGTTCACACCTTTAAGAATGCTTCTCACACCATCGTAAGAAAAAGTAACATCCTTAAATTCAACATCACCTTTAAGATCTTCATCCTTGATGACTTTGTCCCCAGATGTAATTGAGGCCTTAGTATCAAGAATCTCAAAGATTCTGTAAGCAGAACTCAAAGCTCTGTTAAGCATTCTTGCCATCTGACCAATAACTTCAATGGGCTGGCTAAACATAGTCATATAAAGCAAGAATGAAACAAACGTACCTGCTGTTAAATGACCAACTTCTCCCTCATGAGACATCAGCCTTGGTATGGCAAAAATCCAAACTGAGAGAAGAACGAGATGAATTCCCAACATCAAGAGTGGCCAGAATCTGGTCCAAGCTTGGTGAATATTATTAAACTCATCTGTTACTACCTTATTCGTTTTATTAAACCTTTTGATCTCCTTCTTTTCCTGGTTAAAGGCCTTAACAACTTGAATACCTGGAACAGTGTCCGCAAGTACGCTAGTTAAGTCAGACCATTTTCTCCAGGCCTTGATGAAAAGTTTTTGCATTTTTTCACCATGGAGGTAGATCGAAAGCAACAATAATGGAACCGGTACGGCCATCAAAAGTCCTAACCTCCAATCGAGGGAAATAAGGACACTTGAAAGACCTACAATGCTAAAAAGAGCAATTCCAACTTCAACTACACCAAAGGCCACGAAGTCCCAAATCCTGTCAGTGTCGGAGCTCACCCTTGAGATGATCGAACCAGTCTGCTTTCTTGAGTAAAAATCCAACCCTAGAGTTTGTAAGTGTGTGTAAAGCTCCTCTCTAATATCGAGGGCAACAAACTCACCTAGGATGGACATTTTATTCAATCTGATCCAGGCGAAAAACTCCCGGGCCACATAAGTGGCGAACAGACCTCCTATAAGTATCCACGCCATCATCATGGCACGATCTTGATCTAGACCTCCCTTTTGGAAGGGTTTAACCACGTGATCGATCAGATACCCCGACAAGTACGCAGGGATTAGGGCAACTGCTGTAGCGGCTATGGCACCAAACGTTCCAATTATAACTTGCTTCTTATAAGGAAGCAGATAAGAAAGAAGTCTCACTAGAGTTTTTGCTTTCTTATCAGTGAGCCCATTCTGAGCATCTAGGAGGGGTTTTAAAATCGCCTTCTGGTACTCTTCATCTGGATTCCACTCGTCTGGTTTGTTGTGTTCAATGCCTTCCATTTTCATTTCAACTAAATACTTCAAGTGACCCATTATAATTTTTTGTCGACCTGAGAACACCACTGTCAATAATGGTGGAAGATCGTCTGCGGTCAAAAACTCATAAATAGTTGCACTCTGTGATACTTTTTCTTTTACTCGTGAGATTTTGCTCACCTCAAATTCACAAAGTTTAATCAGTTTTCCATTGTCATCTTTAAAAGCAATAAGGTTATCCTCAGCAAGAACGACCCAGGTATTAGCAAATTTAAATTCTTCATTTAAATCAGCCATCCCATAGAGCTCGACTTCTTTTTTACCGAGCATTTTTTTTAGTTCTTCCGGTAGCCTTGTACTTTGTCCGTAATACTTATCAATAAATTTTTCTTGTATGTTCATAAATCACCTACTTTTTTGTTAAAAATTCCAAACCCGACTTGGGGGGTGTACATTGTGTGCCATCCATCTACTTTCAGGATTACCCACTTCTTCGCTTCTTCCTGGATTCATTCTTCGTACCAGTCTTGGTGGTACAAATAATAGGCCCAAGAGCCTTAGTGGCGGTTCAGCGAAAAGACGTCCTAGTCTCATAAAGCTTCTACTTGCCAGTCTCACTCCGCTGGCGAAAGAGTTGAGTTCCCGTAGGAAAGACTCAAAAAATACTAGTTCAGCAAACATATAATTCTCCATCGTTATAATCGTTTTATATCCCTTGCCAGTCGTCCATACGGCCGATTGGTAGAATGACAAAGGATGGTTTTTTTTTAAGGTGGCGCACGAATGCGCATCACAATCCTTAAGTTCTTAAAATAAAATGTAAAAAATAAAAGTTCTGGGTGTTAAGCTATGTGCTTTCTTCCCATTGGATCGGCTCCGTAAAAAGGAACCTTGGTATCATTGATAGAGGTTCCAGTTACTTGAGCTGAGCCAAGAATGATGAATGTCTTTAGTACGTTGTTCATCATGGACCTCCTTTGAAGGTTGATAGTTAATACTTAAACACTATATTGCCCGAATAGAAAATATTGTCAACACACTTTTTATTTTTTCTTAAAAGTTTTTTTACTTTTTATTGAAATACCGTAAGACCTATAGAGAAGGCCTTTTGGGCCTTAATCGTTTCACTACTCAAA
>JAGSHI010000108.1 GCA_023954635.1 Bacteriovoracaceae bacterium
ATTATTTTCTAACTCTTTTCTAAAGGCTTCGACTTGGTCATCATTATTAAGCATTTTTCCTTCATGATCTGCCTGATAGGCCATCTCCATTTCTGCTACACTACCTTGATAAGTAAAAATGGTTGCAATTTCACCAACTATTAAAACAGCTGCTCCAACGGCTGCAATGATCATGTCAATGGTTATTCCTCCCGTACAATTCATAAACCAACCACCAGCAATAAAACCAATAGCGAGCATTAAAAGTTGATCCATCCAACCAGCACCTTCGTCTTGATCTTGACCTTGTTGAATATAGCTTTGAGTTGTCTGAAAGTTCTGTGAGTTGGTACCGGTCGTACCATTTGAACCATTGCCTCCATCTGTTTGGGCATACGCTACATTCGAGGTGATTTTTAGGCCCTGCGTTGTCATGACCATTTGGACATTGAGAAGACAGAAACTGATTACTGAAACTAATAAAACTCTTAAGGTTTTCATGACATTCCCCACATATGACTTCTTTATTATGAATTAGAAATATTATAACTCTAAAGACAATCTAACTTAGTGATTTCTTATAGGGGGTAAGGAAAACCGGTAGGTTATTGTCACTCTTTCAAAAAATGGGCGCCAAGAGAATTTGGCAAATAACCTATTTCCAACAAATTAAGTCAGTTTGGAATAAGATACTCTGATATTTTGAATTTTCTAGGCATAATTATCCCACCAGCGTAAGCAATGGAATTTACAATATAATAGGTACTGTTATGACAGATAGTAATATTAAAAACCCAAGCGATTTAGACTTTGATGAAGGTACAGGAGAAATGAATCTTGAGCTTGATATCGGAGACAAAGGACCTTCCGTAGATCCTAGGAAGGCCGAAATTGGTCACGTTGATCGTATGAAACAAAAACGTGAAAGAAAAAAGCTTGGAGTTGATGATGAAGATGAAGAAGAAAGCGTACCACCAGTTCTAGAGGCAAAGGCCAATCAGGGTACTGAAGATGAAACTGGTGAGATCGAACCAGCTGAACTTGAGGAAGAAGCTAAAAAGGAAACTCTAAAAGTAAAAGTTGAAAAAGTATCTGAATCTGGAGAGGCAAAGGAGGAAGAATCCCCTCAAGAATTTAGGCCTCCTTCAATGCAAAAGGCTAGGGAAGATGATGAGCCAGAAGCGGAACCAGAACCGGAACCGGAACCAGAACCAGAACCAGAACCAGAACCAGTAAAAAAGAAGACAGCAAAAGAAACTGAGGAAGAAAAAATCAAAAATTTAGAAGACGCACTCGGATTAAATGATGATGACGAAGAAGAGCAAGTTGAAGCTAAGGACGCTACTTCCGAAGCAGAATCAGAGAAAGATGCGGCCACGAGAAGAATGGTTCTCGATGATTTAATGTTTTCAGATGATGATGCCCCAACTGAAGATACCTCTTCTGAGACAGATGTTTCAGATGCAGGAGCAGACATAGATGATCTTGAGTCTTTGATTGCAGACGACGAAGATGAAGAATATGAAGTTAAAGCTGATGAGAATACACAAGGTGGAGTTCAAGTCGCCGGTTCTGAAGCCAACTTTAAAGAAGAACAACTTGAAGTTCCCACTGGGAAACCTGTAGCCAAACAAGCCCCTAAGGCAAAGACTCCTGAAAAGGCGAAAGCACCAGCCGCGGGAGCAAGTGCAAAATGTAACTTCTGTAAAATCTCTCAAGGAAAATTTAAACTTGCAGTTCTTTATCAAGATGAACATGTAATTGCGATCATGGATCCTAAACCATTAACAAAGGGGCAACTTCTTGTTTCCCCTAAAAAACATGTAGGCTCTTTAACTGATATGAGTGATGAAGAAGTGAATCACTTTTTTACTGTTTGTAATAATCTTTGCAAGGCCTTAAAAAATAGTAAAGTTCCTGCTGAGGCAGTTTCCTACTTTCTTTCAGAGTCAGTAAATGAAGCTCCTGAGCGTCGACATATTTATATGAGTATTATTCCTAGAGTAAGTAAAGATGGAATTGGCCTGAAATATAAAAAGAAAATTGTATCTACACCAGATGACCTCGAACTTATTTGTGATCACCTTACTCAATACATAAATAAGTAATTACCAACTGCCAGTGTTTTCCATAGAGATCCAAGGCTCAATAGGAGTTAAGGATTCACCTTTTTGTAATAGCTCTACGCTGATTCCATCTGGAGATTTAATAAAGGCCATTCTTCCATCACGAGGAGGTCTTAAAATCTCAACCCCCTTATCCATTAATTCTGAACATATTTTGTGAATATCATCTACAGCATATGCAAGATGTCCAAAATTACGTCCAGAGGTGTAATCATCTTTTTGATCCCAGTTCCAAGTCAGCTCAACTTCTGGTTCTCCCTTTTCTGTCGCTAAGAAAATAAGTGTGAACTTGCCTTCGGGGACTTCGTGTCTACGTGTTTCTATTAATCCAAGTTTATTAACAAAAAAGTCGAGGGCCTTTTCAAGATCTTTAACTCTAATCATTGTATGGAGGTATTTCATTTTTTTCCTTTAAATTTCGTTTAACTTTTCCATTACTTGATCAACAGAAATTTGGTTGAGACAAATCATAGAGTCACATTGGCTTAATCCACAGTAGTGAAACTCTCTTGTTCTACACTCTAGCTGGTCAATATAAAGGTAATTATGAGAGTTGGATGCGTAAGGGTGCCATTCTAACGGAGGTTCTGGCCCAAAGAAAGTTAGGGTAGGAACTCCAACTGCAATAGAAAGATGTTTGAGACCTGTATCATTTCCGATGTAATACTTAGAACCCGAAAGTTTTTCAGGTAAATCAGCTAAAGGAGAATGCAAAAACTCAGCTCTACTTGAAATACCTAAATCAATGAGTTGTTTTTTTATTTTAAGATCTTCTTCACTTTTAGATAAAGGGATTAGTATTTTAGATTCTATTCTTTTCGAGAGTTCAACGTAATATTCGAGAGGCCACATTTTGGTTTCTCTTGTTGCAACAACCCCAAAAATGATCTGATTTTTATCTTCTACTGATTCAAGAGTCATTTTAGGCTCAAGTGATTCAAAGCTTGGAATGTCTGTATTCTTTCCAAGAAAACTCCAAACACCATCAAGATCTCTTTGGATCAATGGTTTGATAACTCCTTGATCGAGGACATCGGTTTTTGAGTTGAGATGATGGTTATGAAATGAATATTTTGAGTTATGGATTTTTGAATAGAGAGAAAAGAATTTTGAGGTTCTCCCAGAGAGGTGCATCTCATGAATGTAATCTGGATTAATGGACCTGACTTCTTTATACAGCCTAAACCAGTCTGAGGTCGATTTAAGATCGACATTAATTATTTGATCTGCAGCAATAGTAACATTTTCGTACAAGGGAATGATCCAAGAAGGAAGTCCGTAGACAATTCTTGAGTCTGGATAAGTTTTTTTAAGCCATTGCAAGGATGAGAGTCCCATAATGGAATCTCCCATGGCCCTATTTTTGACAACCAGTATAGTCCTTGGAGAAAATGAGTTCATGGACAAATATTAAACTTTCAACGAGGTTTTGTCTCTTTAATGGAAAAAATATCGGCCACCATTATCACTTATAATGAGGAAAATAACATTGAGCGTTGTCTCGATAGCCTCAAAGATGTTGCTGACGAAATTGTCGTTATAGACTCTTTCTCAACCGACAAGACCAAGGCCGTCTGTGAGGGACGCAATGTTCGTTTTATTGAAAATGAATTTAAAGGTCATATAGAACAAAAGAACTTTGCTATCGAACAGGCCTCTCATGACATTATTTTGAGTCTAGATGCAGATGAGGCCCTTGATCCGACCTTAAAAGACGAAATCTTAAAAGTTAAAAATGACTTTAAGTTTAAGGCCTATTGTTTTAACAGGCTGACCAACTACGCTGGGCACTGGGTTCGCTACTGTGGTTGGTATCCTGATGTCAAAACAAGACTTCTTAGAAAGTCAGCAGGAAAATGGGGTGGAAACAACCCTCACGATATTATCAAACTCAATAATCAGTCAGACCTTTCAAAGTTGAAAGGAGATTTACTTCATTACAGTTACACTTCAATAAGTGATCATATAAACCAAACTAATAAATTTACTTCCATTGCTGCCTTGAGTGCTTATAACAGTGGCGTGAGATCTAGTATCTTTAAAATTGTAACGAGACCTTTTTTAAAATTTGTAAGAGACTATATTTGGAAATTAGGATTTTTAGATGGCCGATACGGTTTTGTCATTTGTTATATAAATGCATTAAGTGCTTTTTTAAAATATTCTAAAATAAAAGAACTTCAAGAAGATAAAACGATCTAATTAATTTTTTGTCCTGAAATTATTTTCTCGTAAACACTCAAATAATTCTCAGTCATTTTTTTACTAGAGAAATACTTTGTCGCATAGTCTCTTATCTTTTTTGGATCTACTGAAAAGTCATAGTTCTCAAGGGCTGAAATGAGATCCTCTACTGTAGCGAATTTTAAAAATAGTCCTTTAGAACCTTCAAGTCCTAAAACTTCTGAGACGCTTCCTCTTTCAAGTGCAAATACTGGGGAACCTGTAAACATGGCCTCAATCATAACGAGTCCAAAAGGCTCTTCCCATTCGATTGGGAAAAGTAATCCTTTACTAGAACTTAGTAATTCAAACTTTTCTTCATTATTAAGAGAGCCAAGATATTTAGTTCCAAATAAACTTATTCCATTTCCCCCTCCAACATGTAGAGGAGTCTTAAGTTTCTTTGCAATTTTTTTGGCGTTGTGAAGACCTTTTCTTTTTAATGAGGCCTTACCTAAAAAGCTGAAATATTTTCTCTCTGAAAGAGGTGTTGAATTGAATGGAATGTCAGTTTCTGTCAGGCCATTATAGACAAACGTATTTCTTTTGTGTCTCGTCGCATGGTTGGCAGAAATACAAACAGTATTTTTAGGAAGCTTTGATAAATTATCCTCATTTCCATGGAGAGTACAAATATACGGAATACCATTTAAATCGTAATCGTCTTGCCCTGCGGGAACATGGAAATGAATTATATCTGCATCTTTAGGAATAAGGTTTAAATAGTCATGATCTGCTTCATGTTTACTGAGAGAACCAAGGTCAATAAAGTTAACTCCTTTAAGCTCATAGTCTCCCTTGTAGGATATAAGAGTGACTTGATGTCCAGATTCAATTAACTGATTACAAAGGGCCTCGATAACTCTTTCTGTTCCCCCATAATGTTTTACAGGAACTTTTTCATGATGGATTTGGACTATGTGCATACTTAATTTTTATCTAACTTTGATGACTTTAGCTAGTGAATTTAAATATTGATATGATCTAAAATACTATCTATTCTTAGACCTTTTTCAAATTGAACTTCAAAATCGTCTGAATAACTTCTTTCTGAGTAGCAATTGTTGGCCCAATCCATTTTAAAGTCACCATTTCCACTGACAAGAATTCCAATGACATCTCCAGTATCAATACTAATCATTGGTGAACCACTATTTCCATGAAAGGCATCAACGTTTGCTTCAAAGTAAAACCTTTTATTTGAAGATGACATATTAACAGTTTTAACTTCTCCACCTAAATCGATTTTCATTTCAAGACCTAGTGGGTGACCGATAAGCATTAAATTTTCATTTTCCCTGATAAGGGTACCTTCTTTATCGAGGTTAAAACCTTCTGATTCCCAATTGCGATCAGTTTTTATGGCCGCTACATCTAAGCGATTTAAGCTTTCATCTGTTGTTACTGAATCTAATTTTAAAATTTGATTTTTTGAAACGATGATTTCATTTGGAGTTGTCTTAGCCGATTTAGTGTAACCACTATTCTCTGGAGAGATACTAAATACAATCCTAAGGTCTTTTATATTTTTCCCTTTTAAGCAGTGGCCTGCGGTTAAGAGGGTAGTCTCTTCATTATTGTCTGTCTTAATTTTGAAAGCTGTACAAAAACTTGGAACTGGATCATTTCTATAAGGAACATTTTCACAAAGAGGTTTACCCATTCGCGATCTAAAAAACTCAGCATAGGTTTTTGCATTTATTCGAAAAAGTTCTGAATGGGTGGTTGTTCCAATCTTTTCTATTTGATTTGCATTAACAATCATTGCCACATTTTGGGCCGTCTTCATGACTTCATTTTTAGATGAAAATTGACAGGGATCCATGCGGCCATCTTTTCCATAAATAGCTTTTTGAAGTCTCAGCTCTTTTGATTGGCAATAATCAACAGAGTGATAACTCGATAGTATCTCCTCTTGTTGTAGCTTCAGAGTTGTTACATCTGAACCCTTCTCAGTACTACAGCCGAGAGTTAAGAAAATAAGAAATAGGTTTCTGTAATAATTTTTCATATGACGCTTTATGTCATATCATATTTTCAATAGGTTAACAAAGCTTGGTGATTCAATTGTAAAAATGTAATGCTGTTAAGTTTTTGATATTATTGAAGATTCAAGACTTTGATTGATGTCGAGACTATTCCACCACCAAAACTACCATTAATTTTGAGCTTCACCATTTTTTCGATGTAGAAACTTGGAGATTCAAAGAGGTCGAGAAGCTCTCCATCTTCCTCCCTACAGTTTTCGAGTTTGAAAAAGTGGCGTCTATCGAGGCTTTTATCAAAATGGTAGGAACAGTTCACTTGATCGAATTGAATAAATAAAGTTCCACTGCCTAGTTTCTCAAAATTGTTCACGATTATATGCAGAGGTGGTTCTACTTCTAAAATTTGCTCAACTTTGTAGCTAGGGTTTGAATTGGAAAGAGTTACAGAACTTTGAATTTCTGTGGATAAGGAGGGAGTATCTGAGCTTTGAGCTAGAGATGCTACTTCTCTAGACTCATTTTTTCCTTTTATAAGCGCCAGTAAATCTTCAGTTTCTAAGACATCGCAGTTTTGGTAAACCAAACTTGTCATGAGTAAAATGGAGAGGCTGAAGAAGACTCGACTCCTTCTTTGTATTTTATCCATATCATCCCTTTCGGTTTATAATTGTAAATCAAAACACGATTTTGACAAAATGTGTCAAGGTCTTGATATTATGAGGGATTATGAGAATTGTTGTACAAAGGTCACTAAATTCTAGAGTTTGGGTAGATGGTTCTATCGTTGGAGAGATCGATAAGGGCCTTGTGTTATTAGTGTGTATAGAAAAAGGTGACGCTGAAGAGCAAGTTAAAAAGGCCGCCCACAAAGTTTTAAAACTTCGATGTTTTGAAGATCCTGAGACTGGAAAAATGTCTAAATCTATAATTGATACTCATGGTGAAATTTTGGCCATCAGCCAATTTACTTTAAGCTGGAGAGGATCCGGTGGAAATCGACCAGGGTTTGACCTTGCAATGGAGCCAGACCTCGCGTCCAAGCTATTTGAAAACTTTTGCGAAATTTTAAAAAACTCTATAAAAGTTAAAACCGGACGTTTTGGAGAATCGATGAAGGTCGAAATCTCCAATGATGGTCCGGTCACTTTCTGCCTAGACTTTTAATATTTAAACTGAGTGTCCTGTAACTCCAGGAGCAGTTGCTTTGACTTTTTTCTCTGCTCGAGTTGCTACCTTCCAAGCTTTTCCAAAAACAAAGCTAATCAAGATGACAAAAACGATAATATGTAGAACTTCAACAACTGTAGAAGAAGCTACGTATTTTGCATCTCTAACTGGTTCAAGTGGAGTGGAACTCACAATAGATGTTGGGTAAACTTTTACTGGTGTACTCATATATGTCTCCTTATTTTTATCAATAAAATTCAGTACTTTATTTTTAACTCTGTTAGCTAAAAAATAATCTGATACATATATTTTTTCATCCTGATATAGATCGTAAAAATTTAACTGATATGGGTCAGTAAAGTGGGCGCAAACTAAGTGAGTCACTCAGGGGTTTGTTTGAGAACGTGTTAACCCCTTGGAATAAGATTTACTCTAAAGGTCCAGACGTAAAAACAGATAGATAGGAGATTTAGATTAAGGAAATCTATGAAAACTGCCGATAATAAGAAGACTAACAAGGACTTTATTAATGAGTATTAGTTTTCACCAAAATGCATACTTTTTCTTTGAAAATGAAGACAAAGAATTGCTTAGGATCTCTCTCGCAGATGGGATTATTTTTGGTCGAAGAGAGGATTGTGAAATTGTTATTGATGATGACAGAATTTCTGGTCAACACTTTCAAATTTATTTCACAGATGGACTTGTTTACATTGAAGACCTAGATTCTGTTAACAAAACTTATGTTAATGGTGAGTTTATTGATCCGCTTAGGAAAAGACTTTTAAAAGAAGGGGATATCATAAGTGTTGGGGAAGAAGTTTATGGGTTTTCTCACCAAGAGAAATTAACTTTTCCAATGCCTAAGAAAGTTAAGAAAAAAACAATGACAATCACAAACTTAGAGAACCTATCTTCTCTTGATCTTGATACGAGTGGAAAACACCTTGTCGATCATCGAAAAGAAAGTAAGTTACTTTTGAATCAGCTAACCGAAAGTAAAAAAATTATTAAATCAATGGAAGAAGAAAAATTATCTTTGCAAAACTCTATTAATGAAAAATCGGTAATTGAAGAACAACTTAAGGAATGCTTTGAGCAAAGGTCTAAGTACGAAGAAGAATTAAAGAACGAAGATGTTGCAGTTGAAGAAGTACAAAAAAGAATTGAGCATCACAAACTTGATATGGAAGAGTTTCATAGAAGTATTACTAGTGCTGAGAACCAAATTGAAAAATTAAAAAAATCAATTTTAGAGTTTCAAGAATTAATTGAAGACCGTGAAGTTAGACTGCAAAACTTATATGAAGAGATGGGCGTATTTACTCAATATGCTGATCTTTTGATGAAAATTGACCAGATGGAGTCTAAGCTTTTAGGTTTAAAGAGCCCAGATGAAAAAATTGCAGAAATAGAGCAATCTATTAAAAGAGAAAAGTCCCGATATAAGCAATGTCAGAAAGAGTACGGAGAGGCCGTAGCCATGGCGCGAAGCACTGGCACTACAGGTCGAGGAAGAAAGACCGGCTGATTTACTCTGCTACTAACTAATCTTTTCATTTGAAATCTACATTGTTACCCTTATCTAGGTTTAAAACAAATTTAAGGGGAATGTATGAACAGAATTAGCTTACTTTTATTGGCCTTATTATTAGTTTCCTGTGAAACGATAAATGGAAATTTCCAAGTTTCAGAAATGATTACTCTGGAAAAGGGATCAGATAATGTTTCAATTCCTGCAGGGAATTACAAAGCTTCATTGAGAGTTACAACGAAAAAAGTAAAGCTAGACCTTGGTGATGGAAATAAATACAAATTTAAAATAGATCCTGATGCAATCCCAAGAAGAAACGGAAATGTATTTTTTAGCGCAAGTGAAGTAGGCCAGCCATACGATGTCTCAACGACTGTCAGTAGTGATGTTTCTGAATCGGACTCTAGAGCAGGTCGCGAAACTTGTTCATACCGAGAAGCTTATCAGGTTTGTTATCCAGATAGACAAGGGCGCACAAGGTGCCACACTGAATACAGAACAGTAAATGGATATCGAAGAGTTCAGTACCGTGTTCGTACGATAGACAAGTCTCTACTCATTAACCTATTTAGTCCTGGTACAGAAATGGCCAAGGCCTCTTTCTCTGGAAGAGATATCTCTAAAAGCCGAATTTATGAATATGTAGGTCAATGTTACTAAATAAAAGCAATTAGATACTAAAGCCTGCACAAAGTAGGCTTTGGTATTGTCAAAGTAAACTTACATTATATTTTGTTTAAAAAATCCAACTTGTAGTAAAGTATATCCATGTTAAAAATCGAAGATATTTTAAATGCCATCCATATTGCGCAATCACGCTATATTGAAAGTCTGCCAGCTGAAACAATTTTTAATGGACTTTTGGCTGACTTGCTTGCTGTTACACAAAGTGAATATGGTTTTATTGGGGAAGTTCTACTAAGAGATGAAGATGTTCGATATCTAAAAACTAGGGCAATAACTAATATTGCATGGAATGAAGAAACGAGGACCTTTTATGACGAAAATGCTCCGTTAGGTCTAGAGTTTTATAATTTAAAGTCTCTCTTTGGAGAAGTTGTAGTAACTGAAGAATGTGTTATCTCAAACAATCCTTCAGAAGATCCAAGAGGGTGTGGCATTCCTGTTGGGCATCCTGATTTAAATGCTTTCCTTGGGATCCCTTTTTTCTTTAATGACAAACTTGTTGGTATGGCCGGTATCGCAAACAGGTCTGATGGTTATTGTGAAGAGATAATTACTGACCTTAAGCCTTTCACAGCAACTTGTGCCAATATTATTATGGCAGATAGAGGGCTTAGAGAAAAAAGTCGTATCGAAGAACAAAAAAATGAATTTGTTAGTATTGTTTCTCATGAACTTAAAACTCCTATCACTTCAATTCAAGGAGGTCTTTCGCTCTTAAAGAAAAATTTCTCAGATGAAATTAGCCTCGATAAAAGTGAAGCCTTAGATATTTTAGATATTGCTGTTGGAAACTGTAATAGGATGACTAAACTTATCAGAGACCTCTTAGACTTTAATAAAATGGAAAGACATAACGTTCCATTTAACTTGAAAACTCATACTCTTGATGAATTGATTAAAAGCTCTGTCTCAAATTTTATTTCGAGAAAGATTTCCACCAACTTCGAGTGCGACCCAGCTGTTACTATCTGTGCAGATCAAGACCGTTTTTTACAAGTCATTAATAACTTATTAGATAATGCTATTAAATATTCTGATAAAGATATTAAAGTTAATATCAGAGATACTGCAGAGTCTATATACATTGATGTAATAGATGAAGGCATTGGAATTTCAAAAGATAATTTAAAAAATCTTTTTATGAGCTTCTATCAGGTTGATTCATCCGATAGTCGAAGCTTCTCAGGAATCGGCCTTGGCCTTTCCATATGTCAAATTCTACTAAGAGAAATG
>JAGSHI010000125.1 GCA_023954635.1 Bacteriovoracaceae bacterium
ACTCAAGAAAAATCCTGGTTAGAAAATATGAAAGTTTTTTTAGATAAGAGATCTATTACCATGCTTTTTTTAGGGTTCTCTGCTGGCCTCCCTATCCTTATGATTTTTTCTTCACTTAGTCTTTGGTTAAGAGAAGCAGGAGTTCAGCGTTCTGCTGTTACTTACTTTAGTTGGGCTGCTCTTGGTTACTCTTTTAAATTCATTTGGGCACCACTTGTTGACCGATTGCCATTGCCTATTCTTACAAATATGTTTGGTCGAAGGAGAAGCTGGCTTCTTGTATCACAAGGAATGATCATTTCTGCTATTTGTGGAATGGCATTAGTTGATCCAGCATCATCGGCCAACAGCATGACTTGGATGGCAATTGCAGCAGTAATGCTTGGGTTCTCTTCCGCGACTCAAGACATTGTCATCGATGCTTATCGAATTGAATCTGCAGAAGATGAACTGCAGGCAATACTCTCTGCGACTTATATTGCTGGCTACCGAATTGGAATGCTCACATCAGGCGCAGGTGCTCTATTCTTAGCAGATTTTTTTGGTACTTCTAAAGCCGCCTACAATTACGATGCTTGGAAGTGGACCTATATAATAATGGCCGGATTCATGCTTATTGGGGTTGCGACGACTCTTCTTCGCCCAGAGCCCGAAGTAAAAGAAAAAGAGCATCAACATTCAACTGTAGACTATGCTCGATTTTTCTTTTTATTTATTCTAATTGCCGCTTCTTTTGTCACGGTATTCTTTCTAAGTGCAGATGTTTCAGCCAATATGAAGAAATCTCTTATCGAAGTTTTCAATAACAAAGCATTAGCAAGCCTCATTGTTGGTACATTGCGACTTGGAGTGGCCATAGGTTGTGCTGGATTATTTGCTTTCGGAATTGGAAAATCAGGACTCGTAAATACAGATATGGTTGAAGAAGGTTATATTGCTCCAGTTAAAAACTTTTTTGATCGATACGGAACCAATTTTGCGATTTTGCTTCTTGCTTTGATTGGACTTTATAGAATTTCTGATATTGTTCTTGGAGTCATTTCAAATGTTTTTTATCAAGACCTAGGCTTTACGAAAATTCAAATTGCATCAGTTGTTAAAACATTCGGACTTGTTATGTCTCTTTTAGGAGGTTTTCTTGGGGGGCTTCTCACCACTAGGTTTGGAGTTTACAAAATGCTTCTTTGGGGTGCTATCCTTGCCGCTGGGACAAATTTACTTTTTATGATCTTGGCCCAAGTTGGTAACAATATGCCAATGCTTTACCTTGTTATTTCTGCAGATAATCTGGCGGCTGGACTAGCAAGTGCAGCTTTTGTTGCCTTCCTCTCGAGTTTAACCGATGTTTCTTTTACTGCTGTTCAATACGCAATCTTTTCTTCACTAATGACTTTAATTCCAAAAGTTTTAGGTGGATATTCAGGGGGAATGGTAGACACTTTAGGATACTCAGGTTTTTTCATACTCACTACACTTATGGGAGTACCTGTTCTTTACATCGTTTGGCTATGTGGAAAGAAGTTTAAGTTAAAAGAAAACTCTTTATGACGTATGAAAGTAGTGTCTTAAAATACTGAGTCCTACCTACTTAGATTATGTATGTATTGCCTCACTTTGATAAAAATATGTCTCAAGTATGGAACTCGTTTTAATAGCAACCTAAACCTATTTTCATTTGGAGCATCTATTAAGTTCGCAAGGTTTCCACGTTTTACTATTTTTGATTTCATTAATGGATGAGAGAGCACATCTAAAAATAATTTATACTCAGGATGAGTTGGTAGCCATATAGCATTTTTAAGATATTCTTCATCAGACCAAGTTCCCCAATTGACAACTTTTTGAAAGAAAACTTTATCTGCATTTACTCTTTTTCCTAGATTTACGAAATCTGGCATTTCCCTGTAGTTCTGAGATTGAACGACAAAGTCCAGCTGATAATGATTAATGAGATTACTTCTTCTTAGTCCCCCTAGAAACTCTAAGTTTGGAATAAGATCACTTAACTCTCCTCCACGTCTCACAATACGATAAGTATCTTCAGTAGAAGCATCAACAGAAACGAATACAGAATCAATATTTCCATGAATCTTCTTCATTTGATCCCAAACTTCAGAATTGAAAAGAAGGCCATTTGTTACAATTTGAACTTTTAGATTTGGATATTTTTCACCATCTAAACCAAAGAGTAATCTTCGATATAAATGACTAGCGAAAGGATCTCCAGATGAGCAAAAAATTATCAACTCTAAATTTACCAAGGAGTCATCAAGTAACTTCATATGAACTTTTTTCATCTGCTCATATTCTTCACCATGGGTAATCATTATTTTTTCAACCCTACAACTTGGGCAAGTAAGGTTACAAGATCGATCATTCGATAGATTTAAAATTTTTGGTCCATCTAATACGACTAGATTTTCCTTTACTATTTTTTGGTGCTTTTCATTAAAGAGGTATTTTTTTTCGAGCAATCTATTATCCCTTATTTCAGGGCAAAGATCTTTATTACAATAAGAGTATGATCCATCAAGAATACTCTGACGAATATTTTGCATCTCTTTTGAGTTCCAAATATCTTCTAAAGACTGCTTACTGATATCCCCAACACTTGTTGGAACCCAAGTAGGACAACAGCAAAAACAAGGCAACCCATCTTCAGTTGGATTTCCCATTTCGAGATACTCAAATGGACGAGGACAAAACTTGTCCTTTAAAGAGTCAGACATAAGGTATTTTAGCAGGATTATAGATCAGGAGACAAAAAAAGGGCCAATAAGAGGCCCTTTGGGTAGAAAGTATAATTATTGTCTATTTCTTTTTACAAGATTTAAAAATAAGAGTGAAGGCCCCACCATTCTCATTAGCTAGTGTAGCGATTGAGGAATGAGATTCTTCCTCTTTATTCTTAGTTTTAAGAAATGCGGAAAAGTTAACTCTTAATGTTACGTCTCCCCCACACTTAGAAAACTCCACGTTGTCTAAATCTCTATAGCCACCAATTTCAAAATCTCCAAGTCCTTCCTTTTCAATGGCCTTATGAGATTTAACTCCCTCATTCCCAGCGAGAAATGTATGCATGGAAAGTGAAAGTTTTGTATCTTCTTTAAGGTCGTGTGAGCCTTTAAGCTTCGCTGGAACAATGGCCACTTGGTAGTTTTCAGGAACTTCAAAAGGTACGGCCAAAGTACAATTTCCTCTTTGAAGGGACCTATACGGGCCACCGGCCTGAAGTGTAAATTCAGAAAGGTCAACGATAACCTCTTGTCCATCTTCAGAGATGAATGCTCGAGAATCTTCGCAAGCCTTACCTGCGAGCTCAGGCTCTCCTAAAAAATATTCTGGTTTATCTTGATCTGTTGGTACTTCACAAGCCGAAAGAACTAAGACTGAAAGTAGTGTAAAAATTTGAGTTAATTTCATCTCTCTCCCCTTTTTAAGATGAAACAATCAAATCCTATGATCGTCGTTGCATAAGTTTTATCCTTGTGTTCAAAGGGAAGCAATCCAATCTGTAAAAAGATGAGAAATAAATAGCTCTTGTAAGGTGATGTCAGTTTGACCTAAGAAACGCGAAGTTCATTGGGGTCATTTTGAAACTTAACAATAATAATTAAAAAGATCTTCTATTAGCTCTCGTCGCCGAATAAGTTTTGATGACTCTCCATCGACTAAAACCTCAGCAGGTCTTGGACGCCCATTGTAGACTGAAGACATGGCAAATCCATAAGCTCCTGCATCACGAAGAATCATTAAGTCTCCTTCCTCGATATCTACTGGAAGATGAATATTATGGGCCAGAATATCCGCATTTTCACAAACCTGTCCGCAAACACTCATGACTTTCGTTTCAGAATTCTTTTTGTAGGGAAATTCCACTTGATGGATTGCACCATACAATGAAGGCCTAGCAAGGGTATTCATACCAGCATCAATTCCAACAAAGTTTCGATAACTTTCCTTAAGTCCAGTCACACTCGCTAACAAAACCCCTGCATTTCCTACAAGATATCTACCAGGCTCTACAAGTAGCTCAGGATTTCCGAGTTTATATTTTGCAACTCCTGCTTTAAACTTTTCACAAATTAGCTTGGCCATCAAATTTACATCCAATGGAGTATCCTCAGGGTGATAAGGAATTCCAAAACCCCCACCAATATCGACGTAATCAGGAGCAATATCTAACCGGTTAAAAATCTCTCCACCAATAGTTAAAAGCTTCTCTACGGCCTCCGCAAAGAAAAATGGCTCCAAATTGTTCGAACCTGTCATCATATGAATGCCAAACTTCTCGACACCGTTTTCTTTTGCAAACTCGTAGGCCTCAAAGGCCTTTTCATAAGGGATCCCAAACTTAGCATCAGTTCCTCCAGTCACAACTGCTTCATGACTACCTTTACCGATTCCAGGATTTATTCGAAATGATACTCTTTTTGGTTTTCCAAGCTTTATCATTCTCTTAAAGCTGTTCAGATCATCAAAATTAATTTTGATGTCATTTTTAATGACCCTAGAGAGGTCATCAGGGGATTCATAATTTCCCGTATAGAGGACTTTATCTGGAGAGATTCCAGCTCGAAGCGCATGCTCAAGTTCTCCAGGAGAGGAGCAGTCAACACCAGAACCCATATCTCCCAACACTTTGATCACAGCAGGGTTTGGGTTCGCTTTGACTGCATAATGTATAGAAAAATGAGAATAATGATCCTCAAATGCCGATTTCAGTTTTTTATAATTACTTTCAATCTTTGATTTATCGTAAATATAAAGAGGAGTGCCATATTCTGATGCAAAATTTTTGTAGTCGTAGTTCATAAAGGAAGCTTATCAAGTCGAATTTATAATGAACAAACGCACAGAGTTAAAAAAAGCTAGGCCAAATCATGTCAAATTAAAATTTTCTTATTAGAATAGGAGTATGAAGTTAATTTTGATTCTTATTCTCACAATTTCGACAGCTAGGGCCTTTGATGTTTTCGTTGAGCCCTCTCTAGGTTTTCATACTGGTAGCTTCAAAGATCAAAACTCAGACCTTGGAGTAAGTGGGATTGGGATTTCAGGAAAAACAGGGTTAGTTTTTAACCAGATGGTTATGGGAGGAGTCGACCTACAGTTTGCTTCATACCTTCTAGATAATGCCTCAGAAGATAAATGGGAGAATCGCTCTTATGGTCTATTTGGCGGCGTTGACATGACTGGACAACTTCCATTCAAGTTCTGGCTCACCTACTTCCCATATGAAGAGTTAAACCATAAAACTAATGGTGAATTATTTGGGAATGGGTATAAGTTCGGACTCGGTTACTACCCAGATTTTCTAGAAATCTTAGGATTTGTTTTTGAGTTTAAAAGTTCTTCCTACGACAAGATCGAGGATTCCTCGGGAGAAAGAGACCTTGTTATTTCGACAGAGATTACTTCTCTCTTTTTTGGAGTGAGCTTTTTCTTTAAAGACCAACTCTAATTACCTAATAACTCATCTCAATTCTGCTCAGCATCACAAAGAACAAATAAACCTAGTCGACTGAAAGCAGGCATATTGTTTATAATCCTCTTCACAAAACCTATTTAGTACTAAGTGTTTAGTCATATGGAGCTTACATGAAACTCATTGTCTCAATTATCCTTTTATCTTTAATTTCAACGACCCAAGCAGCTGAGTGGAAAAAAATTAAAAGAAGAAAAAATGTTGATGTTTACTCAAAAGATATTCCAGGTTCAAAAGTAGTGGCCTTCAGAGGAATAGGTGTCATTGATGCTCCAATTGAAAATGTCGTTTCTGTTATTCACGACACCAGTAGAATTAAAGAGTGGATGAGTGACATGGCGGAGACTGTCGTTCTCGAGAGAAAAACAAAGTTTGATAAAGTTGAATACAATAGAACAACAGCACCGTGGCCTCTTTGGGATCGTGAGTTTGTTTACTGGGTAAAAGTAGATGTGAAAGGAGCAGGTAAAGAGATTCATATTGAAATGGGTCCAGGTCCAGCAACTCATCCTAAGATACCTAAAAGAGACAAGACAATTCGTGGAAGTCTCCATTCTTCTCGATATATTTTAAAATCACTTGAAGGTAGAAAAACTGAGATTTTAGTTGAGATTAATGCTGACCCTAAAGGCTCTGTTCCAAAATGGGTTGTTAATCTTTTTCAAAGTGTATGGCCTTCAGAGACAATTTCAGGAATTAGAAAGTTAGCGACTGAACCAAACTATAACGTTCATGCTGATATAAAATCTTTTATGAAAGAAAATAAAATCAATTAATGAGACTTGTTCTTACTTTTTTACTTTTATTTTCCTTCCAGTCCTTTGCGCAAGAGCATAAGGAGCTATCAGACCATATTGAACATGTTCGATATGGTGGCCTTAAGCGAATCCTAAAGGACAAATACCTTCGAGTTCTTACCACTAAAAACTCTTTTGACTATTATATTTATCAAGGAAAACCTAAGGGCATCCAGTATGAAATGGTCAGAGAGTTCGTAAAACACTTGAATAAGAAGTATTCAAAAGGAAAGAAGAATCTCAAAATACAATTTGAGATGATTCCAGTTGATTATGATCAAATGATCCCTCTTCTTAAAAAAGGGAAAGGGGACATAATAGCCGCCGGAATGACTATCAATTCCAAAAGGCAAAAGAAAGTAAACTTCACTAAGCCCTACCGAATGGTAGACGAAGTTGTTGTCTCAAGAAAAGAAATGGTCAATCAAAAAATAACAGGAAAGACTTTTCATGTTCGTAAGTCGAGTAGCTATTTTGAATCGATTCGAAAATATAACAGAAGTGTTAAGAGAAAATGGCGAGTCAAAACAAAGTCCGTCAGCGAAGAACTCAAAACAGAAAACATACTAGAGCTCGTTTCTCTTGGGAAATATGACTACACTGTTGCCGATTCATATTTAGCTGAGCTTGCTGCAAAAGTATTCCCAGGTCTTCACCTTCACAAGCACAAACCATTTGGAGTGAAGCAAGGGATTGCTTGGGCCGTAAAAAAAGAAGACTCAAAACTCCTTCAAGAGCTAAATACAGTTCTCCCTAAAGTCAGAAAAGGCTCTCTCCTTGGAAATGTTTTTTCTCAAAAATATTTTGGGGATATTAATACTATCAAGTCGACAAATTTTAATTTAGGGACTTCTCATTTAAGTGACTATGACAAGTTGTTTAAAAAGTACGCTAAAATGTATAACTTTGATTGGAGACTCGTTGCTGCTCTTTGCTTTCAGGAAAGTAGATTTAATCAAGGTATTGTTAATAAGTGGGGAGCAATTGGCCTCTTTCAAGTTAAACAAATGACAGCGAATGAGCCTTATATCAATATCAAAAAGATCACTGGTCACAAGAACGCTGAGAATAATATTCATGCAGGAGTAAAATATCTCGACTGGATTCGAAATAGGTATTTTTCAAAGTTTAAAAAAATGAGTGATAAAGCAAAACTTAGAATGACGATGGCCGCTTACAATGCAGGGCCAAGCAGAGTTAAAAAGGCAATTCGACTTGCAAAAAAGATGGGTCTTGATCCGAATCGTTGGTTTAGAAATGTTGAGCTGGCCATGCTTCAAATGAGAAAGCCAGAGCCGGTGACGTATGTTTCAGAAATTAACAAACGATATGTTGCTTACCTTTTACTTGGAATCAATTAATCTTTTTCTGTTTAATGGGATGAGATTCTAAGGCCCTTAAAAACTCAACTAAATCATCTTTCTCTTCTTTCGTTAAATTCAATGGCCCACTAGTCATTGAAGAGACAGAGTCTGATTTAACAACAGCACCTTTATTATAAAGCTCAACGACTTCCTCTAAGGAGTCTATCCTACCGTCATGGAAATAAGGTCCTGTTTTTGAAACATTTCGAAGGGTAGGAATTATAAATTTCTTATTCTCTTCAACGTCAGAAAAAAGTCCTGTATTTACTCTATGATCAGAATCGACAGGCCCAGCAAAATCATGCTCTAACTTATGACAAGCGACACATTTCCCCTTGGTCATAAATACTTCAAGGCCATGTTTTTCGTTATCATTAAGAGATTTAACATCACCATTTAAAAACCGATCAACCTTAGAGTCACCAATAATTTGAACTCTTTGAAAACTAGCAATCGCTTGAGATATAGTTTTTGAATTTATTTCACCATCAAACGCATCCTCAAACATCTGTCCATATCGAACACGATCGTCTTTAACTCGACTGACAATCTCTGCTTTATCTTTCATTCCCATTTCTCTAGGGTTCATAAAAGGCATCAATGACATCTCTTCTAAACCTTCAGCTCTTCCATCCCAAAAGAAACGTTTCCTAAAAATCACATTATTAATACTAGGAGTATTCAAACCACCAGCAAGTCTTCTCTCTACTCCTACAGGAAATCTTTTTCCATCGGTAAAGGCCAAGTCAGGAACATGGCAACTCGCACAGGAAACTTTTCTATCAACAGATAAGTTTTTATCATTAAAAAGAGACTCTCCTAGTTTTACTCGGGCCCTTGATACATCATCATTTTTAAGAGCATTATCTTTATCTAATTGTGAAAGAAATGGGTCTGTACCGAGAGGGAACTCCAAACCTTGAACTAATTCGAGATCAGTTTTCCTCGGGTGTTCCTTGGGTTTAAACTTTTTAAGCACAATAGGAGGATCTTTATTAGGATCCTCAGAGACATCATCAACTGATTTCCCCCTCCCCTTCTTCGCCGTTACTGACCTTCGGGGAGTTTCAGGTTGACCAGGATTATAGTTATCGAAGTTATGTGTACCTGAACTGTTCCCTAGCGAATCATTTTCCTTATCTCTTAAAAAATCATCACTAGGTGCTCTCGTTTTTTGATGTAGTTTTCTTGCCCTTTCTTCGTGAATCTCTCTATCAAACTTCTTCTTGAAAAGATCATCCATCATCTCAACTCTTTTCTTTCTAAACTTTTCAGATCGGATTTTTACTTTCTTTGTTTCTCTTTGATCTCTTAGTATATCTTCTCTATTTCGAGGTTGCTTTTTTCTTTGAACGATCTCAATAAAGTCGTCGCCAGAATCTGACCTTAAGGCCTTTTTCGCATCATCCGAATAGATATGGAATCCACTCTTATGACTCTTTTTTTGATCCATCTTTTTTAAGTATTCTTCAAGCCCTGGAGGGTTATCCTCATCAGCAAGACCATCCACATCTGAATAAACTGGGTTCAAGAGGACAATCAATATGAATAGATTAATTAGATATGGGGTTCCCATAACTGATTATAAGTCGGTACGTTGAAGCTTTTTTGAAAACTTACTTAAATGGCTAAAAATATTGAAACATCAACTAAAAATAGATAATTTTTTTTGCCAAAAAAGCGTGCTTTTCAATGAATTATACAAATGAGTTGTTTAGGACCTCACCAACTCCACCTGCTCCAGGAACGATATATTGGATATCTGTAAGACCTGATTCTTTTTCTGGATGGGTTCCTAATACTGTCGCAAGCACATCGCTATCTGAAAGACCCCTATCACAACGTAAAGCAAATATTTTAACATCGGGATGCTCTTTAGTTACTTTTTGAATAAATTCAGGAGTGATAATTAAATGAAGGGCCAAAAAGAGTTGTCCTTTTCCTTCTACATTTTCCTTGTAGTGATCAATCGCATGACAAAGACTTCCACCAGTTGCTCCCATTGGGTCCGGAAACAAAACAGCAGCATTATCAATATCTCCACCAATTTTTGATCCACTAACGTCAACCCCGACGACCTCTCCAGCTTCATTTGTTTTTCGGTTCATAAAGAAGTGATCTTGCCGAACATTCGTAGGTGTTAGTAATGTCGAGAGTTC
>JAGSHI010000146.1 GCA_023954635.1 Bacteriovoracaceae bacterium
ACTCAAGAAAAAAGAGAGAAAGCTGTAGAGTTAAAACTAAGTCCAGTAAAAAGTGAAATTGAAGGTAAGAAGATCCTCTTGGTTGACGACAGTATTGTAAGGGGAACAACTTCAAAGAAAATAATCGATCTACTAAAGCGTTATGGTGCAAAAGATATAACTTTGGCCATAACTTGCCCTCCTTTAAGACATGCATGCTACTACGGTATTGATTTCCCTAATCCTAATGAGCTTATAGCTAAGGATAAGGATTTAGATCAAATTGCAGAATGGGTGGGTGCCAATAAAGTCATTTACCTCGATGAAGACGATCTCGTTGAGGCCATAGGAAAAAAAGACATGTGTATGGCATGTGTAAATAATCAATATCCGACTTCAGTGGATGAAGCGGAGGAATTTAGCAGGATGCGTTTCTTACAAAAAGAGAATCACTCATGAAAACATTAGTATTATTTGGAAGTCAGTCAGATGAAAATGTATTTAATCCTCTTGTGGATTATTTAAGAAAATCATTCGAAGTTGATCAAGTCGTTTTATCAGCACATAGGAACCCTGTAGAGCTTGGAGAGTTATTGGATAAGTCAGACCATGACTTCATTGTCGCTGGGGCCGGACTTGCTGCCCACTTGCCTGGAGTTGTCGCTTCGAAAGTGAAGGTTCCTGTTTTTGGTATTCCAGTGGCCGCAAACTTTGGTGGTTTAGATGCTCTTTTGTCAATTCAGCAAATGCCTTTTGGTGTTCCTGTGATGAGTGTCGCTCCAAATACCTGGGAACCTGTTGGAGATCTGATTAAATCATTTTTAAAAGTTAGCAAATCAAGTTTGATTGAATTTTGTATTGATCCAAAAATAACTTCATATGAGTACGTAACTAAAGAACTAAACAGGTCTCGTGAACATGCATCTAAATGTGGATTTGATGTTGCCGTCCTTGAAAAACCATCAGGAGATAATCCTGTCATAAATTTTGTTTCAAATGAAAAAACAATTATTACAGAGGGTGCTGTTATTAATGTCCCTCTTTTAGAAGATAATATACGTAACAATCCTTACAAGGCTTCAACCCTTTTTGACTGGAGCTTAAAAGGTGGAGTTTGGGTAGGAGCAAATAACGGTAGAAATGCTGCAATTTCTTTTTTGAAAATGAAAGACCAATTCTAATAACGGAGATAGAGATGACATTACCACTTTTACACACAGGTTCAGTTAAAAATATTCTTGGAGTTAGAGGCGAGAGTCCTTATGTTTTTGAGTTCTCTGATAGATATTCAGTATTTGATTGGGGAGCAATGCCTGATGACTTAACGGATAAAGGTGAATGCTTGGCTGCAATGGCCCAACTTTTCTTTAGAAAGTTTGGCGATAAAGAGTTTTGGACAGATTGGAATCCTACACCTGAACTTTTTAAAAGATACCCTTTAGCAGAAAACATATTATTAGAACTTAGGAAATATGGTGTTGATCATCACTGTATTGGTCTCGTAGATAGAGAAAATAAAGAAGTTAAAGAAGGGACACTTACAAATGCTCTTGCTGTAGAACCTGTCCACGTACCTAAAGTTGGTTATGATACAAATAGTGGTAACTGGGATTATACAGAATATAAATCAAATCCTGTTAAAACACTTGTTCCTCTAGAGGCCATCTTTAGATTTGGTGTTCCTGAAGGAAGTTCATTAATGAAAAGGGTTAAAGACCCAGAATACCTAAAAGAGATTGGCCTTACTAAGGAACCAATGCCTGGTGACCTTTTTGACTTTCCAGTCATTGAGTTTTCAACAAAACTTGAAACAACTGACAGGTACATTAGCCTAGAAGAGGCACAAACTATATCTAATATGAATAATAAGGAATTTGATCGAATTAGAGGTTTATGTATTCTTCTTTCTCTAAGATTGAAAGATATGTTTGATTCAATTGGAATAAAGTTATGGGATGGGAAGTTTGAATTTGCTTTCTCTGAAATGAAAGACTCAAATGGTGATCGTGTTATACAACTAGTCGATTCTATTGGTCCTGATGAATTAAGGCTTACATACAATGGTGTTCAGCTATCAAAAGAAAACTTAAGACGTTTTTATCGTAACAGCGAATGGCATAAATCTGTTGAGCAAGCAAAAGGTATCGCCAAAGATAGAAATGAAAAAGACTGGAAAGAAATTTGTAAATCAGAACTACAAAAAACACCTGAGAATCTTTCTCCAGAAGTAAGAGAAGCGGCATCTATGATGTATAAAACTTTAACCAACACACTTTATGAAAAGTATGGTGAAGGTCAAATTTTTACAGATACATGGAACCTTAATCTTTTAACTGATAAGATGGAAAGATTATGAAGATTGCAGTCATTGGTTCAGGAGGCAGAGAGCACGCACTAGCAAAACGTCTTTTACAAGACAATGGTGTCAATCATATCGATATCATACCTGGCAATGCAGGTATGGAACTCGATTCTAATCTCCGAACACATGATTGTAATATCAAAAATCAAGATGCCTTGTTGAGTCTATGTTCAAAGTTGTCACCAGATCTGATCATATTTGGACCTGAGCAACCTCTTGTCGATGGAACAGGTGAGTTTCTAGATAAAAATGGTTTTAATGTTTTAGGTGCTTCTAAAGATGCAGCACAGTTGGAAGGGTCTAAAATCTTTTCCAAAAAGTTTATGTTTAGAAATGATATTCCAACTGCCGAATTTGAAGTCTATGAGTCATATGACGAAGCCTTAGCAGGTCTCAATAAATGGAAAATAACAGAAGAAGGGATAGTCATTAAGGCCGACGAGTTGGCAGCTGGGAAAGGTGTGGTTGTAACTTGGAACGAAGATGAAGCAAGAAAGACGTTAAGTGACTTTTTCCTTAATCCAGATTGTCCTGTAAATACAAAAAAAGTTCTTTTTGAAAAAGTACTAAAAGGTAAAGAACTTTCAGCCTTTGCATTAATGGATGGTGAAACATTTATTACTCTAGGTTATGCATGTGACTATAAGAGACTTCTTGATGGTGACAAAGGCCCTAATACTGGTGGAATGGGTTGTTTCTCTCCCAAGTTATGGCCTGATAAAGAAACTAGAAAATGTATTGATGAAAGAGTATTCCGTCCAATAGTAGAAGGCATGAAAAAAGAGGGAACACCTTTTAAAGGAATCCTTTTTGCAGGCCTTATGCTAGATGAAGCAGTCAACGTCATTGAATTTAATATTCGTTTTGGTGACCCAGAGGCACAAACCTTATTGCCCTTAATTGAAGGTAACCTATCAAGAGTTTTTGATCATGCGGCCAAAGGAAGTTTATTAAACTTAAATGAAACACTAACTCTCTCTGAGAAATGTAGTGTTCATGTTGTTGTCGCGAGTGGAGGATATCCTGCTATGGATGGAAGCCCCATGAATCTAGAAAATGAAATTAAAATCGAAGAATCTAGTAGTGGGACAATATACTATGCAGGTGTTAAACAAAAAGATCAGAAACTTGTGAATACGGGTGGTAGAGTTTTAGGTATTACTTGCTTAGGTGACTCAATTGAAACTGCTCGCGACTCTGCTTACAAAAAATTACAATCAGTTCACTTTGAAGGAATGACTTATCGAAATGACATTGCTTCAGGGAGTGATGGTCGATGAATATTTGCATAATGGCATCAGGCAACGGAAGTAATGCTGAAAACATTATCAATTATGTAAATACTCTAGAGAATGTAAATATCGCGGGTGTTATCACAGACAATGAATCTGCTTATGTTTTAGAGCGAGCGGCCAAGAGTGATGTAGAGGCCGTTTGTTTGCCATTTGTTCGTGCTGAAGGTGAATCATATAAAGAAGCAAAAATTCATCATGAAACTTCTATATATGAGTGGTTAAAAGAAAATGAAGTCGAATGGATTCTCCTTGCTGGTTATATGAGAATTTTATCAGAAGAATTAATCGATAAATTCCATGATGCTGATTTAGGTGTTTCTAAAATTATTAATATTCATCCAAGCTTGCTACCTAGTTTTCCCGGAAAAGATGCTTATCAGCAAGCATGGTCATCAGGTGTAAAAGTGAGTGGTGTTACAGTACATTTTGTTGATTCTGGAATTGATACAGGTCCTGTCATTTTACAAGAAAGTTTTTCTCGAAATGAAGAAGATTCCCTTGAAGAGTTTGTTTCACGTGGACTTGAAGTTGAGTATGATCTCTATCGTAAGGCTCTCGATATCCTATTAAATAATAAATTTAAACTTAAAACTATACCAGGAAGTGACAATAAGTTTGTCAGCCTTAAGGAATTATAATGAATTCATATCGCATTGAAATTCAAGGTATCCAAAATACTCCTCTCTTTGAGAACAAAAGAAGATCGCTAGAAATGGCGTTGGAGCAGAAAATAGATGATTTAGTTATACGTAAGTTTTACCTAATTCAATCAAACAATGAGTTATCAAAAGAAACAATTGAAGATATTTTTTGTGATCCGGTTATGGATTTATCAATCTGGAGTAGTGAACAAGACAAGTCATTTTCTCACTCTATCCAAATTGGGTTTCGTGCTGGTGTGACTGATAATACAGCTCACTCTGCAGTAGAAGCTTTCAATCTAACTGGAGTCGAGTGTCTTATTAGTAGTGGAGATCTCTATTTACTTAATACTAAGACTTCAATAGATAATCTAAGTGTTATGGCAAATGAAATTCTAGGAAACCCTTTAATTCAAACTGTAGATGTTATGAAGATAGATGGAGATTTTTCTAATCGTTTTTCTAATATACATCTTCCTCATGTTGAAATGAGCGGAGACGGAAAAGTTGAAACATTTGATTTGAACTATATTACTGAAGAGGACTTTAAAAAACTTAATCAGGATAGATGTTTGGCCATGACTTGGTCAGAATTTACTCATATGAAAAATAACTTTTATTCTGAAAAAACATTATCTGATAGAGAAATGGTTGGTCTTACTAATGAGATGACTGATGTGGAACTTGAAGTGATTGCACAAAGTTGGTCTGAACATTGTAAGCATAAAATATTTTCAGCAAATATTAGCTTTAATGAAGGAAATGAATCTACAAAGATTCAAAGCCTTTATAAAAGCTACATAAAAGGTGCGACCTCGAAGATTGAAAAAGATAGAAAAATTGATTGGTTAAAATCTGTATTCAAAGATAACGCTGGAATTGTTCGATTCGACGATAATCTTGATTTATGTATAAAGGTTGAAACACATAATTCCCCATCTGCACTTGACCCATACGGGGGAGCGTTAACTGGTATCCTGGGAGTGAATAGAGATATTCTTGGAACTGGAATGGGTGCCTTACCTATCGCTAATACCGATGTGTTTTGCTTTGCTGATCCAAAATGGCCACTTGAAGGATATGAGGGGAAAATGCCAGCTGGTCTTCAAAAACCTATTCGCCTCTTAGAGGGTGTTCATAAGGGTGTTGAAGATGGTGGTAACAAAAGTGGAATCCCAACTGTTAACGGTGCAATTTTTTTCAATGAATCTTATGCCGGAAAACCTCTTGTGTATTGTGGGACAGTTGGAGTTATGCCCCAAAAATTAAATGATGGTAAAGATGCATTTGAGAAATATGTAAATGTTGGAGATAAAATTTATGTCGTTGGTGGTGCCGTCGGTGCAGATGGTATTCACGGGGCAACGATGAGCTCTTTGGAGCTAGATGAGAATTCACCTTCAACTGCAGTCCAGATTGGTGACCCTTTAACTCAAAGGCGAGTGACTGATTTTCTTATGGAGGCCAGAGACAGAAATTTGTTTAGTGGCTTAACAGACAATGGCGCAGGTGGGATAAGTTCTAGCGTTGGTGAGATGGCCACTATAACAAACGGGGCCACAATTGAACTATCGAATTGTCCATTGAAGTATCCTGGACTACTTCCTTACGAAATTATGATTAGTGAATCTCAAGAAAGAATGAGTATTGCTGTTCCTCCCGAAAAAACTAAAGAATTCGAAGAATTGTCAAAAAGATTTAATGTTACTTCTGTTTGTTTAGGTGAATTTACCAATAGTGGCTATTTAAAGGTTAATTATAAATCAGAAACAGTAGCATTATTAGATTTAGGTTTTCTTCATGAAAGTTTACCACCTATGGAGTTAGAGGCGACTTGGAACGGACCTATTCAACACGAAAGCTGGTTAGGGCAAGACTTGAGATCAGACTTACTCGATAAGACAACTTCTGAAGAAATATTAAAAAACCTGTTATCCTCTCCGAATATAGCTAATAAGGAAAAATGGGTAAGGCAATACGATCATGAAGTTAAAGGTTCAACCCATATAAAACCATTTACAGGGAAATCTAGTAATGGAGTTAATGATAGTGGTGTAGTTTGGCTATACCCACACGGTGGAACAAAGGACAATGCTGTAAGCATTGGGTGTGGAATGACACAAAGACTTTCTCCATACGACCCTGAGCTAATGGCCAAATACTCTGTTGATGAAGCTATGAGAAATGTTGTGGCCAATGGAGGAGATCCAGATACTTGTTGTATGCTTGATAATTTTTGTTGGCCCGACCCTGTGAAGTCAGATGGAAATCCCGATGGTGATATTAAGCTTGGACAGCTCGTTAAAACTTGTCAGGGACTTTATGACATCACCTGTGCATATGGTACACCACTTGTAAGTGGTAAAGATTCTATGAAAAATGACTTTAAAGGCAAGAACCATGATGATGAGCCTTTAAGGATATCTATACTTCCAACTTTGTTAGTAACTGCAATGGCCAAGACTAACATAAATGCTACAGTTACAAGTGACTTTAAGAATGAAGGTGACTCTATTTACCTTCTAGGTAGTTCTGATCTCTCTTTTGCTGGAAGTGAACTTGAGTCTCTTTATAAACTTCCTGAAACAACAAGCCCTGCTGAACTAAATATGACACTAAATATGCAAGTATTTAGACAAATACACTCTCTTATTAAGTCTGGTATTCTTAAATCTTGTCATGATGTTTCTGATGGTGGAGCTTTAGTTGCTATAGCAGAATCTTGTTTTGGTAATGATCTCGGGGCTGACCTTAATTTTGATTCAAATTCACTTTTAAATTTGTTTGGTGAAGGATCTGGAAGGTTTGTTGTTTCTGTTTCTGCATCAGATAAATCAGACTTTGAGAAACTAACTACAGAGTTACCAGTACTAAATGTTGGTACAGTTAAATATCAGCCTCAATTTAGAGTTTGTTCTAATGATCAAGTCTTAATAAATTCAGAAATACTGGACTTGAAGGAATCTTGGATGGGGACTTTTAGTAAAAAGTACTTCGGAGGTAAAAGGTGAATAAACCAAATTTTCTAGTATTAAGTGGTGATGGTATCAATTGTGAAAATGAAACAGCTTTCGCTTTTCGGGAAGCTGGTGGTAGAGCTGATGTTCTTCATATTAATCAAGTTCTCGAAAATCCTTCAATATTAAAAAATTATCAAGGTTTAGCATTTCCTGGAGGCTTTAGCTTTGGAGATGAACTTGGTAGTGGTCAAGTGTTAGCAAACAAGATTAAACATGGACTTCTGAAAGAACTAATAGAGTTTATTGATCAAGACAAACTAGTTATTGGAATATGTAACGGTTTTCAAGTTTTAACTAAACTTGGTCTTCTCCCATCTCATGATAAAAAAAGATCAATGGCACTTGCTCCAAATATTCAAGGAAACTTTATTGATAAATGGGTAAATATGTCAGTGACTTCTAAAAAGTGTGTTTGGACTAAAGATATAGAGAGAATAACTCTTCCTGTTAGACACGGGGAGGGGAGAATTATCTTTTCTTCCAACTCTCAAAGTGAAATCTATGAGGAACTTAAATTAAATGATCAGATTGCACTAGTTTACGATGAAGATATCAACGGTAGCTTTAATTGTATTGCAGGAGTATGCAATAAAAAAGGTACTGTGTTGGGGCTCATGCCACACCCTGAAGCTGCTCTGTTTGAAGCTACATCTGAGACAAGGTCAAAGAATCCTTTGAATCATAATATTCCAATGAAAATATTTAAAAATGCTATCAACTATTTCTCACAGGAAAAGTAATGAACCTCAGCCAAAGTAATTTAAAAATCAAAAGGGCCCTTTTAAGTGTATCTGATAAAGAAGGAATCGAAGATCTCGCCAAGTGTTTGCATGACTCTGGTTGTGAAATTATCTCTTCTGGTGGTACTCGCAAATTTATAGAAGAATTAGGTATTCCTGTAACGGCAGTTGAATCAATTACTGGCAATCCTGAAGCATTTGACGGAAGAATGAAGACTTTGAGTTTTCAAATATCGTCCAGTCTTTTGTTTAGGAGAGGAAATGAAAATGATGAGAAACAAGCAAAAGAACTTGGGATATCTCCAATTGATTTAGTCGTCTGTAATCT
>JAGSHI010000208.1 GCA_023954635.1 Bacteriovoracaceae bacterium
AGAAACTGATTTCAATTCTGTTAGTGACTTCATATCTGTAGGGTTTTGAATAACAACACGGTCAGCGAATACTGAGGTTGAAAAAAGGACCGTCATGGCCACTAGGATTTTCTTCATAAAACTTCCTTGTTCTAGTTAAAAATGATCTTAAGAAATTCTATTAATCAGGCACTAGAGTGACAATCAATGCTTCTTGATGTGAGGAAGTGTGAGAACCAAAATACTCAGACATAGTAGATTAATCACGTTTAATTCTCACTGTAAGTGCTATGTAGCTTTCAATTTAGTATAAGGTCTTTTCTAAATTGATTCGGTCGCTAGATTGGAAATACCAATCTTTATAATTTGTACCACCGCTTAGTGCCCAAAGAGAAAAATAGTAATATGCATCGTAGATAGGTACTTTTTCTTTTGGATGTGCAATGGGGAAGGGTACGTTCAAAACCCAAGGCATATTTTCTGTGTTTTTATAATATAATCCACTCTCTGGGTCTGAGGAGTCATCCCCTTTATTAAAACGTCCTTTGTTGTGTTTCCGGGTGGGTACATAATCCACTTGGTGGATTTCTGAAGAGCGATCTAAGTTCTTAATTAAAAAAGGACGATATGGTGGAGCGCCTAGTAGACTTCTATTAATTGGACTTGTGAAAACGATTGAAACTTCAAAGGTATAAGGTTGTATGTTCATATGGTATACATTAGAAAACTTTGGAAGAAATTTGTTAACGTTGTCACAAAGTATAACCACCGCCTGATCAATTCCTTCCTCAGTCCCGTTTATATTTAAACTAATATAATCCTCGCTAATTAGGGAACCTGTTACTGATTCTACGTTCGTGGCCTTAGTATTAAACATTATTGCGACACCATTGTTTTGAGATGCTCCGGTAGCTTTTATTGTAATCTTTGCTTTAATTTCTTTAACCTGATCTATGCTGTTTGAAATATAATTAAAGTTATACTCTAGAACTAAATCGTTAAAATCGTAGTCCCCCATATGCGGCCATGAGTCTTCGAATAATAGAACTCCATTTCTTCCTTCAAGCGGAAAAAAGTTATCATAGGACCTATCACCATCTTGAGGATATGCATCCTCGGCGTCTGTAACGCCATCACCGTCAGAATCATTCTCTTCAGCAACTGATTGAATATTGGAGTTGTCGATAGAGTCTTGGGCTGTGGATACATAGAAAAGTACATCATTAAAATCATCGTCACTTCTACTTGATTCTCTATTGGAGTCTTCGAATCCGATTACAACTTTTCCACACTTTCTATCCCAAAGTTGAACATTATGTCGTTCCAAACCAACAGCCTCAGGGTTTAATGGTGATATCGAAGTGTAAAAGCCACTCCCGGCAGTGTTTCTATAGTTAATATAATCCCAGCTATCTGAAATTATAAAATATCCAATTGAGATACCGGCATCAAATTTTCCTAAGTAAACTGTATCACCTGAGTTTAGACCACCGCCGTTCTTTTTTAATAGCACATTAGGTAAAATTATTTTTAAATTCTCTATTTCTGAAAGGCTCTTAGGAGGGGAAGAGGTAGGATAAGTAAAAAAGCCTAATGCGTTCCTAACTAGACTCTCTTTTTCTGTACTATCTCCAGCGGACATCGAATAATTTTCATAAAGTCCTACCGGTACCTCGCTCTCTGAGTTTTCAGCATTGTTATTGTCACAAGAACCACTTGGGCAGTCTTGATCGCCGTTTCCCCATCCATTATTTTGACTAGAGCCGGTGGTTTTAAAACTTTGTCCATCATCTACTAGGGTGATCCAAACATCTGTTGCTTTTGTAATATGAGTACTTGTTTCCATATTGCTCGATATGTAATGTGGGCGGTTATTTTTTACTGACTTCCCGTTTGGTAGAGAGGATGTAAGTCTCTTGAGAAAATTTGCAGGGCAGCTCTTTTGATTAACGTTTTCGATATTATTAGGAACGCCTAAATTATCTACTTCGCTAGCAAGATAACCAACACTTAAGTCACCACTGTAGAAGACAGAAGAAGCATTGGCTTTCGACAGTAAAAGGTTTCCTAAACCTGCAATCAGTCTCTTTAGAAAAGATGTATCTAAGTGGGTCTTTGCAAGAATTGGGACCCTGATATTTGTTCCTAAGACTAAAGGTTCAATATACAAAACATTGACGTGGGATGGGACGTTTAGGTCTACTTCAACTAAGCCATCACTATCCGAGCTCATTTTCATTAACACATTATTGTCTTTATCAAGTATCACTACTGCAGTGTTTCTTAAAACCTCTCCTCTGTATTTAATGTATTCACTAATCTTGATGGTTTTTACATTAGAGAAGTTAAAGTTGTCGGGTGCCTTTTTTACAATTCGGTTAGAAGGAGCATTCTTCGGCGTCCTTTTCGATGTAGTTACTTGCTCATCTTGAGGTAACTTTTTACAAGAATTGTTGAATATTACTCCTATACTAGTAAGTATCAAGAGCACTAGCTTCGTTTTCATGCTTCCATTCTTCCACGAAACTTTTAAGGTATTTTAAAGATGGCCGTGTTAATGATTTCAGGTCGATATGGCTATTCGTTCTTAATCATTGCTTGAAGCTTCTATCTTAAGATTAACGGAAGCTAAACAAGAGGGAGGGAGCATGAAAACTATATATGAGTTGCTAGTAGAAACTAACTTTAAACAGGGCACAAGGCTGCGCTATTCTAACTGGTGTGATGTGAAATATATGACGATAAGTAGTATTTGTTTTCAGACTAAAATGGTTTCGGGTAATTTTGATAATGGTGAAGTCTGTAAGTTCTCATTCGATTCTGATTTTTGGAAGCTGTACCAACCCGGTATGGAGAATGATAATATGCTAGTTTAATCAAAATGTACTTTAATATTTGTAGAAGGTTGTACAGTCTCTGCTCTCGCGGGTTAAGCAGCTCTTCTCGCATCTTTTAAATAGTACCTCAGTTAAGAAACTTTTCTATTTTCCGACGAGATCTCTCTTGTAAGTACTGAATCAATTTTTACTTTTGGATTGCGAGTAGATATAACTTTTGCCGGCGTCCCTACGGCAATACTGTATGGTGGAATATCTTTTGTAACAACAGCTCCTGCGCCAATGATGCTTCCCTTTCCTATTGTTACCCCTTGGAGGATCGTTGCATTTAGGCCTATCCATACATCATCTTCTATCGTTACCCGGTCAGTGTTTATACCCTGTAAATTCATAGGTAATCCAATGATTGCGTGATTATGAGACACTGTATTTATAGAGGTCTTAGCCGCTATCATGACATGATCACCAATCCTTACGTGTCCATTACCATAGATTAAACATTGAGGACCAATCCATGAATTATTACCAATCCTTATAACTCCTTCATTGGCACAGAGTAGAACCTGTTCCATTATTTGAGTATTCGCACCTACGCTAATAGCAAAGTTTAAAGACGAGTTGCCTTTCAATATACTATTGCGAGAAACTCGAACCCCTGGACGTAGAGCTATATTTTTGGGGTATTCAAATACAACTCCTTTCTCAATATGGTTTTTTTTATCGGTTTTTAGACCCCTCAGGATTAAAACCGTAATTCTAATTTTGCGTAAAATATCCTTAACTTTTTCTTTCATATATCACTCGATTATTTTTGTCTTGTCGACATTGTTATTGTTATCTAAATAGCATGTTGAAAAAAATGCCCCACCACTTTTTGCCCAGGCGGCAAACTCCTTAAAGGCATTAAAGATCGGGATTTTCTCTTTTGGGTGGGGCATTTCATATGGGATGTTCAAGACCCAAGGCATGTTCTCATGATTTCTAAAA
>JAGSHI010000137.1 GCA_023954635.1 Bacteriovoracaceae bacterium
ATACCCCAGACTAAGCAAATAACCATCAGAGTTGCATAGTTAACTCCGTTTGCAGTCATCGTTGGTCCAAGACCCATAAATCCAACAACTAAGCTGATTATGACATTAGCAACAACCATTACTAATATATTTACTAAGATAAAAAGACCGACTCGCTTGAACATTGAATTATCTCCAGATTTGTTCTTGTATATTCATAATACATTTTGATTATAGAAGTTTTTTTGTCAAGGAAAGCTAGTCGAATTGACAAGAAATTGACCTTTATCTAAGTGATTATATAAATAAAACTTAATTTTATCAGAGACTTACCGATTAGTTGGACAATTGCATCACCACGGCGAACTATGTTTGAAGAGAATCAATTAAGTAAAAAACAACTTATCTGGATAGGCATCCTATTCTGGGCCGTGGCCTTTACTGCATTAGAAGCGCCATTTAGTTTTGTCTTTAAAACAAAAATCCAATTTTGGCAGCTTTGGTCTGATGGTATTCTTTCGGCCATTTTCTTTGTAGATCTTGTTTATCGTATCCGTGAGATGATCAATCAAAAAAGTGATCCAAAGAAGAAAACGTATGGAGACCATATAAGAACAGGCATGTTTCTTCTTGTCGACCTTGTTGCGTGCATTCCTTTTGACATCATTTCATTCACTTTTGGGCTTGAGCAAGGCTTTAAAATTATCACGCTTCTTAGACTTTTTAGATTAGTAAGAATTGTAAAAGTTTGGAAGATTGTAAGCTCTATTGCTCTCATACCGAGACATATAAAAATACAAATGTATGTCATTGCTACAATTATTGTCATTCACTGGATTGCATGTGGATGGGTGCTTTTGCATCCTCACACAGAGGGAACAAGACTTGATTATTATGTCACTTGTCTTTATTGGGCAGTCACAACTCTAACAACGATTGGTTATGGAGATATCACCCCTCAAACTCCAATTGCTCGAATCTTTACAATGTTCATTATGATTTCTGGTGTCGGTGTTTACGGTATCGTCATTGGTAATGTTTCCAACATGCTTCAGGCTGCGAATAGATACAAAGAGAAGAACAGAGAGAAAATACAAGATTTGGCGACATTTTTAAAACACTACAATATTCCTCCGAGAATACAACAAGCTTGTTTTCAATATTATACTCATATGTTCGAAAAAAGATTATCAGACAACGACAGCAAAATAATTTCAGACCTGCCTCCTGCCCTACAAAATGAACTTCAAATTTTTATGAATATGAAACTCATTAGTGCTGTACCTGTTTTTAAAGGTTGTTCAATTGCTTGCTTGAAAGAAGTTTCTGCTGAACTCGAACAAAAGTACTATGCTCCGGGACATACAATTATCAACATAGGTGAAGTTGGTGATGAAATGTACATTATCGGTCACGGAAAAGTGGAAGTCATTCTCAAGGATGGTAACACTGTTGCCACACTGCACGAAGGTCAATGCTTTGGTGAGCAGGCCCTTCTTGAACATACAACACGTAACGCTAACGTTAGAGCACAATCCTACTGTGACCTCTACAAGCTAAATAAGGAAAGCTTTCTAAAGATTGTTGAAAAGCACCCTGAATTGCACGACAATTTAAGTAAGTTACTAAGAAGAAGAGAATCAGATAAACGTCAATCAAATGATATAGCGTCAACTGCAAAATAGACAGTCCTTGTCTTTCATTCCATCACAAAAGTCAGTAGTATAGAGTCTTAATTTTTGTCCCTAAGGAGTTCTAAATGCTTTTAGAAAAAGATGTGGCCGGTAGAGTCATTGATCATGCCCTTAACCAAGGAGCTGACTTCGCCGAGCTATTCGTCGAGAAAAACCAAAATGGAAGAATTTCAATTCTTTCAAGTAAGGTACATGAAATCGCAGGTGGAGTTGATTTTGGTATTGGTATTAGACTCATCTATGGAACAAAGGTTTTATACGGTTACACTAACTCAACAAATGAAGAAGAGTTAAAACGTATTACTTCTTTAATTGCAGCTAATGATTTAAAAGCTTCAGCTGGAGCAAAGTCTGCACTCGTTAATCAAAATATAAAAGATATTCATCATGCTAGCTTAGGTCTAGATAGTGATTTTGCGATGGATGAAAAGATTAAGTTTTTATTTGAAGTTGATAAAGCTGCAAGAGCGACAAGTGACAAAGTAGACCAAGTAAATTCACTTGCACTCCAAAGACTACAATCTGTAGAAATTTTTAATAGTGAAGGTTTATATACAACTGACAATAGACACTATGTTCGTGCTGTCGCTCAAGTCTTTGCCAAAGATGGTTCAGAACAAAGCACAGGTTACGAAGGTCCAGGAGCACTACAAGGCTGGGAGTTCATCAATACAATTAATGCAAAAGAATTTGGAGAGAAAGTTGCGAAACAAGCTTTGATAAAATTAACAGCTGCTGAATGTCCGGCCGGTAAAATGCCAGTCATTATTGATAATGGTTTTGGAGGAGTTATTTTCCATGAAGCATGTGGACACCTACTAGAGACAACCTCCGTGGCAAAAAAAGCATCTGTCTTCTGGGATAAGCTTGACACTATGATTGCTAATGAATGTGTTTCGGCCGTTGATGATGGAACAATTGAAGGCCAGTGGGGATCAATTAATATAGATGATGAAGGTATGCCTACTCAAAAAACACAATTAATAAAAGATGGGAAACTAACTGGATTTCTAGTCGACAAAGTCGGAAGCATGAAAACAGGTTACGAAAGAACTGGTAGTGGAAGAAGACAAAATTATAGATTTGCACCTGCCTCTAGAATGAGAAATACATTTATAGAACCAGGAACGACTAGTCTTGATGAAATGATTTCTACTATAGGAAATGGGATCTACTGTAAGAAAATGGGCGGTGGTTCTGTTCAACCAGGAACAGGTGAATTTAACTTCTCAGCTCAAGAGAGTTACTTGATTAAAGATGGAAAAATAGACCAACCTCTAAAAAGTGCAACACTTATTGGAACAGGCCCAGAAGTTCTTAAACAGATCTCTGTAGTGGGCAACAATTTTGAACTTGCAGCAGGAATGTGTGGCTCTGTTTCTGGAGCAGTACCAACAACAGTTGGGCAAGCAGCGATTAAAGTTGATGAAATTTTAGTTGGAGGACAAGGAAAATGAGCGATTTAAATAACACTGTTAATAAAATTATAGATATGGCCAAGAAAAAAGGCGCTGAATCAGACTGCATTCTAGATAAGTCGAATCTTCTTTCTCTAAAAGCAGAAGATGGAGAGTTGTCTGAATACAAAGTTTCAGGCTCACAAGTTGTTGGAGTAAGAGTTATAAAAGACAACAGAGTCGGCACAAGCTATAGTGAGGCCATTGACGACCAAAGTTTAGAGTTCATGGTTAACCAGGCCCTAGAAAATGCGAGATTTAGTAAAGAAGATTTAAATCAAAAAATTTCTGTTGAAAGAAAAGAAGAATACATTGGCACAACTGACAAGATTAACGCCTCTGACTCAACTTCTCTTGAAGACAAAACAAAGTTCGCCTTAGAACTAGAATCTAAAATCAAAGAAAAAGATTCCCATGTAAAAGGTGCTCCATACAACGGATTTAGTGAAGTTGAACATACTAGACTATACGTAAATTCTAATGGAACTTTATGCCAACAGGACGAGAAAACATTTTCATGTTACACATCCGCTCTTATTGAAAAAGATGGCAAACAAAGCATGCATTACCATTCATCAGTGGCCAGAAAATTTAATAAATTAGATATGAACTCAGTCATTGACGAATCTTTTAATCATGCATGGAATCTTCTAGATGGATCCCCTATTAAAACTGGAAACTATAGAATTATATTTAATAATGATATACTTCATAATTTTATCTCTAACTTTGGTAGTTTATTCAGTGCTAAGGGTGCAATGAATGGTGTTAACGTTTGGAAAGATAAAATAGGGTCTTCAGTTGCCACTAAAAGGTTAACACTAAAGGATAACCCAACTTACGAAGATGCATTTACATATTGCCCATTTGATGACGAAGGAAGCTTAACTAGAGAGACAACTCTTATTGAAGATGGCGTCTTAAAAACTTTTTTCCACAATACCGCAACAGCTGATTATTTTAAAACTGAGAACACGGCCAATGCTTCACGTTCACCTAAAGGAACACTTGGAGTTAATGGTACAAACATGATTATCTCAACAGGTACAGACACTGAGAATGATCTAAGAGAAGACGAGTATTTTGAAATTATCAGTCTTCAAGGTCTTGGATCTGGCTCAGATGTAGTAAGTGGAGACTTTTCATGTGCAGCCAGTGGATACCTTAAAAAGGGTGATAAAGTCATTCAATCAGTAAAAGGTGTAACGATCTCTGGGAATTATTTCAAAGTTTTAAATGAGATTTCAGGGATAGGTAATACTCTACATGCAAGTAGTGAGAATACATTTTTCTCCCCAACAATTGTTTTTGAAGGAATGACCATTGGTGGTCAATAAATACAAGTTTATTAAACTGTGAAAAAAGGATGTTTCATGAAAAAAATTATTTTAGTTTCATTTTTACTAACTTTAGCTAGTTGTACAACTTACTCTCCTTATCAGGCGACAAGTAACTCTGTCGGAACGAAAAAAGGTGCTGCTTGCGCAAGATATATTCTTGGGTTCCACTCAAAAGGAAAAGATCATATTTCTTCGGCTGCTAAAGCAGGAAAAATTAGTAAGATCGCAACTGTAGACCGTAAAAAATCAGGTCTTTTTCCTTTCTATTGGAAAAATTGCACTTATGTAACTGGAAATTAATTTGAAAGTAGGCCCTCGATTTGAGGGCCTTTTTATTATGCTTTTTTCTTTGCTTCTTCAATCATAGCTAATCTATCTTTTTCATTACCCCATCGCTTTTGAGCTTCTTCAGAAAGCTTGTGGATAGGATCAAAATAAAGAAATAACTCATCCTTTTTCACGTATGGAGCTTTCCAAACTGAAATCCCATTTTCCTCATCGTAGTATTCATAAGAGGCGACATGTCTCTTTCCTCCTCCACCAGGAAGATCACAAACAAATGTAGGAGTGTTAAATCCTGCCGTTGTTCCTCTTACCGCCTTCTCTAGCTCTACACCTTCCTTCAATGTTGTTCTAAGATGCTCACATCCCGGAACCATATCATGAAGATAAACGTAATAAGGTTGGATATTCAAAAATCCAAGTTGTCTAGTTAGGAGAACCATTTCGTCTACGTGGTTATTAACACCCTCTTGAAGAACTGCTTGGTTTCTTACAGTAATACCTAAACTATACAATCTATCCATGGCCATTTGAGACCATTTTGTAACTTCACGTGGAGAACTAAAGTGCGTATGAATAACAACTTGTTTCCCGAAGGCGCGACCAAGGTCATGAACTTCTTTTATCGCATTTACCCAAGCATCATCAGTCAAAACTTTTTGTGGGAAAATAGCGATACCTTTAGTTGCAAATCGGACTCTTCTAATATGAGGAATCTTTAAAAGGTTTTCACCGATATATTTAATTTGAACAGGAGTAAGCATATAAGCATCACCTCCAGAGATAACAACATCTTCAACGAGTGGAGATCTTGTTAAATATTCAAAAACATCGTCCCATTTTTTCTGATTGGCACCATAAGTTTCTTTTTCAACTGTATCTGTAGACCCACCAATAATTCTAGAACGTGTACAGTAACTACAGTAAACCGGACAAATCGTTGTAGGTAAAAATAGAACTTTATCAGGGTATCGATGTGTAAGCATTGGAACAGGAGAATCTGTATCTTCACTTAGTGAGTCTGCCATATGCATGGGGTGATCTTCTAAGAATTGACTACCTACAGGAAGAAATTGCTTTCTAAGAGGATCATTTAAAGGGTCGTCCCAATTGATCAAGGCAAAAACATAAGGCGTAATTCGAATATTCATTGGAGTATGTTTTTGACCAGCATAAAGGTCATCCATAAACTCCTTAGATACTCTATCGCCAAGAACTTTTTGAACTTGCTCTACTTTTCGAACAGAGTTTTTACTTTGCCATCTATGGTCTGCAAATTCACCTCTGGTCACATTCGACCAACCTGGAATTTTTGTCCAAAAATTATCGTTTCTAAAGTTTCTATGCTCTAGTTCTGGAATTTTTTTATGGTCTTTTTCACTATATAAAGTGGACATCTTTCACCTCTAAATCAAAATAAAATACTATCTTAATTCATTATACATTCTTTCATTTTTTAGGGGTTTTACGGGCAGTAAAGACCTAAGTCAACCGGAGTGCATTCGATTTCATAGCTAGACACTAAGCACAAATGACAGACTAAATCTCTTCAATGATTGACTCTTTCCACTCGGGGTCTTTGAATGCAGGAGTATTGGTCTTTTCTAGAGTAGATGTGCTTAAACTAAACACCGCTTGAACAAGAAGACCTAAAATAAAAATGATAGATACCCTAGACATTAATGGGAGCAGTTTAAACCTGTAATACATGCTCTTTAAATTGAACAAAATTCCCTTACCACGATACCATGTGAAAAAATCAGTCAGAGGGTTTTTGAATTGCAAATTAAACTGAGTAGAGCACCCAGGACAGGAAACCATCAAAGTTTTCCCAGGCCTTATAGGAACTCTGAGTTTCTTTTGACAGGAGGGACAGCTAAACACTTTTTTAGTTAATTTATTCATCATACTCATGAGATATATTTAACAAACACTCCTCTTCCAAGCAATGTTCAAGTAATAGACAATCATCATAAAGTGACAGTTCAAAAGACCCTAACGTCCTGTTTTTACTATAATATATTGGCATAATCCTTGCGATAGTAAAGAGTATGAAATTATTTAAAATACTTGTGATTCTTGGAATATCCGTACTATTTCTTCATAGCTGCGCTAAGGAAGGACAAAATACTGGCCTTAAAGTGGTTGAAGGAAAATGGGGACATCTTACAGGCCTTGAAGATACGAACCCTTCTTCAATGTATTTGATCCATCAGAAAAAAGACTCTGTTTATGATGTATGTATTGCTCAATACATGGTTTTAAAATATCCGGGTATTCAAACAGAAATTGAAGCGTCTATTCAACTGTGGGCCCATTATATTGGGAGAAATATATCAATAGAGTTTTCCGTTCACGATCTACCTGAACAAACAGATGTAAACCAATCTTCAAATGAATTAACTTCAAAATATTATGAAACTTGTGGAGAAAATACAGACTTAGTTGTCGGTGAAGCCTATGCCAATGGGAAAACTCTTGGATTTACCCAAAGCAGTTATTCCTTTTTTGAGTCTAGTCAAAATGAGAAAAGAGATGTGTATAAGTTCAAAAGAAGTTTATATCTTAGAAAATATAAAGAAGGCGATCCAAAGAAGTATAAATGGATCAGTTTACAATCAAAAACAAATAAAATTAAAACGACGAAAGAGCTAGTCGATACTTTAATAAAGCGAGAGGTCATCGGTTATAAAGTAGATGATGAAACTTATACGACTCTCCCAATTATTCTCCATGAAATTGGACATGTATGGGGTCTGTGTGACCAGTATGCCATGGCAGATAATGCGACTAATTGCGACCTTAATCATGCGTCTCTCGACGAAGAAGGTCATATTCTTATTGATACAAGTTCACAGATGAGTAGTGCCGGTTGGAAAGAGAAATATTTTCTAACTGATGATGACATAAAAGGAATCAAAGAATTATCAAAAAGGTATCACGATAGTCATTGGCCAACTGTTGAAGAAGTTGAAGCTATTCCTAGTTTACCTATTACTGAGAAACCCATTCAATTATTTAGAGTTAATGGCACGACTAAAGACAATGAAACAAATAAGTTTATTATCGATTTCTCAATGGATACTAATGTTCCAATAGAATTTACAATAAAACTCATGATTAAGAACTCTACTTCATCTGGAATGAAGTTTAACCCAATTCACTTAAGCAAAGGTGTTACTTTTTCAAACTATTACATCAATCTTAATATTGGTACTAAAGAAGTAGATAAAGTGCATGTAGAATATAAAGAAAAGGGAAGCGAAGATGCTCCCCTAACAATTGAATATACTGTACCTTTTATTCCTAAGGATGAAACAGTTTGTGAAACACTGGCTTGTTCTTCTTAAGGGCCTTTCTAATCCGCCAAGGCACTCTATTTCCTCCACTTCTATGGTGAGGTCTTCGATACCTTTTGGCCTCTTTATTTAAAGATTTTGTTTTCACCCATTTTGCATGATCATCCTCTCTAAACTTTTCAAGCAACTGAAACATTTCAATAGGTGAAAGAGGTTTTTTACTCTCTTTGATGTACTTATCAACATATTCTTGAAAAATAACACCAACCTCATCTAAAACAAGAAACAACTGTAATTGTTTTGTACTCATATTAAGAGGAAACTTCTCAGCCAATTTCTTTTTAATAAAAGGAGTTCTTCGAAGGAGCCAGCTTAGTTTAGATTTTGATCTAATACCGAATGGTGGCTTTAACTCATAATCTAGCTTTTCCATCCACTCAAACATTTTTGTTAAGATCATATCCTTAACTCTACTATCACTCATTTTTTGTGGGTTTCTCCACTCAGCAACCATCTCGAAACGTGGATCAAATTGAATATCACCTGGTGCAAAAGTATCAAAGCTCTCAAAGTTATTTTCAGATATTGTAATCCCCATAACATTTAAGAAAGGAATGAGACCCTTATTAAACTTGGTTTTATACATTGGAACATCTAACTCACCATTAGATGCATTTCGATAACCCCAATATATAATCTCAGAGCAAAATAGCTTCTTTTCCTCTGAATAATCCATAGCAAAGTCATAACGGATATTATCTTTTTTATCCATTCGCTTCTTTACAATTTCATACATATTTTTCCCGGCCTG
>JAGSHI010000193.1 GCA_023954635.1 Bacteriovoracaceae bacterium
ATACTGTTAAAAACTATAGACTCGACCTTATGAAATTTATCATATGGTATGAATCGCACTATCCCTCACCCTTGCATAAGGCCAAGGGCCAAATCATCGAAGACTATAGGTCACTCTTACTTAATGGGGGAAAATTTACTTCAGTGAAAAAAAAGACCTATTTTTTAGAAGGAATTTTTATACTCTTTCAAAAATTATTTATAAGAGAGAAAAGCACAAAGATAATCGATCAGCCTCCCATGGCCAAAAGTTCAAGCAAGAGGCATTTATCTTCTATTAAAAACTTCTTTGAATATTTAAAACAGTATTATGAAGATAAAAATGGTCGATTTCTTATTAATCCTGTTAAAAATAAAATTCACGGAATTAAGTTAAAAGAAATCGATATCAATCATACTCCAATGTTAGATCAATCTGACTGGAATCAACTAGAACAAGATTTGTTTCGTACTAAAGAAAGGTTGGTTTGCTTTTTACTCTATTATTGTGGCCTACGTCTTGAGGAATTAACCAAACTACAATTTAAACATTTTGATTTTGAGTCTCATACAATGAAAATTGTAAGAAAAGGTGGAAAGGTTCACTTCTTTAAACCCCAAATGGCACAAGATATTTTTTATCTTTTAAAGATACATAAAGTGGACGTTCAATCTGATTGGCTTTTCCCGTCAAAATCTAAAACTAGTTCAGTTACCCCGAGAAGCATGTACCACTATATTAAAAGAATTCTCAAAAAGTCTGGACTAAAGTCGCTCATTTCACCACATAGTTTTAGAAAAGCATGTGCCACTAATCTTTATTTAAAAACTAAAGATCTACTCTTTGTTAGAGATTATCTTAACCATTCTGATGCAAAAGTAACTCAAACCTATATAGATTCAAAAACACTCACAAAGCATGGACTAAACTACCATTGAATCTGCGTAACAGTATAATGATTGTGACAACTTACCCAATAATCTTTAAAATATTCCTACTTATATGAAATTAACCAAAGACAAACAAACTTTCACTCTTGGCTCAGACAAGGCCGATATTTTTCGCGACGAAAATGGTGTTGTTCATATCAACACTACTGACACCATAGCCTTGGCCAGATTTACTGGTTTTGTTCATGCCCACGATAGGCAACTTCAAATGATGCTCGCAAGACTCATTTCACAAGGAAGATTATCAGAGTGCTTAAAGTCCAACGAGGAAACTCTCGCCATTGATGTTTTTATGAGAGAGATGGCCTTTAGTTATGAAGCAGAAAAAGAAGTTCGCTATATTTCAGAAGCAGCACGAAGTTTCAATGAAGCCTATTGCAAAGGTGTAAATGAGTACTTAAGAACTCAAAAAGGTGTTTTTGAATTTAAACTAACAGGCTACAAGCCAGAGCCATGGGAAATCAAAGATACTTTAGCAACTATTAAGCTTATGAGTTATATCGGACTTGCACAAAGTCAGGGCGAAGTTGAAAAATTTATTATTCAATGTATAAAAAACCAAGTTGACCTAGAAAAGCTAAAGTCACTCTTCTCACCACACTTAGATGCTCTTGATGAAGATACAATTGAACTTGTCAAAAGAACAAAGTTGCATCAACAAACAGTTCCCGAACATCTCCCATTTTTAAAAAGTATACCTAAATTACTAGCTTCTAATAACTGGTCAATTGCACCATCGAAGTCAAAAACAAATACAGTATTACATTGTTGTGATCCACACTTGGAAATTAATCGTTTACCAGCAATATGGTGCGAAATCGTTGGTAAAACCGATTCAAACTATTACATGGGTATTACAATGCCAGGAGTTCCTGGTTGGATTATGGGTAAAAACAAAGATATAGGTTTTGGTTTTACATATGGCTTTATGGATATGATTGATTTCTTTGTTGAAGAAATTAAAGATGGTAAATACAGAACTGAGGCCGGCTGGGTCGAACTAACAGAAAGAACAGAGTCTATAAAAAGAAAAAAGAAAGACGATTTTAAATTTAAATATCTAGAAACACAGCATGGAGTAATTGAATGTCCTCCAGCCAATGAGATTGTAGAAGACGGCCTTTACCTTGCTCGTGCCTGGTCTGGTCACAAAAATGGAGCTGCAAAATCCCTTGATTCTATATACGAATTACATCAAGCAGATACAGCTTCTCGTGCTGCAGATATTGCTTCAAAGGTTACGATTAGCTGCAACTGGATAATGAGCGACAATAAAGGGAATCTCGTCTATCAACAGTCAGGAATCTTACCAGATCGAAACCACTCTGGATTACATCCCTTACCAGCCTGGAGACCCGGGGCCTTCTGGAATGGTATACATGACCCTAAAATGCACTCAAGAACAGAGAATCCGCCAGAGGGGTTTCTTGTTACTGCTAATAATGATCTCAATCAAGAAGGTAAACCACTTTCAATAAATATGCCGATGGGCCCTTATCGTTCTGAACGCATAACTACTCTACTCTCAAATACAGACAGTTTAGACATTGAAGATATGATTGTTATTCAGTCTGACCTTTATAGTAATCAAGCTGAACAATTACTCGAAAAATTAGCTCCTTTTATTCAGAACTCAGGTAATGCAGAAATTTTAAATAAATGGGACAGATGTTATGACAAAAATAGTTACGGAGCAGTTGTCTTTGAAAAACTATATCGTGAATTATTAATTGAAATATTTGGACGTAATTTTATAGGTGAAGATCTTTTTAACAACCTTTTAGACGATACTCCTGTAATCGTCGATTTTTACCACAACTTTGATAAAATTCTAATCAATGAAGAGTACAGGCACTCAGAACTTTGGTTTAATGGATCAAGAGATGCCGTATTTAAAAAAGTAGTTGATAAAGTTATCGACAACCTAGACCTCTCAAACTTAAAGATGTGGAAAGAAGTCCATAACGTGAAATTAACTAATATATTCTTTGATGGTAAGCTTCCAAACTTTTTAGGCTTTGATTATGGACCAGTATATATCCAGGGCTCAAGGGCAACTGTTGTTCAAGGTGCTGTCTACCAGGCCCATGGACGAACTACTACATTTTGCCCTAGCTGGAGATTCATAGCTGACCTCTCTAAAGATAGCGCTTTAACAGTACTTGCCGGAGGCCCAAGTGATCGAAGATACGGACCTCATTATTTAAATGATCTAGAAAAGTGGATAAATTTTGAATACAAAGAGCTCAACTTAATTGACTAAAGTTTAGACACTTTCTCCATACTTTATACGACCCCAACGTAATTTTTAAACTAACCCTCCGAATCTACAGAATCGATATTGGCCCAGCTGTTGCATTTTATACAGTAATGATTAAATTGTTAAAATTACATCTATTTAGACCTTTATTAGGCCCGGTTCTTTTTACTGTCGGACTTTTATTGTCTTCTTGTTCTTCTGATGTACCTGAATTAAAAGCAGAAAACACTGCGTTTGTTGCAGGTCAAGTCACTGCTGTAAGTGTTAACCAAGATAGTATTACGACAGGCATATGGAATTCATTAGTAATTGGAACTAGTATGAGTTTCAAAGTTTGCCTAACCGATGTTGCTATTGAGAATCAACCTGCACGCAATGGTAAATTTCAAATTAAAACACCTTTTGTACTTCAAACTGTTCAAACGGATCCTACCGGTTGCTTGTCCTGGGATGATCATGTCGATTTTAATTTTTTAGATCAAGAAGGCTATTTCCCGTACGCTGTAGAAATAATAGGAGTGACGCCATTTAAAGGAAGAATAGAAAAGGACTTATTAATTAACCCTTGGCAAGAAACAACATCAAAGATCGTTGTCGACCGCAACTGGATTGGTTCAATCGACGTTTCCGCTGGTGATATCAGAGACCTTCAATATCAAGGTCAAACTCGTACAAAAATTAAAAACTTTAAAGTTAAAAACCTGGGAATTAAATTAAGAGAAAAAAGAAGTCATTCTGAAGAAAAAATGGATTACCTTATTTATGATTTTTCAATGAACCCTTACCTTGTACGAAAAGGAATGAAAGGTGAAGACTTAGATATTAAATCTGATAACGGGAAAGTAAAAATAGAGTTTGCCCTTTATGAAAGGTCAGCTGGAGACGATAAATATCGTCTTATTGATAAGTCCACTTCTGAACATAGTTATAAAGATAATAACTTAAATGGTGAAATGACTCTAAAACTTCCTGGGCATATTAAAATTGGTAGTAACAGTAGCTTTCAGGCCAGACTAACAATAACTCCAATTGAGGCTCCTTTTAATTTAGGACAAGAGTTAGTTCAAACTTATTTTGAAGAGCTACTATCCAACACTAAGATATCTCCAGAGAGAGTAGATCATTTCAGTGAAGATGTAACTGATCAGGTTTCTCTAGATCAAAATGCAGACAATGACGAGTTAGAAGAGCAAACTGGTTTTGATATCGAACATGACGATCATTTTGGTTATATAATTAATACAGTCAATCTCTCTAAGGGACAGATTGTATCAAACAACTATAACCGTAATTCTCAAAAGACACTTCAGGCCGACATTACTGTATGTCTAGTAGACCCAAGAAGTGAAGGAAAAAGAAAACCTATTTCAGATACTAGCTTTAAAACTGAATTTATATTTAATAACAATAATATATCTAACCCAGAAAAAATTCGTAGAGTTAATTCAAATGGTTGTTTATCTACAAATGTACTCGTTAAATATGACTTATTCGAGGCAGAAAAATTTATTACCTTCAAAATGGTTCTGACTGGACTAGATGGTAATGTCAAAAATGTCATTAAAGAGCGGATTTTAGCCATTAACCCTTGGGCATCTGGGTCTGCCTTTGGTTACGACTTAAAACTTGAAGGAACACCTCCAGAAATAAATGCGAAAAATCCTAGGATAAATATTACTGATATAAAATATTCGAATGAAGGAAATGTACTCTCCAGCTTTAGATTAAATAATTATTTAAATCTAAGCTTCAAAAAGAACTTTCAATTAAACTTCAAATTGAATGTTGAAAGATTTCATAG
>JAGSHI010000118.1 GCA_023954635.1 Bacteriovoracaceae bacterium
ACAAATGGTGACACTGGAACAAATGGTGACACCGGAACAAATGGTGACGCAGGAACAAATGGTGACACTGTAACAAATGGTGACACTGGAACAAATGGTGACACTGGAACAAATGGTGACACTGGAACAAATGGTGACACTGGATCAAACGGTGACACCGGAACTAACTGGTCAAGCGAAACATTTATTCAAAACGCCACAACTCAAGACAAAGTCGACATCCTTTGGGTAGTTGATGACTCTGGATCTATGGGCGACGAACAAGATGCACTTGCTTACAACTTTGATGTGTTCATTAATAGCTTCTTTAATAAGAATGCTGATTTCAGAATGGGAATCACAACTACTGATGAGAATAGAAGAGTTGACGGAAAACAAAACTGTGACTGGCACATCTTAAATGGTGATTATGCTGCTAAAAACAAAGAAAACTTTTTAAGAATGTTTAAGAAGTGTATCAAAGTTGGTGTTAAAGGATCTGGACGTGAAAAAGGTCTTCACGCTACTAAAAGATTCATTGACCACTACGAGCACAGAGACAATAGAAGAAATCAGTTTTTAAGAGATGACGCTTACTTAGTAGTTGTGATCGTTTCTGATGAAGAAGATCAGTCGTCAGAAAGAGTAGAGAACTATGTAAACTACCTCAAGGCCGTTAAGCAGAATCAAGGTCTTGTTAAAACTTATAGTATTGTCACAACAGAGTTAACTGGTAACAAATGGGAAACTGTTGGTAACCGTTACATCTATGCTTCAAAGCTTACTGGTGGAACAACAGCTAGTATTAAAGACAACTTTCACACTGTCCTCGAAGACATGGGTGAAGAAATTGTAAGTCTTTTAGATAGCTTTGCCTTAGCAGGAACTCCATCAACGAACAGTGTAAGAGTTGAAGTTGACGGAGTAGAAGTACTAACAGGTTGGACTTATAACGAGTCTTCTCGAACTGTGAAATTTATTGATGGATTCATTCCAGCTGATGGTTCACAGATCGAGGTTTTTTATACTCAATAACGAATTGGAGAATATATGAGTCAAACGCCGTGGACTCGAAAAACTTTATCAATGTTTCTGGCGCTAGTCTTTCTAGCGCCGACATTGGTTCAAGCATCAGAGGATAGTCTGTACGACTTCCTTTGGCTTGACCCTGATAAGAAAGTTTATGTCCTTCAAAATAAAGTTTATAAGAAGAAAGGAACAGGCTACGTTAACGCTGGTTACGTCATGTCTCAAACTCCAGACTTTTTTGATAGTACAGGTTGGCACCTTTCAACTGGTTGGTACTTTCATGAAGAATGGGCGATTGAAGGTTACTTCAATACTTATTCAAACAAGACAAACACAACTTATGAAAACCTAAAAAATGTAAATGGGGCCATCCCTTTTTCGAGACAGTTCAATAAGACTTACGGATTAATGGCCGTTTGGTCACCGTTTTACGGAAAGATTAATACATTTAATAAGATTTTCTACTTTGATTGGTCAATTGGAGCAGGTGTCGCCAAAATCGATGCTGAATCCAACTCAACAACAGCGGCCATTCCAAGTGCCGCCGACACTTACAAAAAAGAAAGTTATACGGGTGCTATTTTAAAGACTGGTTTACGTTTTCACGCAACCAAGAGAATGCACCTTGACCTTAATTTACATAGAACAATTTATCAGGCCCCTGGACCAGTTCTTAACGGAGTTGGACCAGACAAGTGGTGGGGAAACACAGATGTTGTCTTCTCTGTCGGGTTTAGCTTCTAAGGTAGAATGATGAAAAAATTAGTACTGATTCTCACATTCACTTTAGGATTCAATGCTTTCGCAAGTATCGATAAAGCATCAGAGATCTATAAGAAACCTCAAAGTCTCAAAAGAGATCGAGAGCTCTCCATTGAACTTTTTAAGTCTAAGTATTTCTTTTCAGCACTGGCCTTTGCTAAGAATTATATCGCTGGTGTCAAAGAGCTCGATCCTGAGTTTGAAGCGGTTATCGCAAAACTCATGATTAAAACCGGAACGATGTCATTTAGTTATATGGATCGAAAGATCCTTAAAAGACATCTTAAATCCCCGACTCTAGCTCTTGCCTACGGGATTAGAATGTCTCAACTTAAAAAATGGAATGAGTCGAATAAGGCCCTTTCCAATGTTCCGGCCGATCACCGATTTGGTCCGGAAGCGAGAATGCTTCAAGGGGCAGCTCTCAATATGCTGATGAAAGATAATGAAGCGGTTGAGATGTATAAACAATGTATTAAAGTATCAAAGAAAATTGAAGATGATGCCGCCAAAGAAAAGTTAGGTCGCTATTATGCCATCATCAAAGAATCATGTTTCATTCACTTAGGAAGAATTGAGTATCGAAATGGAAACTACGAAGAAGCGAAGCTTCTCTATCGTTCAATTCCAAAAACATCTTATCGATTCCCGTATATCCTAATGGAGAAGGCCTGGAATGCTTATCAAAGAGAAGATTACAATCGCTCTCTTGGAGTTTTAGTAACTTACAAAAACCCATTGATGAGTAGTTACTTCTTTCCTGAGTCTGAAGTCCTTCGGGCCCTTAGTTACTTTAAGTTATGCCTTTGGGAAGACAGCATGGTGACTATTGAAAATTATTACAAAAGGTATAAGACAAAAAGTGATGCTCTCAAAAGCATCCTGATGAAGCATAAAAGAAGCCATACCTACTTTCTAAAGCTGATCTTTGCACCAATTGAAGAGACTGAAAAATTGCATCCTTATGTTCGTAATATGATGACTCAAATACGTAAAAAGATTAAGTTTTCAATAGATCTTGTTTCATACAAAAAAGCACAAAATGAGCTTAAGTTTATTAAGAAGCTGCCGACAAGTAAGCTCAAGTACTTAATGGAAGGAGAGCTCAAAGAGACTCTCAAGTGGAGGACGACTCACCTTAATCACTACATCAAAAAGCAGATGTTTGATTTCGTGAACCAAATTCACAGATTTAGTTATGAGATGTTCAACATTAAGTTGGAAATCCTCGCTAGAAAACGTGACCTGGTATGGGAAAACAAACAATTGATTAGTAGTCGAAGTAGAGGAAGTCACGAAAACCTTAAAAGAGAATCAGATGAACATTTCTATGATTTTCGAGGTGAGTTCTGGGCCGATGAATTAGGAGACTATTCATTTGGCCTTAAAAGTAATTGTGAAAAAGTTAGAGTGGGGGTAGCGAAATGAAGAAACTTCTAACTCTAACCATACTTTTAGTACTGAGTAACCCCCTCGTCGCCCAAGATAAGAAATCTTCGAAAGCGACAGGAAAGCAGAAGGTTATTTATAAGTACCGAAAGTATGAAAAGTTTGATTTAGGTAATTTAGAAATTAAGGGAAGCATTGTTGCTCCCGGAGATTTGTCGGTCAAGGAACGTTCACGCCGTACGTTTTCTAGGGACCTCTATGACCGCGACAATTTCAACAAGGAAGTGATTGAGGACATACGTAATTTACGTTAGTCCTTTTACGAGGTCTGTCATGGAAAATGAAACGGTACAAACTACAGCTGCGGCTGTAGAAATGGTTAGTGATCCTAATTTTATTCAGTCAGTAGCAATTTTTATGGACGAAGGTGGAATCTTTATGTGGATCATCTTTGCTGTATGGTGCCTTGCTGTTGCTATTTCAATTGAAAGAATCAAAAGTCTTTTCACCTACGATATTGACGGTGGAAGTCTTATGAACATGATCAAAAAACATGTTCTTTCAAATGAAGTTGCGCAAGCTATCCAAAATTGTTCAAACTCAAATGCGCTTTTACCCAACGTTTTGAAGTCGGGACTAAAAAGAGCGAATCAGAGTAAAGAACAAATTATGGATGCGGTAGAGGCCTCAATCTTAGAAGCGGCTCCCAAGCTTGAAAAGCGAATGGGTTACCTGGGATTGATTGCTAACATCTCTACCCTAATGGGACTTCTTGGTACTATCTATGGACTAATTCAGTCGTTTGCAGCTGTTGCGAATGCCGATCCTGCAAGTAAGGCAAAACTTCTTGCGCTTGGTATTTCAAAAGCGATGAACACGACTGCTTTTGGATTAATCTCAGCGATTAGTATTATGGTAATTCATCAAATTCTTTCTTCGAAAGGAGAGAAGATCATGGGTGAAATCGAAGAGTATTCGGTTAAGCTTGTTGACCTTCTTGGAACCAAAAAGCAAATGGTTCCAGTTAAAGAAGATAAAGCGGCCTAAGCCCCTTTTTCGACTCTAAGGAGAAGATGATGAGAATACACAGAAGAAAACCGAAAAAAATGGAAAAGTTAAATGTCATCCCGATATTGGATGCCGTCTTTATCTTTATCTTTTTTCTATTGATGTCTGCTCAATTTCTCAAAGTTTATGAGATTGGGTCTGATGCTCCTGCTGTCACTACAATTGACGAGAAAAAGGACAAAAGACCTCCTCTGAACCTCATCCTAGATATCTCTAATTCTAAGATCATTGTTAAAACTGGTTTAGACGAAAACATCTATAAGTCTATTCCTAAAAATAACAAAGATTATGATTTAGCGACTCTTAAAAAAGCACTTACTGAGCTTAAGAAATCAAATATCGATGAAAGTTCAATTATCTTTCGTCCTAATAGCAAAGTTCCATACAAGAAATTAGTAAAGATTATGGATGCGGTAAGAGATCTAGAGAAAGGAAAAATTGCAGGAAAGAACAAAAAAGGAAGAGTAGTTGAAACAACAACTCTTTTTAACCAGATAATTTTTGAAACCATTATCTGAGGATACAAAATGAGAAGTAAAAAATTCCAAAGACTTGGAAGAATGAAAAACAAAGAGCCAATGGAGATCGATATAACATCGCTTTTGGATATCCTTGTGATTCTTCTAGTTTTTCTACTTAAAAGTTATAGTGCCAGTGAACTAAAGCTTGAGCTGGCGGAAGCTTTAACGCTTCCAGAATCGAGATCGGAATCGCTTGGGACAGATACTATTGTTGTCCAGGTTAATAAAGAAAGAAAAATCTTTGTTAACAATAAAGTGATTGGTTCTGCTTATGGTGGTGGAACAAAGTTAAACGATCTTTATGATGTGTTAAAGAAGATGAAAGCTGAGAAAGAAAAAGATTATAAAGAGACTAAAGAAAGAGGTCCTGCTAGCAATATGGACAAAGAAATGCTGAGTAGAAAGAAAAATCTTCTCACTCAAGTTAATATTGTTCTCGACCAGTCCCTACCCTACGAAATCCTTAGAAAAGTCATGCATACTTCTGCGATGGCCGGATTTCCTCAGTTCAAATTTGTTGTGCAAGGGAGAGATCAATAATGAAGAGAATTCTCTTAATCACATTCCTCCTAAGTTCGACTATGCTTCACGCTGAAGTTAAGTCAACTAATGGAATGTCTAAGAGATGGCATACGCTTAATAAACTGATCAATCAGGAAATCAATACTATTAAAGCGATTGGAAGTCTTGGTCCAAAACTGCAACACAGACTTCTTGAACTTAATAGTGAAAGAATCAAACTTCTTAAAGAACAAGAGAACCAGAAGTTTTTAAGTTCAAAGAGATCAATCATCAAAGCAAAGGGAAAGAAGTGGTTTTTTAGAAAGTCCACGGCCAAATACAATCAAGTAAAAAGAGATGGATACAAACTCATTAAGAGATTTCCGCGTTTTAGACAAAAAGCGAATATCTTCTACACCTTGGCCCTTAATGAAAGAGACTATGGTGGAGATAAGAAAACAGAATATTACCTACTCAAAGTATTAAAACATGCCAAAAAGGGTGACAAGATTGTTCACCACGCTAAAACTAGTTTGGCCGAGTATCATTATAACCAAAAGAATTATCCGTTAGCGATCAACTACTACAATGCTGTCCTTAAAAACACTAAAGACGATTGGTATACAAAACACCTTTATAATCAGGCATGGTGTCTTCTCAAAGAAAGACAATATGACCAAGGGATTTCGAATCTTAAAATAGCTTTTAAGTTTTCTAAAAATCCAAATTATGTATCAGTAACAGATCAAGTTTTAGAAGCTTTTGCTGTCTTCTTTGTCCATGGGAATCAGATTGCGGATGGAATTGACTTTTACGTCTCGAGTGTAAAAGATCCAACTGATTATTTGATCTCCATGGCAAGGAAGGCAGCATCCAAGGGTCTTTTTAAAGAAACAAGAGATGTCATTGCGGCCTCTTTAACTAAATCGAGAGAACTTAAGCTCCATAGTAAAGAAGTAGACATTAGACTTCTTGAGCTTGAAATCTATAGAAACTTTAAGAAGTTTGACCTTCACTTTGAAACTTCTCTTGCTCTTCAAGAACTTCAAAAGACAAAAAGTTTTAATGATGAACAAAAAGAAGATGCGACTAATAAACTTAAGAGTTTAGTGAACTATCTTCAAATCAGAATCAGCAAGAACAAAAAAGTCGGAAACACTGACTATAGCCCTAAGAAAATGAAAGAAGTGATCTCCTATTTTGATATCCTCTCAACAATTGACCACGACAACAAAGACCAATATAGCTTTTACTCTGGGGAGACTCACTTTTCTGTTGGTAACTATAAAGATGCTGTGAGTTTCTACAAATCATCAATTGATAACTCTAAAGGTAAAAAAGGAAAAGAAACCAACAAATTAAGACGTAAAGTCCTTAATAGTTTCCTTTCAGCGCTTTCTAAGTCTAACTTTGATAAGAAAGCGAATCATGACAATACAGTTTATGCTTACCAAAACCACCTAAACTTTTGGCCGAAAGACCCTAAATCTCAAAAAATCTACGTAAAGCTTTATAACCTCTACCTTGGTAAACAAAATGTTAAAGCGGCACTTGGTACGCTTAACTCATACCTAAAAAACTATCCAAAAGATCAAGAAATCCAAAGAGGAATGATTACTCACCTTATGGATCAATACATCAAGCAGAAAAACTCTGTTGAACTAGCTAACTGGATAGCCAAACTTGAAACTGGCTTCCTAGGATTCAAGAAGTCTTATGTAGAAAAGGCGCTGGCGGTACTTGGACAAATTCTATTTGAAGAATACGAAGCACTTGAAAAGTCAGGAAACAAAGACCAGGCGATTGCTGGTTATATGGCCCTTTTCACTGACAAAAGATATCCAAGAAAAATCAAGGCCCAATCAGCCTATAACGCCTCAATCCTCTTCCTTGATATCGCCGACACTAAATCAAGTTACCTTTGGGTGAAAAATTCGATCAGCAAACACAGTAAAGCTGACCTCACATCATTATTGCCAAAACTAGAAGAGATGGCGAATCGTTATGCTCTTCTTCAAGACTTCAAAAGGTCGTCTCTTCTTTCGAGAGACCTCTTAAAGAGATTTTGTCAGTCTAACCAGAAAGAAAAAGAGAGTTTCTATCAAATGGCGGTTCATCACCAACTTATAGAAAATAACTTCAGTGGAGCTATTCAAAACTCTAAGCTTGGACAGAAATGTCTGATCAAAGAAGAGAATATCATCTCCCTAAACAAGAAAATGATTACACATATGGCGAATCATAGACTTTATAGAAGTTTCTTTAAATTCTATGACCTCCATAAAGACGATGAAACTTACTTTCAAACTTTTTCAAGTCACCTGATCAATATCTATTGGGACACAAAATTTACTTGGAAACCAAAACTTCATAAGTCAGTTTCTAAAATCCTTATGACCTGGAAAAGAGAGAACAAACTTCCAGAAGTCTTTACTAAAAATCTTGATTTCATGAAGCAGTATGAAACATATGAAAAAATGGTCAAAAGAATTAAGTACACCTTTCCTAAGATGAAGAAGTTTAATGAAAAGATGTTTAACCAAACACTTGAGTCGAACCTCTCGCTACTTCAAAGAATCACAAAAGAAGGTGAATCCCTCATCAAACAAGGTCACAAAGAGATGACTCTACTGACCTACTCCTTACTTGAGAACCAGTACATTTCACTGGCCAACACAATCAAAGACTTTTCACCAAGAGGGATGCCTAAAGAATTCGTCCAAGGCTTCAAAAAACATATGTCAGGACTCTCAACAAACCTCCTCGACAAAGGTCGCTCATACACAGTTGGAGCAATCACAGTAATTGAAAAGAACAATATCCTCAGTTTTAATAACTTTAAATTTATCAAGCCTAATAAATTTATGGAAAAAGTGAAATTTCGTTATCCAGCGTCAAAGCTGGTGTCTACGGCGGACCTAGGAGGTGATCAATGAAAGTGATGATTCTGCTATCATTATTTTTCTTGGTCACCTCCTGTTCAAACTACAGGTTGGAAACTCAGATCGAGAGTGCGAAAAATGACGTTCTCAGTGGGGAGTCAATGCTGAGATATAGCCAATCAAGACTTGAGAGAATTGAGCAGAGTAAAAATCCACTTATCGCTGCTGTTTCTAAGTGTTACCAAGAAAATTACACTGAAGGCCTAACGGACCTTAAAAAGAACCTTAAAAACAATAACAATAACCCAGCTTACTGGAACCATATCGGAACTTGCTACTACCTAGATAACCAATTTGCTAAAGCTGAGTACTTTTTTAAGCTTTCGCTAACGACAGCTAAAAATAAGAAAAAAGACTTTCCTTCCGCCCTCAATAACTTAGGTCTGGTTCAACTTAAACTACGTCACTACGACTCGGCCCTAGACTATTTTACGAAGGCCGAGAAGTTTGGAATTATTACTCCAAAATTTAATAAGCTCCAACTCTACCTACAGTTTGGACAGATTGAAAAAGCGAGAACGCTGGCCAGAAAGTTAGAGTCTATCAACTCCAATGATGTTGATGTCCTCGTCGCTCTTGCCACTATCCATATGCTTGATGGAGATTATAAAACTTCAGAAAAATATTTTAAAAATATACCGAAAAAGTTCCTTGATCGTGAAGATATCTCAGGGAACTATGCGATAGTCCTTTTCAAACTTAAGAAATTTGAAGAAGCGAAGTTAGCGCTTCAAAATGGACAATATACACAAATTAAATCGATTAAGAATATGAGAAAAAATCTAGAGCAGATGATTGAACGTGAGCTGAAGTTGTTGAAAGAAGAAAGAGATGCGAAGCGCCTCAAGACCAGTAATAGAGGGTCCCGTGCTAGTTAAAAAAGACGTTGAAACGAAACTCTTCAAGCTAATCGCTTATAAAGAAGGAAGAGTTGAGTACGAATTCAATCTAGACAAGAAGAAACTTCTTGTGGGGAGTGCTGAGAACTGTGACATTAGAATCACGGACTCGCATATTTCTCATTACCACGCACTACTCATGGTCGATGAGCATGGCTGTAAAGTTATTGATTTAGAATCAAACAATGGTGTCTGGATAAATGGAGAAAAAGAACGTAATTTTTACTTTAGTACTGGGGATTCAATTAAATTTGGTCCAATCGAATTTCATGTAGAAGAACTCCTTACTTCTATTCAAAAGGGTGAAGATGTTCTTCACGATCAAGATCAATCTATAAATACTCTTCAAGAATCTACAATTGCTGACAAAATCAGTGAGTTGCCTCCTGTTGATGGGCTGGTTGTCATTGATGGTGAGTACTGTGATATCGAGTTTGATGAAGCAACCTTTACGCCAGTAGATCATATTCCGGCGATTGCGCCTACGCATATTTCCTCCGACTATGTTGATACTGAAGAAGAAAAAGAGCACGCACCAATTGCTAGAGAGTCAGAGCAACTAGCGATAGAAGTAACTGTCCTTTCTAATGGCGTTACGATCAGTGTTGATTATTTTCCGATGAATGATGGTCTCTATAATGTTAGTCCGACGAATGCTTCGAAAAACATGATTCATCTTCCATGTCTTGATGCTGAAGATAACCTCCCCTTCTTTCAGGTGAGTAATGGTCAAGTGGAATTCTTTCCAATAAATGGTTTTGATGCTCACAATACGACAAATGGTAATAAACTATTTAATGGTTCGGATAAGTCTGAGTTAACGAATAATGAAACGATTAGCTATAACTATAAGACTGTTCAAGTAGTGGCGAGAATTACGAAGGCTCCTGCAAACCTTAGGTTTGCTCCATTTTTTGGAAGGGATCGTAACTTTCAGATGCAAGCGGCGAAAGTCTTTTCTGGGCTTATGTCGTTGATGCTTCTTCTCCTCTTAGTTGATATTGAG
>JAGSHI010000018.1 GCA_023954635.1 Bacteriovoracaceae bacterium
AGCTCAAAATATTTCTTTCTGGCAACAAGGTGTTGCTCTTGAAGATTTTCGTATTTTCTAAACAACTTTTCTAATGGACTTAGGTTTTCCGAAGGTCTTTTTCTTCTTCTACGTCTCTTTTTGTTGCCTTGATTATTTCGAGATTGTGGGTTTGACCTGTTTCCTCCAGAGTTTGGCTTTTTATTATTTCCAGACTGGGGAGAGTTATTTTTGGGGCCACTTCCACTTTTTCGTCTTCGATTCTTATTACGATTTCCGCTTGGGCTTCGTTTTTTGTTTGAATTTGAATTACTTTGTCCGCTTTCGCCGGAGCTTTTTTTATCTTCGCTCATGTTTTCCTATTTTTGTTAGTATTCATCATAAAAAAGCTTGATAGTTAGTGTCAAATTTTTGCTTCAATAACACAGGTAGACTACTAAAAACTTAATTCTCTGGTAGTTTAGCAACATCTTTAGTTAGTTCAATTCAAGGAGTCATCCATGTCAAAAAAACGTGTAAAAGTCGCAATCACTGGTGCAGCTGGTCAAATCGGTTACGCCTTACTTTTTAGAATCGCCTCAGGCCAAATGTTCGGTCCAGATACAGAAGTAGAACTTCAACTCCTTGAGTTAGAAGCTGCATTGCCGGCCTTAAAAGGTGTTGCCATGGAGTTGGATGATTGTGCATTCCCACTTCTTAAAAATATAGTTTGTAGTTCAGATCCTAATGTTGCTTTTAAAGATGCAAATTGGGCACTTTTAGTTGGTTCAGTTCCAAGAAAAGACGGAATGGAAAGATCAGATCTCTTAAAGATTAATGGTGGAATTTTTACAGGTCAGGGGAAAGCAATTAATGACAATGCTGCATCTGATGTAAAAGTTTTTGTTGTTGGAAACCCTTGTAATACTAATTCACTTATTGCAATGAACGCCGCAAAGGATATTCCTAACGATCGCTTTTTTGCTATGACGATGTTGGATGAGAATAGAGCTAAAACTCAATTAGCTCAAAAAGCTGGAGTGCCAGTAACATCAGTTAAAAATATGACTATCTGGGGAAATCACTCAGCAACTCAATATCCAGATTTTTATAATACAAAAATAGATGGAAAATCTGCTGCAGAAGTCATTACTGATACTGAATGGCTTAAATCTGAGTTTATTACGACTGTTCAAAAAAGAGGTGCTGCTATTATTAAGGCCAGAGGTCTCTCGTCAGCAGCTTCAGCTGCTAATGCAGTCGTTAATGGTGTTTATAATTTAACTCATGATACACCAGCTGGAGAAACTTATAGCATGTGCCTATGTTCAAATGGACAGTATGGTGTAGATGAAGGACTCATTTTTTCTTATCCATGTAGAACTGAAAATGGTGTTGTAAAAGTAGTAGAAGGAATTGAGCACAATGAATTTGGTACAGAAAAATTCAACACAACTTTAGAAGAACTTAAAAGTGAAAGAGATACTGTTAAAGGTATGGATTTAATCTAAGATAAAAAATAAAATTTTAGTATAAAAGAAAGGCCGAGTGGAGAGAGTTTACTCGGCCTTTTTTTATGTCAAAAAAATCGGTTCAAGGAGATTTTTGACAAAACAACTACACACTTGATGAGGAAAAAAGGCACTTTTCATATTCACGGAGTAGTGTAGTTGAGCTAAATTTTCTTGATACCCTTTAGTGGGCACCTTTTCGTGACTCAAACCACTCTGAATAATAGAATTGTCCTGTCTTAGAACTACTGGTTGAGTCGCCGTTAGGAGCTTTGAACGTATTCGATTTACTCGAGGTTCCACAGCTAGTAAACAGCATGCTAAAGGTTAATAGAGTTAGTAAGGTAAAAACTGACTTCTTCATGTGATCCTCCAAACTTCCTTGTTCTGAGGTTGGCCAAAAATCATCCTGATTTTAGACCTTTCTCTTTAGGTTTAAGAAGATTCTCAAACCCGTCCTTAGGTTTATCTTCTCATACTTTAGTAATTGCATGTAGCGTGCCAATTTTTCTTAATCGGTTTTATAAGATTTTGGTGGCAAAAAGACGTTTTGGGGTCAATTTGGGGGTATCCTGTAGATTTATGGCACCAACTTCTGATCATAAAGATTGGTTATTTGATGGAGCTCAGTCCTTTTTCTTTAGTGTAATCTTCAAGTATTTGGAAAAACTTTCTTTGTTCATCAATACTTAAAGGTTTAACTGAGTCTACTTTTTGTTTCCTAATTCCTTTTGCACCAATAAGTTCATCTACTTTACGGAGACGAGAAGTAATCGAAACCGCCATTGTTGTTAACCATTTTGGAAATTGTTTATTAATTTCTTCAACTGGAATTTTAATAAGAGTGGTGTCTTCAGCACAAACGACATGGGCACTTCTTGGTTTCTGATCAAAGAAACTAAGCTCTCCCATATACTCGCCTTCATTGAGATAGGCGAGTGGTGTAATTTGAGTTCCTTTATTAACCATAATAAGCAATTTACCTTTAACGATAATATAGAGATCAAAGTTTTTTTCACCTCCAACGCAGACAACTTCGTCCTTTTTGAGGTTTAAGGTGAGCCCTTTATTTCCTGTACTTTTACTCATGATAAAATCCTTTAAAGGTTAAATGATTTCCTTATCAGTTTTTTTAGCTCATCAAGAGCTCTTTGGTAATAAATGACTTGTGGATAAATAGTGTCGAGAAAAAGTGAGTCTCTTCCTAAATTTTGATTAACTATTGAGTTAAAATCAATCAATTGAACATTATTCTTTTTCGCTAGATCAACCATTATTTTATTAAAGACAACATTGCCTCGCCATTGTGTACAGTCATAAGCGGCAGCTAAGAGTAAGTCATTTCTTGCTTCTTTAAACCTTCCAAGAGATAGAGCTGCTTTGCCTTTTAGGAAATGGGATCTAGAATTTGCTAGAGAGACTTTTGTGAGCTCTTTTGCCTTTGAATAAGCAATCTTCTTGTTACCATCCTTGATCATTTTTTCGATTTCATCTTGATAAGCATCCATCGTTTCAGTTTTTGAATTTTCACAAGATGATTTAGGTTCTGTCTCCATATTGATAGGAGTGGTGATAAATATAAGAGTTGAGTCTTTAGATTTAACAAACTGAATTAACTCCCAAATTTCTTTTTGAAATATTTTGAATGACAGCTCCATTCTGTCTTGACGTTGTTTACCCGTATAAGTCGATGAATCTTGTTTGGGGTAGTCACCAAGCTTCATAAAGTGAACAGGTGTGTATAAATATTTTGAAATAGGTGGAACAGTCATGATGAGAGTTAAGACTGTATCGTCCTCATATCTTTTAAAATTTTTAAGGACGGTATTTTTTTGTGAGATTAAAAACTTCTTTTCATAAAACTCTTCACTGGCACCATGAAAAACAACTACTGAAGGAAGATTTTCTAAGGCCTTTAGCTTTGCAATTGATCTATGCAGCCCTTCGTTTGTCTTGGACCAATTATAAATATTTAAAGGTTCGCGAAGCTCTTTACTTGTATCGGCAATCAGGTCTGGAATATATTTATCTAGCGCAACACCCATCCTGTCTCCAATAATGATGACATTGGCCTGGGCGGCCTCAAGACTTCCTTCAATATTTTTCATCTCGATAAGATAGGGGTAGGGAATGATTTGCGTAGGAGTTATTTTGTACTTATAGGCGATCAGAACTACGAGAACAGTAAGAATGGTTAAAAATAAGAGCTTCAATTTTTTGAACATAGACTAACTACTCAATATCTAATTAGGTGTTTTTTTAAATTCGATAACATACCCCTTTATTCTATAGGCATTTTTTGTTACTTAAAAGCATCAATAATTCGTAGCGTAAGGTAATTGTTATGCGCACTGCGCCAGAGGTGCTCGCACCAGCAGGAAATTTAGAGAAGTTAAAAGTCGCCGTTTTGTACGGTGCTGATGCTGTATATCTTGGTGGTCAAAAATTTGGACTAAGAATGGCCTCTGAAAACTTTAGTTATGATGAAATCCTTGAAGGAGTGGCATTCGCTCATGAACACGGTTCAAAAGTCTTCGTCGTTCTAAATGGTTTTCTACATGATAAAGATTTAGATGAAATTCCTGAGTTTTTAGAACTCTTAGAAGTGGCCAAAGTTGATGCAGTTATCGTTTCTGATCTCGGTGTTATTTCAACTGTAAAGAAACATTCAAATCTCGAAATACACCTTTCAACACAAGCATCTTGTCTTAATGTTGAAGCTGCCAAGTTTTGGAAAGACCAAGGGGTGAAAAGAGTAGTATTAGGTCGAGAGGTTTCTCTTACTGAAGCAAAAAAAATAAAAAAAGAAACAGGTATTGAAGTCGAAATGTTCATACATGGATCTATGTGTATGGCCTACTCCGGAAACTGTGTTATTTCAAACTATACTCAAGGAAGGGACAGTAATAGAGGAGGGTGTGCTCACTCTTGTCGCTTTGGCTACGAAATGGATTTTTCTAGCGTTGATGAAAGTAAAATACAAAAAATTCAATCATACTTTATGAGCTCTAAAGATTTAGAGGGGATTCGGCTGATTCCAGAGTTTTTTGAGGCTGGAATAGATTCTTTAAAAGTAGAAGGCAGGATGAAAAGCCCTCATTATGCTGGAACAATTAGTAAAGTATACAGAGAGGCCGTAGATTTTTTTCATTTAGAAGGCCACTATAATACTGAAAAAATATTTGAGTGGGAGAAAGAGCTTAGGAAAATTAGTCATCGTGATTATACGAGTGCTAGTTTAATAAGTCCTGCAGATGAAAGTTCAATTTATGATGAACGAGAAAATGAGATAAAAGATTACCAAGTTGTAGGAGTCATGCAGGAAGTTGTCCAAAATGAGTTTTGTCTCGTTGAAGTTAGGGCCGCTTTCTTTCCTGGAGATACTCTCGAAGTGCTCCCTTATAAAGGCTCCGTGAAAACAGGAGATATCTCTTTTATATCTGACATGCTTGGACGTAACGTCGAAAAAACAAAACCTGGAACACTTGTGAAGATTCCATGGATTGAGGGAGTAGATAAACTAAATTTAATCAGAAGGAAAATTACATCATGAAGTTTTCCCTGCCTGTAAAATCCAGAGAAGAGATAAAGCTAGCTAAAGAATATGGTATTTCAGAAGTTATAATATCTCCTTCTTTGCTTTCACGATTTGGGACTATCGATTTAAATAATGCACTCTTTTTAGCAGATGTCTGTAAAGAATATGAAATAATCTCAGTATTAGAATGGGATGCTTTATTTACAAATGATAGTTTTGAAAAAGTTCTAAAAGGATTAAGTGATTTTAACTTTTCAAATTTTGATGAAATAAGGGTTCAAGATCCAGGTGTTTATCACTGGTGTCTCTCCCACACTAAGAATAAAATTCAGTTAAACTTAGAGACAGGTAATCACAATCTTGAATGTATTTCTTCTTGGATTAGCTATAGTAATGATCGGTTATCAAAAGTTGTTTTATCACACGAGATACCTAAAGATAAAATCACAACATATACTTCTTTTTTGAATATTCCTGTTGAGTTAATGGGTGTTGGAAGAATTCTTTTATTTTATACACCGAGAAGATTACTTACTTCATATCATGTTAATCCAGAAAAACAGGTAGAAGTAGAGGCCTCTAGCGAAGAGACCCCACATAGTGGTTTTAAAGTACTACAAAACTACCATGGAACTTTTATGTTTAATCCTAAGGATCAATTTTTATTGGATCAAATGGATGACATTAGAGACTCTGGAGTGCATTGGTTAAGACTTGATCTTCGTTTTCATCAATTAAGTGAATTATTACCAAAAATTATGTCTTCAGTTAAAACTAGAGAAACAAAAAGTTTAAAAGAAGAATGGCCAACAAAGTTATTTGCAGGCTTTTTTCGTGTCAATAAAACTGATATCTTATTTAAAAAACTTAAGAATAAGGTACTTGTAAGAGATGATGAAAAGTATCTCGGTGTAGTATTAGATGTAATAAAGAAAGAAAAAATGGGAATTCGTTTAAATACATCAAAGTACAAACTGTCTCTAGGAGACTCTATAGAGTTGAGAACACCAGAGGGTAAAGTCAAAAACTATAAAGTAGATGAAATGACAAATAGCCAAGGAGAGTTGGTGCAGTCTGCAAACTCTGGAGACATAATTTTTATGAAACACGTCGGAGGTGTATCTATCCGAAGTGCCGTCTACCTTTCGTAGTGATTTTTAACTCTTTTGCTTTTTCCAGTAAACAAGTGAAATAGGGAATCCTCCCGATTTAATGTTTATAATCTTTGCATTCTTTAATATCTCATTAGGAAGATGGTTTTCTCTTGGCAAAATGAGAGCAAGATCATGCTTGGTAAGATATTTATTAATGATTTTTTCGAAGTAATCACTTTTCTTTCCTACTATTTTAACTCTTTCTCCCCATGGAGGATTAGAAAGAACCAGTTCTGTACTGCTACCAAAGTTTTGCTCAAAAGAGTTTGCAAGTTTTAAATTAATTTTTATTTCGTTATAGTTTTTATCATTAAAATTACTTTCTAAGGCCTTATATGTTTTTTTATCTATTTCAAATGCTGACACTTCATTAATCTTAGAATCAAGTCGTAACTCTTTTGATATCGAGCTTTTTATGATTGCTTTAAAGCATGGAAATGCCTCCCAAGCTTGTTCCTTCTTTGTGTGAAGAGTATTGAATCCAAGGGCCTCTATTAAAAGAGTTCCACTCCCGGCCATAGGATCTAGAATTGTTTTTTTCTTATGTGCTTCACTCATGAAAACGAGAGCAGCCGCTAAGTTTTCTCTTAGGGGGGCCTCGCTCGAATATATACGGCTTCTTTTAAATAGCTCTGTCCCTGATATATCGATCGAAACAGTCATAAGGTCATTTTTTAAATTGAAATGAAGTGTTGGTATTGGAAAGGATTTTGATTTTTCAAAATCTTTCTTCTTTGATGGGGTATCTGAAAAGTTTTTCTTCAGGCCTTTTCTTATTGATTCCTCGATTCTTCCTGAATGAATTAATCTCGATTTAGAGTTTGTTACTTTTATATGAACATCTTCAGAGCATATAACTCTATTCCAATTATACTTGGTTATTTTATTATAAAGCTTAGGAAAATCTCTAACTTTATATTCATCTAGTCTCATTAAAATCCTAGTGGGGATTTTTAAAAAGAGACTCATTTCAAGCATAAGGAGGGGAGAAGCATGATACTCCAAAACACCTGGATATGTCGTAGGTTGTTCTATTTCACCAAACTTTAAGCGAATTTCATCTAAACCTAGGTCTTCGAGTCCTAGGGGATAGATTATGGCGAACTTTATTTTTTCTTCAACTGAAATGCTCATATGGAGTTATACTATTAGAATAAGTGAGGAAAATCCATGTTTGAATATAAAATTCAAAAGGCTTGGGAAAACTATCATCGAGATTTTGGACTTGGTAGAATTTTATTATTCATCTCCTTTTATAATACTTTCTTATTTTTTACTGTCGGATTGATGCATGACTCCTGGCGAGTAGCTGCATTCTTCCCTGTTGGTATCTCTTTAGTTTTTATTTACTTTAGAAGAAAAGTGATTAGAAAAGGTCCATTATATGTCTTTATATATAACTTAATTCCTATGGGTGTATCTATTCTTTATAATTATATTTTAATAGGCCTATACGATAAATCTATAGGTGGAATAACGCGAGTAGATCCACTCATCGCCAACTTCGATAATTGGTTATTTGGTCAACCAATCAGTTTGTATATTGAAGAGCTTATGTATGGCTCTGGCATCATTGGAACAATTTTTTATGACCTTATAATGACAAGTTATATTGTCTATTTCATTCTGCCTTTTTATGGCGCTGTTTTGTATTATCGAACATTGCCTCCAAAGAAAAAATATAAAGTAGGTAGATTGTGTGGTTCTGTAACAATTTACTTTTGTCTTAACTATTTATGTTATATTTCTATTCCCGTTACTGGTCCACAGTACTTTTACTCTGGACTTTATACGAGGCCATTGCCACTAAGTTCATATGGATATTTTATTTTCGACACTGTTGCAAACCTTCATAATAATTTTATCGATTGTTTTCCAAGTGGGCATTTCGGAATTGCTGTACTTATAACTATATGGCTTTTTAGAATGAATCATATTCATAGATTTTTTATGGCGGCAGTGGCATTATTAATCATGCTTGCAACAATTAGTCTAAGATATCACTATACTTTAGATATAATTGCTGCGATTCCATTAGCAGGAATAAGTTATTATTTAGGGAAATTATTGATTCCTTCAAAAGTTCATATTAATTTTTTTAGAGATGAAAATGAAAGGTAAACTAGTATTAGTCCCAACTCCTATTGCTCCAGATCTTCCACTAGAAGAAGTTGCGAAAACTCTCATTCATAACAGCTTAAAAGATGATTTTGAAAATACGCGTATTGTTGTAGAAGAAGCTAAGGAAGGACGTAGACGTTGGTTAAAGTGGGGGTTCCCACGAGAATCTATTGAAGATTTTATACTTTATAATGAACACAATCATGAAAGTGCTGGTAAACAAATAATTTCAGAAATAGAGAAAGGTTGCACTGTATATATGATGAGTGATGGGGGACTTCCAGCTTTCTGTGACCCTGGTAAGAACTTAGTTTCACAATGTCATCGTCAAAAATTAAAAGTTACTGCAACACCATTTCCTCACAGTATTTCTCTAGCATTGTCTCTTTCTGGCTTTGATCACGACACATTTGTATTTGAAGGATTTCTTCCCAAAGACAATGACGACAGAAAGAAAAGGCTGGATACCTTAAGAGGTGAAAAACGAACAATTATCTTTATGGACACCCCTTATAGGCTTGGAAAACTGATTTCTGAAGTAGGGAGAAATTTCGGACAAAGGCCTTGCTTCCTAGGTCTAGACCTAGGATTTCCTCAAGAAGAGCTTATTGTCTGTAAAGCTTCTCAGATTCCTTCTGTTTTTTCTAAGCAAAAACGGGAGTTTATCCTCATAATATCTCAATCTTAATGATCAAATGAAGTTGATGACGTATCGCATTTCGCGTGCTACTTTACGCACGCACTAAGAGCACATTATGAGCGATATAGAAATCAGAAAACAGGACCACATTGAAATGGCCTACAACTCTAGAATTCCTTCAAGTTTGAAGGATGGTAGGTTTGATTATGAACCTCTGTTTGGTATTCATCCAAATAGGAGTCATGGTCAATTTGAAATCAATGTTTTTGATAAAACAATGAATTCACCCATTTGGATCAGCAGTATGACTGGTGGTTCAACAGAAGCTGGTCTAATTAATAAACGATTAGCAAATGTGGCAGGTGAATTTGGTCTAGGTATGGGACTTGGCTCATGTCGTGCTCTACTCGAAAACCCATCTTTAAAAGAAGATTTTAACTTACGACCAATTCTTGGAGAGAAAGCTCCTTTCTTTGCAAATTTAGGTATCGCTCAGGTTGATGAGTTGTTACGCGAGAACTCAGAAGAGAAGATATTAGAGCTTAATGAAACTTTAAAAACAGATGGACTTATAATTCATCTTAATCCTCTTCAAGAGTGGCTCCAGCCAAGTGGTGATAGATATACAAGACCTGCTTTAGAAACTCTTCAAGAGTATTGTTCTAAAATAAACATTAAAACTATAGTTAAAGAAGTTGGTCAGGGAATGGGTCCAAGAAGTCTTAAGGCTTTAGCAGAGCTTCCTATTTCTGGAATAGAGTTTGCTGCGTTTGGTGGCACTAATTTCTCGGCCCTTGAATTAAATAGAAATGAAAATGTTAATTCCGATTTTTGGAAACCATTATGTCATGTCGGACATACTGCCAGTGAGATGGTTGAAATGTTAAATGACATTTCACAGACGACTGACCTCTCAGATAAAACATTTATAATATCTGGTGGAGTAGAAAATTTTCTTGATGGATTCCATTTACGTGAAGAATTGAATGCTACCGGATTGATTGGAATGGCCGGTGCTTTTCTTCAAAAAGCTAGAGTCGGAGATAAAGAACTAACTGAATTTACCAAAGAGTACGTACTTGGACTAGAGATGGCCAGAGAGTGGTTAAACTCTAAAAAGGGGCTAAAAGTTGATTAAGCCAATTTCAGGATTTTCAAAACTTTCAAAAGAAGAGAAAATCAATTTCTTAGTAGATGTATATCTAGGTAAGTCAGAAAGTACTCGTAGTTTGATTCAAGGATTCTGGCACAATAATACCGAAGATCAGAAGGTATTTGATGAATTCTCTGAGAATACAATAAGTAACTTTTATTTTCCCTATGGTGTTGTTCCTAACATGATGATTAATCAAAAATTGTTATGTGTGCCTATGGTTATAGAAGAATCAAGTGTCGTAGCTGCTTGCTCTAAAGCTGCTAAGTTTTGGCTCAACAGAGGTGGATTTAACGCAAAAGTTATTTCAACAACTAAAAATGGGCAAGTCCATTTTATCTGGAAAGGCGATTCTGATAAATTAAAATCATTCTTTGAATCAGTTAAAGAAGAACTCATAAACTCTGTCTCTCCTCTCGTCAAAAATATGGAAGCAAGAGGTGGAGGTCTACTAGATATAAAGCTTATTGATAGAACTTCGGATGAACCGGACTATTATCAATTATGGGGTGACTTCGAAACCTGTGATGCAATGGGTGCGAATTTTATCAACACAATTTTAGAGGCCCTTGGAAATTCATTTACTGACCTAGTTAAAGCAAATTCAGAATTTCAAGGTGAAGAGAAAGATCTTCAAGTAATCATGGCGATTCTGTCTAATTATACCCCTGAATGTGTTGTCGAAGCATGGGTAGAATGCCCAATAGAAGAATTGCAAGATCCAGCAAGTGATATGTCTTCACAAGAGTTTATTGAAAAGTTTTCTCGCGCAATTAGAATCAGCAAAATAGATGTGAATAGAGCTACAACTCACAATAAAGGTATCTTTAATGGAATCGATGCAGTCATTCTAGCGACAGGTAATGATTTCAGAGCTATTGAGGCCTGTGGACACACCTGGGCCTCTCGTCATGGTAAGTATCAAGGTCTGACTGATGTAACCGTTAATGATGGTAAGTTTAGGTTCTCTTTAAAATTACCATTAAGTTTAGGTACAGTTGGTGGATTAACTGCCCTTCACCCATTAGCAAGAACTTCCCTTGAAATGTTAGGTCATCCAAATGCTAAAGAGTTAATGGAAGTCTCGGCATGTATCGGTCTTGCTCAAAATTTTGCAGCATTAAGATCTCTAGTAACTACAGGTATTCAAAAGGGTCACATGAAAATGCATCTCATGAATATACTGAATCATTTAGAAGCAAATGATGAAGAACGCAAAAAGGCAAAACTAAATTTTTCTACTGAAACTATAAGCTATCAGGCAGTGAGGGATTTTATAAATTCCTTAAGACAATATCATTAAAAGAGGATTTGAATAATATGATGGAACAAACCGTATATGATAATGATTTGAAAGCAATGATTAAGTCCGGTATTAATCAAGAGAAAAATACTCAACACTACTTTGGACATGGAAAACTCTTATTATCAGGGGAATACTTTGTACTTGATGGAGCTAAAGCCTTGGCCTTGCCTACTAAGGTTGGACAAAGTATGACAGTAAAATACTCTCAGTCCTTTGAACCTATTCTTTATTGGAAAAGTTACGACGTTAATGGAAAACTTTGGTTAGAGGCTAAGTTTGAATTTTGGCACTTTGACTGCTTAGATTCAAATCCTAAACAAGAAGTTTTGCTACTTCAAAAAATCTTAAGACAGGCCAGAAAACAAAATAATCATTTTTTAAGAGAAGGTGTTGATGTTTTGGTCGAAACATCACTAGGTTTTCCACTGGAGTGGGGTCTAGGTAGTAGTTCAACTTTAATTTATAATATTGCTCAATGGGCATATATCTCTCCATTTGAGCTTCTTTTTAAAACCTATGGTGGGTCTGGATATGATATTGCCTGTGCTCAATCAGAAGGACCAATTGTATACCACAAGAATAATACAGGGCCGAACTGGTCACCTGTCGCATTTAACCCAACTTTTCGAGAGAACTTATACTTCGTTTATTTAGGTAAAAAGCAAAATACAGGAAAAGCAATTGAGTATTACAACTCTATGAGACCATTTGACCCAGAATTAATAATGAATTTATCAACAATAACTGATGAATTGATGAAATGTTCAACTTTAGAAGAATTTGAATTCTTACTAACTGCTCACGAAAATCTCATTAGCAAAAACCTAAAGATGGAGTGTGTAAAAGAGAAACGTTTTACTAACTATTGGGGAGCTGTAAAGTCTCTTGGAGCATGGGGTGGAGACTTTGTTTTAGTAACAAGTGATAGACCTCAATCTGAGACTGTAAAGTACTTTGAAGATAATGGTCATTCTATAGTTATTCCATATGACGAAATAATTTTGACTGGTAATACTCCTCAATATGACATGGCCGATGGTAATGAGTATCTCCAATAATCAAATTATTGATAGGTTAGGAAGTTGTAATACACTATCCTGGAAAGCTCCCTCTAATATTGCACTCATCAAGTATTGGGGGAAAAAGGATTTTCAAATTCCTGCAAACTCATCAATTAGTATGACTCTTAATAATTGTTATACGAATTGTATTATGGAGTTTATAGCTTCTGATAATTTTTCAGTCTCTCTTGAATTTGAAAATAAAAGTGATGACTCATTTCTAAAGAAAGTAACAAAACATATTTCAAGAATAGCTAAAGATTTTCCTGTTTTAAAGTCTTTTTCCTATACATTTAAAACATCAAATACATTTCCTCACTCTGCAGGAATTGCTTCAAGTGCCTCAAGTATGGCCGCAATTAATCTTTGCCTAACCGAGCTTCTAGTAAAACTAGATGAAGTCCCAAATGAGGATTTTTTCCGTTTTGCTTCAGACCATGCAAGGCAGGGATCAGGGTCTGCATCTCGAAGTCTTTACGGTGGCTTTGTCGACTGGGGAGCTACATCTAACGATTATGGAAGTGTGCAGGACAATATTCATGAAGACTTCATTGATATGGGTGATGCGGTACTTATAGTTGATTCGGGTGTTAAAGAAGTTTCTAGTTCTAAGGGACATCAGTTAATGATGTCACACCCACAAAGAGAAGAAAGGTTTTCTGCCGCCAACGCTAAAACAAAGAAAATGATTGAGATTTTAAAGGATGGAGATTGGAATAGCTTTATTCCACTTCTTGAGTCTGAAGCACTTGAGTTACATGGGCTTATGATGTCTGGGACTCCTTGGTTTATTCTGATGAAACCAGAGACTTTAGCTCTTTTGGACTTATTTAAAAAATGGAGAAACGAAAACTCTGTTCGAGCTGCATTTACTTTAGATGCTGGACCAAATATACATTTACTTTACCATAAAGATGAAAGAGATCGAGTCTTAGCTTTTATTAATGAACAGGCCATTTCACATTTAGAAAATGAACAATGGATAGATGATAAAATGGGAATGGGACCTGAAAAGGTTATAATTCAATGAAGGGTGAGAGTAGAACATTTAATTCAAAAGTATTACTCTTTGGTGAGTATAGTGTAATCAAAAACTCGATGGCCCTAAGTATTCCTTATAGTCTTTTTGAGGGAAGATTATCATTTAGGAAAGACCAGTCTAAAGTAGTTGATCAAGAACTAAAGGCACTCTGCCTTTATTTAAAAAAACTAAGTAATAAAAATGAGCTTACATTTAACTTTGATGCTCAAAGTTTTGAGTTTGATATTGGTCAAGGATTATATTTTGATTCGACAATCCCTCAAGGTTTTGGTGTCGGTAGTAGTGGTGCTTTATGTGCAGCAGTCTTTGATCGATATTCAAAAAATGCTGAAGGTAATGATATTCAATCTTTGAAAACATACTTTGCACAAATGGAAGGACATTTTCATGGATCTAGCTCTGGAATGGATCCACTCATTAGTTATTTAAACCGTGCTACCCTGAGACAAAGTAATGGATCAATTGGAACTGTAGACCTCCCTCGATTTAACGAAGGAAATGGCGGTCTATTTCTTTTAAATACTGGGCGATCTAGACGAACAGAACCTCTTGTTAATTTATTTTTAGAAAAATGTAAATCTGAAGAATATAACCAAAAGATTGAGAATCAACTTCTAACGATTACAGATAATTGTATTACGACATTTTTAGAAGGCCAAATAGAAGAATTGTATACTGAATTCAAAAAACTTTCTGAATTTCAGTTTCAAGAACTAAGTCCAATGATCCCAAATTTGTTTCAAGATATATGGCAAAAAGGTCTATCTGATGACTTTTTTCAACTTAAACTTTGTGGTGCTGGAGGAGGAGGATTTTTGCTCGGAATGACTCCAAACTTTGAAAAGGCTTCCCATATCCTACAATCATTTGAAATAAGGCCTCTCATTAGGTTTTAACTGACCAATAAGATTGGTTAATCACTTAAATTTTAATTCTTACCGATAAGTAATCGATGAAAAATATATTATTTATATTTATAATTTGCTTCTCATTTTCTTGTGGAATAATTTCAGATTTCAAAAGAATACCTGCGGCTGAAGATGAATTTATTCATGTCGTCCTTGATATTGATTGGACTATTGTTGCTCAAATACATGAGGGTTCAGAAGGAATATCAAAAAGTAACTTAGTTAGGGTTGGAGATGAAACATATAGAATAAAAGACTGGGCAAGGGAATTTGTTTCAGCATTATCTAAAAATCCAAAGATTAAAATTAGTTTTTTTAGTGGAGGTGGTGAACCTCGAAATCTTGAATTGTTATCAAAAATTAAATTAATGAATGGAAGTGGGAAAAGCTTTTTGGATGTTTCTCATAAAGTTCTCTCATATAAAGATCTAACAGAAATCCCTGAAGCTCTTAGGACAGGTGATAGGTTTAGTGATCGTTTTAAAAAAGACTTATCTAAACTCGGCTTTAGTGAAGGTAAAACTCTGATGGTTGATGACAATTATCGTTTTGCTGTAAATGAAGTTCAGCAAAGACATTACCTTTGGTTGGGTCCTACCTTTAATCACTATGAAAAGTTCTCTGATATCCCTTCATTGCCCATAGGAGGCCCTGAAGCGAAATTCGTACCTAATTCATATGCGCAATGGTTTTTAGGAAGAAATAAGCTTGCTGCGGTTTGGGATATTATGGAGCAATCCATAGATAAACATTTAAAATCGGGGATTCCTGTGGATAAAACTATGCAAGATTTATCTAAAGAGCTTGATTTAGCGTCAGGAGATTTAAACGGAAACCTTAAGAGAAGTATTGATAAAGGTTCTAAAAAACTTAGAAGACTAGGCTTTCAAAAAGGAAGAGTTTTTCAAGGGAACAACTGTAGCCTTCTAATTGAAGGTTTCTTTTAAACTTCGCTCAGGGCCCTTTTTATTTCACTTCTAACTTCTTTTGGACTTTTAAATGTCGGTTTTCTATTTAATTTCTCAGATTGAATTGCTTCTCTCCAATCTCCAAAACCCATGCAACCTGAAGCATAACCTTCTTCGTATTCTTTAGCTCTATCCAGCTCAGGAAGCATAGATTGAAGCTGGCTTGATTTTGTTTGAATTCTTGCCATTGGAGACTGACCTGCAATTGCATCTAAATATCTAAATGCTGGTGATTCTCCATCAGCATATGTTTCTGTTATAAAGCCTGACTCAAGCAAAGCAACTTTACTTGGAGGAAAAGGAGATAGTAACCAAGCCTTGGCCCTGGCCTTACCTATCAGACATGAAAGAAACCCAACTCCTCCTGCCATAGGAACAAGACCATCGTCTATTCTTGAAAAATCAATACTCGCACCATTTCTACATAACCTAAGGTCTGCACTTAATCCAAACTCTGCACCTACTCCTCGTGCCTTATTTCCATAGTCGACTATAATAGTTTGGGGAAGAAAAAACATTCCATAAACAAGTCTTTGAAAACGTTGATAGACCTGAAGTAACTTCTTTTCTCCTCTTGATTCCCAATCGGCCAAATTCAGGCCAGTACCAAAATCCAAGCAGTTAGATTTAAAAAGAACTGAATTAATTTCAACTTTAGTAGTTAACCATTTTACAAGGTTTTCAAGCTCTACTACCATTTCCAACGTGAAATAAGGTGATGAAGGATCAAAACATAGAGTAGTAGTTAATGAGCGATTCTCAGGGTTTAGGCTGACTTCGAGTGTATTGTACTGATTAAAAGGGTTCATATCACCTTCCTTGGTTTATCCCTTATTTTGTCGCACATCCTTGGCAACATTAATATTTTTTCAATGATTTTTTCATGTGTCAAAGATTATGCTGAATTGTTAGAAAGTGTAATTATATGACATAGTAAACCTTTCAAATTTGTCTACTATATCATCTGTATCTTGAAGCAGACTTAAGACAGACTCATTACTTCCTTCAAAAGTTTCGTAATTAAACCGTATCTTATGTCCATCAGCAGGCTTGTACTCAAGGCCATATATCTGAAGTTTACTATCTTTTAATAAGTCAAAATCAAACGAGTAATTAACTCCGAACTGGGGAGTAAATTCAAAATCAATTCTTCCAAGATGACTATGTTTATGGGCCCTACTGTCAGTAGAGGAGTGTATAAAAGATGCTGAGTATTGAGCACGTTGCATTTTTTCACGACTGAACTCATAGATGATTTTGATTTGATCCATGAACAAGATACCGGCCCAATCTGTAATATTGTAATTTATACCAAGTACATAATTAATAAACTCATCATCTTGACCACCTTCTGACTTCTGTGAAAGAAATTCACCATAATGTCCTATCTTTCCAAAAGTTGTTGAATAGCCAAAAGTAGAAATAAAAACCTTTGGAAATTCTTCAAAGTATTCAACAGTGGAGTTTGCTGGAGTTACGATATCAATGAAAATATTTTCTCTATAAGTTGCATATTGACTAGGTCCATAGAGAAACCCTAAGAAATAATCCCATCCAGCAAGAGTCCCCTTGAATTGAAGTACATTTTGAAAGTATTTCAACTCAGACTCAGGGTAATTTAACTCGGCCTTTGCTTCATCTGGGATGACATCTGTACTAACTCTATTTTGTAACCTCGGTGCCTTTGTAGGTAAGAAAAAGGGGACTAGTGCATAACTGATAGTCATATCTCCGATATAAAAGTCGGGATTCAACATGTAATTACCAAGGTCTTTATGGTTGAGAGGATCGTAGAGATCTTTTGGAGTAACTCTGTCTGCCGGAGAGTGAATATTGGCCAGTCCCATTTTTAAAACTTTTTTACCAACAGAAAGGTCTACATTGTCCCAAGAATTGAGGAAATATAGCTCATTAAGCTCAATGATCCCTCTACCTTCTTTTCTGTTATTAAAAATTTGAAGTATATCTCTATAGATTTCATTTTGATTTCCATATTCAAACCAACCACCTGCATATATATAGGCTCGGCCCTTTCTTCGGTTTAGATTCCAGTCAAGTCTTGTATCCCCAGTAAACTCTCTAAACTTTACAGGTGAGTTTACATTGGTATCAGTGTTATTTTCGGGTACATCTTGGTTATAATAAACACCTCTTAAGAAAAACTCTAGATCGATAGATTTATCTACATTTTTAACTTCTTCATCTTTCTTAGGCCTCTTTTCTCTTAAAAGTTTTCTAGTTTCTTGTTGTTTCTCTAGTAATTCTGCATAATCTTTTTTGTCTTCTTCATCCTCTTCCTCTTCGTCTTCGTCCTCGTCCTCGTCTTCGTCATCATCTTCGTCATCATCATCTTCTTCTTCCTCATCTTCCTCATCTTCAGTTAAAACTTCTAATGGGATAAGAGGTATACTCGCTACAGTTCCTGTCTTAACTGAAACTTCCTTTTTATTCTCTGTAAAGGTAAGTACATAGTTCTCACCATAATACCCAGATTTATAAGATCTTATGTTTGAGATGATTCCTGAAGGTCTATTTTTAGTGATACCCCTCTTTGTTCTTACGTACATGGAACCATTTATTAAGCTTACTTGTTGAAGGCCTTTTTGACTGATACCTCTAATCAAAACTTTGGAGTTTGGGGCCACAACAACGACACCATTAGTTTTAAACTCAAGGTAAAGGATACTAGAAGGCATTGTTGCAACAATAGTTCCTGGGCGAATAAGTTTATTTTCTTTTAAGACTCGAGGTTTTTTTTTAACCCCAAAAAATCCATAGGCCCTACCAAGTACTCTTGCAACTTTAACATCTGCATTTGGGTTAAAACTTGGGCCTTTTGGGGGGGCCGGAATGACACTTTGTTCTTGGGAGAAACCAGTGTTGGAGAGGAAAATAAGAGATATAAGTGTTAGGGTAAAAAGTTTTTTCAACTAATTTGCAGTCCTTTTATCTGGTGTGCATCCCTTTAGTGATATATCTTTCAGTAAAAGTTATATCTTCAATTTTTTTATTAACTTTTCTATCTGTAGTATCCATCGTTGTCTCATGGAAACCGTGTCTGGTCATTACTGATTTTTTTGCGCGCCAGAGACCTTTCCCATATTTTTTCCATTTACTATTTTTAAGAGATTTTAAAAGCTTTCCTTTTTTATCATAGTAATCAACTTTTACAGTGGTATATCTCTTTTTACGAACTTCTAATACTCTTTTTGAATATCCTGTTTCGTTTACCTTATCTTTGTTTTTAGGAATTGCTTCAATTACATAACATGTTTTTTTTCCACACTTTTTGGTATTAAGGCATTTGTAGTCGTAATTTGATAAGTTTTCACCTTCTAAATCAGAGTAAGTAAAGTCTGTTCCCATGAAATATTTTCTTTTTCCTGAACTTGCAATTCTTTGCATTTTTCTAAGAGCGGGAAGGTAAAGCCATTGATCATCACTTCTTCCTTTATTTTTCCAGTTTAGAAGAGCGGTTCCTTTTATATCATTCGGCTCAAGGAAAGAGGTCAAAGTCTTTTGTTTCCCTTCAGAGAGATCCATTGAATGTCTTCTTAACTTACGTGCTTCTTTAACCCCATTCTTTAGGTCTTCAAGAATTACATTTTGTACAGATACTTCATAGTCAACCTTCTGTTTCTTTTCCTGCTTTTCCATAATTTTTTGCCCTGTCTTTTTACATTCACCAGAATGAGCAAAATTGAAGAGAGTAAACAATAAGTTTAAGGAGAGAAAAATACGCATAATAATTCCTAATTAATATAAATATCTATAACTTATAAATATTATACTGCTGAAATGATTTATGGGAAGTGAAAGTCAGACGACTTTTTTTATCTCATGTGGGGTAGGTAAACCGATTTCTTTTGTCAGGATTTCTACTTTTTCATTAAAAGTGGGTATTTCCTTTAGAGAATTGGCCAATTCTATGAATGAAGATCTAGGGTCTTTAGCAACTTCAGCTTTTTGAAGGTTTAAATGATGTTTTGCAAACTTTGTCCAAAATTTTGGTAAGAACTTTTCCCTTTGTATAATGTCTTTAGCACAAAGTGAAATTACCCATGTAGAGTTTTCATCAATTAATTCGACTAACTTTTCTTGAGCATTTGAGTCGAGATTATGAGCATCGTCGATTATAATTATAGTTTGATTTAGGTTCTTTAAATCATCAAAAGACCCGCTATTCTCAAAATGAACAACTTCCCAATCATGAAAATGTGAGGAGACAACCATCTCGTTAACTACTATTTCTAATGCCTCTTTTGAATGATGGTTAATTACAACATTTTCTTTATTATTTTTAACTTTCTGTATCAAGTGAAGAGTGTTTTTGTCTTTATTGATATCTAGTAAATTAAGAAAATTACTTTTAAGACCAGGGTAAAACTTTTTCATTTTAGAAAGAGAGTTGACTGGGTTAAAAAATTGGAAATGACTACTGAAGAAAATTGATAATAAATTCGCAAAAGATTCATCATTTACTGAGAACCGTTTTTCGGTTGTTTTGTCTACAAATTCTAAAACTCCAATAACTTTATGGAAACGGTTATATAGAGGAACAGCAAGGCTTGATTCTACTTTCTCGAAGCTATTTGAGTCTTCTAGAATGGGTCTATATAAATTTAATACTTCAGGGTTACTTAATACTTTTCCTGGTACACCTTTTCGATAATCAATTTTAAGCTCTACCTCATCTTGTGAGGTTGAGAATTCACAGACCAATTGATTAGTCGAAACATCTATTAGCCAGATTCTGCCTTTTTTAGCATCAATTCTTGTTAAACTAGTGTGTAAATAATCAGAGATCTTTAAATCATCCAGATCATTAGTCATATCCTTAAAAGTATTGAGCATCAAGGCGGTAGTCTCTGACATCTCATCAAAGTCTAAAATCCTGGTCCTGGTTGAACTTGCTAAAAGATAAGAATTAAGTCTTTTCTTACTAAAATTTTCCACAAAAGAATGAATCCAATGAATATAGTCATCATTCTTTGGAACATAAAGGCTGTATTGATAAAGGTGCCTACCTTCAGAGTTGTTTTTTCTACTTAGTATTATATTTCCGAATACGTTAATTTTATTTTGTCCAAAAAATTTAGAAGGCTTTGACATTTCAAGTTCTACTTCATCTGAGGGAAGTTTTTCTGAAGTTGAGAAACTAATAAATTCAAAATTAAGATCTTCAATAACAACAGAGACGTTCACGAGTTCAATTGACTTCATTTGAAGCTTTGCGACAACTTTATCTTCAGGTAAGACATTTACCCTAAAAGACTTGAACAATTTATATTTTTTCTGATTGAGTTCCATGTTTATCCAACCTACTGATAATTATCGGCTCCGAAGAGTGAATTACTTAGAAAATAGGACTTTTTTACTCTTAGCCGCCCAAAAGACTCGGATAATAAAGTAATGTCAAAGGAAATCCGAATAGTTAACGAACCCAAACCAAGGATACTGGTGGGACACTTTTATAGTTTGAAACAATTGCGAGCATTTAGAATACCGGTCATGAAAGATGACAAGGTATCGCTCGGACTTTTTCAAGGTGAACAAGAAATTTTAAAAAGTGATTCCTTAGAATTAAAAGATATAAGTCTTACTGGTGTTGGATTTGTATCTGAAAAAGAGTTTGTTACAGGGCAAAAGCTAGAATTAAAATTAGAGTTTTCTGATTATAAAAATATAATTGATGGAATAGTTGTAAGGTCTGGACAAATTGACGGTAAGTTTGCAACAGGAATAATTTTTGATTTTGAACAAGGTGAAACATTCGATAGTTTTTTCCAAAAGTTTATAAAAACATTTCCTGCAAAAAGATTAAAGTCACAATTAATAAATTTACTAGATGAACAAAATTTATCAGTAGCAGAAACTACAGATATGGACACGCTTTCAGATCTAAATGCGGAAGTGTCTAACTACGGGAATAGCCCGATGTATCTTGAGTCTATCAAGTTACAGATGATTGAAGTTTTAGAGTTAGATTTCTTGGATATACTACGAAAAACCAATGATAAAGATTTTGTAGCCTTGAATAATGAATTAGAGATAGAGGAATCTTTTGATGTTAGTGAAAGTATAATAAATTCAGCTTGTGAAGATAAAAAGACTATCAATGCTCAAATTATGAGTGATCCTCTTCTTTCTAGTGATAACTTTTTAAGAAACTACCATAAGCATTATATTCTCGCAGAATCTATTTCGAGAGAAAATGGAGAAGTAAAGGGAATTGCGATCGCATCAAGAAAAAATAATCCAAAGAAATTTAATGAGACAGACTTAAATATATTCAAACTCTTTTGTCGAGAAGTAAGTAGGTTTTTAACTATTTCAGGTCAGGGTATTTCTAATGAGCCAGTGAAGTACCTCAATCCTAAAAAACCCCGTGAATTTGCAATGATTGGGCAGAGCGAAGATGTACTTAACATCAGAAAGTTTATTTCAAAAAGTAAGGCCGAAACTGAGCCAATTTTAATAAAAGGTGTTGCAGGTGTTGGCCGAAAATTACTGGCAAAAATTATTCATAGTGAAGGTAAGACAGGCCATTTGGATTTTCGTGAATTTGATGGAGGGTTTGTAAATCATATTAGAGCTTTATCTGATATTTCCTCAAGCAATCGAGTACCATTAGAATATAAAGAGATTGGTTCTATATATATTACAAATTTTAATAAACTCGATGTTGACTTCCAAAAGAAGCTATTAGAATTTGCATATAGTAATAAATCTCAACTAAGGTTTATATGTTCTGTTGAATGTACTTCTGAGGAAGAATTAAACCCTGAAGTAACAAAATCTTTTAAGAATAATAAAGTTAGAATTTCTGAACTTAAAAAAAGAAAAGAAGATATTCCAATCCTCGTAAACCATTTAATAAAAAAAGAATGTAAAAAAAGGGGTCTTTTACCAAAAACGACTTCTGCAAATGTTCTTGATAAGTTTAAACTTCATGAGTGGAAAGGCAATGTCAGGGAATTAAAAACTGCTGTTTCTAGGCTTGTCTCTTGGCACTCATCTAGTCATTATATTAATACATTCCCACCGGAGAATTATCAAATATTTGATACCATAAATAATTCTGAGTTTGATATAAGAACAAGTGTTGCTTATCATACTCCTCTTTTTGATGAGTTTAGTAAGGAAGAACTTGATATAATGATTAAGTGGTCATTAGTTGCTGTCGAAATGAAAAATCATGACGGTAGTTTAAAGAAAACCGCCCTTGCCCTTGGAAAGCCTCATACTGAATTAGTTGAAATATTTGAGAAAGGTGAGGAGATACTAGAAAATTATGAGCAAAAAAAGAAAGTAGCTTAACTTATCTTTTTACTCCAAGTCTTTTTTCTCTTCTTATCATTAAATATCGATTAGATAAAATTCTCCAAATTGTTATATCTGGTTTATTTACGACATCTTTTTCTTCATAAACATATTCGTATTCTGCATTTTCTCCATCCATACTTGAGTCTGCCAACGATTCGCCTTCATCAATATCTTTCTCTTTAAGCATTGAGAGGTTAATTTTGTTAGGCATAATCATTAAGTTTGATAAAGCATTTAGTTTAGCAATCTTAGGGAGAGTGTTCCCTTGATTCATTGATTTTTTCAGTATCCCATTTTTGTCCTCAAGTTTCTTTGCAGGGACTCCAAAATAACCTGAAGAGTACCTTGCAATATTTTTTTGTATATCTGCTTTCGAAACTCTGGCATTAATAAACTTAACAAGTGCCTTGTCTGATAAATCAATTTTCTTCTTCCCAATTCCCTTGAGGTCTTTATTCGCCTTATCAATTAACTGCCAAGCAATACGTTTTGCTTTTGCAGATCTTTCAGATAAAACATTCTTATCAATATGGCTTACTGTAATTTTACCTGAAGATATATTTGATGAATCTTTAAGCATACTCTTTGTTTCGAGGTCATTGTGTAACTCTCTCTGATCTGCAGAGATTAGAGGTAGTTTAAATTGCTTACAACTATTGTTCTTTTGACACCCACAACTGCTGTCAACTTTTCCACTAGAATTAAGACAAGTTCTTTCTCCACCAGAGGGATCAGAGGATGAAGAGATTCCTGCAGATTTAGATGAACTGGAGGAAGAAGATGAAGAGCTAGAGCTGTTTGATGAATTAGAAGAAGTACTACTCGAAGAGGAGTTACTACCAGACTCGACACCTGCAAAAGTACTCTTGCTATTATTCTCAGTAGGCTCGTTTCCTTCTCCATGGTTTGCAACTTTCTCTTTCAGTTTGTCAGCTTTTGCCATAGTAGTATCGAGACCACCATCTGGTCCAAACATAACTTTAAATCTTTGTAGAATTCCATCTATGACTTGGGCCCGACTTCTAAAAGTTTCGGCCATTGATCTTGCGACTCCTGCATACTTTCCAGTCATTGCTGTTGCAGTTCCTGCAAGGCCAGCTGTAATAGACCCACATATTATTTGTGGTGTACCAGCACCACAACCGCTACAGGCAACATTTGTAGCAATACCCATAGCAATATCTACAGCAGCAAGTGCTGTGGCAGCTGCAAAAAGACCCATAAGCATTGTCATGTTAGAACCTTTTTTGTCAGCAATTTCGGCACCTGTAATGAGCGCTTTTTTGTAGAATTCAAAGGCTTCAACTTGATTCTCATAACTAACACCCTCTAGGCCTTTTTTTGCCTCGAGTGCAGCATATTCAGATTTTAGTTGTTCAATTTTAGCTTTATTTTCATCATCAACTTGAGTTTCAAGTAGAGGAGTCATTAAAGCTGCTACTCCAAACATCGCTGCAGACATACATCCTGCTATGGCCGAAGCAGCGACACCTGCAATGGCTATCGCAAGCCCAATCTCTAAAGAGACAGGGTTTTCTTGATATTGAATATCATTGATGTTTACTGCACCTTCTTCTTTCGCAAGTTTTTCAAATTCTTTTAACTCTTCGTAACATGCATCTTTTTCGTTCTTCGTTGCTTTTCCTTCACATCTAAGAACAGCTCTCGTGAGCATTTTATTTTCTTCTTCCGTCACACATTTATTTGCGTGGCAATTCCAAATTTTTCCACTTGATTTACATGAATTTGCTTCAGAGTTTCCAGTGGTATCACATTCTGTTGCAAGATAGGCGACACCAACTTGCTTAAGTTCTTCTAAACATGCATCTTTTTCGGCCTCGGTAGGCATAGTTTGACAACGCATGGCCTCTTCAGTGAGAACTTCATTTTCGGCCTTTGTAATACAGAGATTCATATTACAATTCCAAACTCTTCCTTTGGACTTACATGATGAGGCCTCGGGGGTGCTTTGGTCACATAGGCCACCAGCAATGACATATTCGGTTGCACTTGATTCAAGAGCGGCCATACATTGTTCTTTTTGTTCTTTGTCTTTAAGGACCTGGCATTTTGCTGTTTCGTCAGATAATTGATCATTTTGTTCTTGAGTTAGACAGTATTCGACATTACAGTTATATACTTTTCCGTCTGCTTGACATTTTTTAGCTGTATCAGAAGTCCCTTCACACATTACACCACCTGCTATTTCTTTCGCAGTAGTATATTCCAAGTCGGACATACATTTATTAATTTCAGATTTTGTGGGTTTGTTATAACAGTTAACTGCTCTCGCAGAAATAACTCCGTTATACTCATCAGTAACACAGTAGTTTAGGTTACAATTGAAGCGTTTACCTTCTTTTTTACATTCATTATTTTGTTCTTCAATATTTTCACACATTGAGCCTGAGGCAATATCTACGACAGTTTGATCTCTTAGATCTGAGAGACACTTTTCTTTTCTAGACTTGTCTGTTTCTTCTGCACAACCTTGGGCATTTGTAACAAGACGATCATTGTATTCTTTAGTTACGCAATAATTTATTTCACAGTTCCAAACTTTTCCACTCTTCTCACAGTCCATAGCATCTGGAGATGTTTTATCACAAATTGAGCCACCTGCGAGGTCTGCTATCGTTTGAGTTTGAACTTCTGACATACAGGCATCAACTGCCATTTGGTTGTCTAGTCCATAACAATCTACAACTTGTCCTGTGAGTTCAGCATTATACTCCTGAGTTACACAGTAATTGATATTACAGTTAAATACTTTCCCTTCAGCTGCACATTCTGTCGCTTGAGGGGTATCGTTGTCACATAAGGATCCACTCGCAACTTGCTCTACAGTTTCGTCTTTTAAAACTGCCATACATGAATCAATTTGTGCTTGATTAGGTTTGTCGTAACAAGAGACCGCCTTGTCTGTTAGCTGATTATTGTAATCTTGAGTTACACAAAATTTAACATTACAATTCCAGACTTTACCTTTTGATTCACAGTCTTTTGCTTCTTGAGTTGATTTGTCGCAAATAGAACCACTCGCAATATCTCGAACGGTTTTCTTTTTAAGGTCCGCAAGACAAGTATCAACTTGCGCTTGTGGGCCAAGTGCATAACACTTCTTGGCCTCACTTGCGAGTTGGTCATTATAAGATTTAGTGAGACACATTTTTACATGACAATTATAGACTTCACCTTTTTCAGAACATGCTTTTGCTTCAGGTGTATCTTGAGAACAATTAGCACCCCCAGCGATTTCGCCAACAATCACATCTTTGAGGCTCGCCATACAGGAATCAATTTCGGACTGAGAAGGCTTTTTGTAACATTCAACTGCACCATCTGCGATTCTTTGATTGTACTCAGCGGTGAGACACATATTTGCACTACAGTTCCAAGATTCTCCCTCTTTACATTGAGAGGCTTCGGGTACTGTTTGATCACAAAGTTTCCCTCCTGCAATGTCAGCTACTGTTCTCGCTTTTATATCTGCCATACATGCATCAGCTTCTGCAGTTGATGGTTTGCTATAACATTCTGCCGAATCAGTTGCTAATTTCTCGTTATAGTCTTTGGCCAAGCAGAAATTAACATTACAATTCCAGACTTTCCCTTTTGCTGAACATTCTTTGGCCTCTGAGGTCGTTTGGTCACAAAGAGCTCCAGATGCAATTTCTTTAGCCGTAGTCTGTTTAAGATCTCTCATACAAGTATCTTTTTCGGCCTGAGAAGGTTTCTTAAAACATTCTTTAGCCTTTAGGGCTAGGTCATCATTATAAGCTGTAGTTAAACAGAACTTTACTTCACAATTGTATATGTGGCCTGGTTTTGATTCACATGATGTCGCTTCTGGAGCGTTCTTATCACAAAGTGCTCCTCCAGCTATATCTCCAACAGTTTTATCTTTTAATTCATCGACACAAGTTTGAGTTTCGGCTTTTGTTGGAAGTTTGTAACAAGCAGATATGTCATCTGTTAATTGTTTATTGTAATCTTGGGTTAGACAGTATCCGACGAGGCAATTCCAAATCTTGCCATCACTAGAGCAGGCAACGGCATCTTCACCTGATTTGTCACAAAGGGCTCCTCCTGCAATATCAGTAATAGTGTCAGATCGAAGTTGTTCCATACATTGATCGATCTCACTTTGAGCTGGCTTGGAGTAACAAGTAACAGAATCTGCGACTAGTTTTTCATTATATTCTTGAGTAAGACAAAAATTTACATTACAGTTCCAAACTTTTCCTTCTGCGGTACAAGCGACAGCATCTGGAGTTGTGTTGTCACAAAGAGCTCCGCCTGCAATTTCTGCAATAGTATCTTTTCTAAGTTGCTCCATACATGAGTCAGATTGTGCTGGAGTTTTATTTTCGTAACAATTAACTGCTGAATCGGTTAATTTATTATTGTAATCTTCGGGAAGACAAAACTTAACCTGGCAGTTCCAAACTTTTCCATCTTCTTTAGCGCATTCAACAGCTGCTGGATCTTGAGCATCACATAATGCACCACTCGCAATATCACGAACAGTTTTCTTTTTAAGTGCTGTAAGACAGTTTTCTTGATCAAGCTCATTCGGCTTATCGTAACAAACAACAGTTTCACCAGTTAAGTTGTCGTTATACTCTTTTGTAACACAAAAATTTAAATTACAGTTCCAAACCATTCCTTTCGAACTACAATCTTTATACTCCTGTGTCGTATTATCACATAAGGCACCACTAGCAATATCTTTTGCAGTATCCTTTTTTAATTGTGTCATACAATCGATTTTTTCTTGTTCAACTGTCTTTTGATAACAAGTAACAGTCTTATCAGTTAAACCTTGATTATATGCATCTGATAGGCAGAAGTTTACATTGCAGTTCCATGTATGACCGGGGAGTGCATCACAATTCTTTGCTTTATCCGTATCTAAGGAGCATAGGCTTCCAGAAGAAATATCTCTGACTGTTTTTTCTTCTAGTATATCCATACAAGCATCAATCTGGGCCTGATCATCTTTTACATGACAATCAACCGCTCCAGCTCTTAACTGTGCGTTGTATTCTTGTGATAGACAATAATTAGCTGAACAATTCCATACTTTTCCTTCTGCTTCACAAGCTGCTTTCTCAGCTGTTTTTGCAGTCTGACAGCTACCACCATATTGGGCCATCATGTCTGTCCATTTTTGAACACATGCATCTTGTTCTGCTTGAGTTGGTTTAGACTGGCACTTATTATATTCTTGCTTGATAACAGTATCTTCTTTCGGAGTAATACATTGTTCTGAAATACAACTCCATACTAATGCTTTTGACTCACACATAGATTTTTGTGCACTCGTGGGAGTACACTCTAATATTTTATATTCTGCAACAGAGGTCAGAGCATTTTTATTACAGGCATCTCTTTCGGCAGCTGTTGGCTTGCTCTTACAATCATTAAATTCTGCATTTAAGTTTGCATTCGCATCACTTGTTAAACACATCTTTGCTAGACAGTTCCAAGTTTGGCCACCGGCCTTACACTCAGTTGCTTTGTCATTATTGGAAGTATCACAGGCGTTGTAGCTACCATTGTTGAAATCGTTAAAATCTTTTTTAACCGCATCCTGACAAGCAAGTAACTTTTGTCCATCAGTTTTATATTCTTCCTTACAGATATCCATCTGTTGGTTGAGAATAAGGTTTTCTGAAACAGTGAGACATAATTGAAGGCTGCATTCCCAAACCATACCATTATTTCTACATTGAACAGCTAAATCTGTTTGTAAACAAGGATCGAGTGGAGCTCCATTTGACAAGTCTCCTGTCCCTCCGTTTTCTGTACTTGCATTTGCAGTGATTGTTGTATTAATTTCAGATTGGAGAGTTTGCACGCAAGTTCTTTTTGTATTTATATCAGTATGGTTTTTACACTCAGTAGCTTTGTTACTTAAAGTTGTATTTTGATCATTTGTAAGACACTGCATGAACATACAATTAAATACTTTGTCTGCTCCCGTACAAGTCGCAGGAGTCTGACAAGTTTGTCCTGGTGCTAAGACAATCTCATATGCTTTTTGTTCAAGTCCCTGGGCACATGCAATCTTTTCAGAAAATGAACCTTGGTTACATTTTTGAGCTTCAGATTGAAGTTCATTATATTGTTGTTGGGTCACACAAATTTCAATCCCATTATAAGAGAACCATTGACGACCAGATTCTGAACAAACCTGCTGGGGTGTTTTAATGGAAGACTCTGCATAGGCCTTTGAAAATAAAATATTATCAACTATAAAGAGTATAGGGGTTGTCGGGGCCTCAAGTTTTAAAGTTGGAGAATTTAAATAACCAGTTCTGTACCCATAGTTTGTCACTTCTACCAATGGGTAAAGAGCGAACTGTAGGTTCAATAGGATGGTCACTAAATGACTAATGATCTTGAAATTTTTCAAGAATCCCCCAAATTTTTTATGCGCTACTATAATTTTAACTTCTTAAACCGTACGGAATAACTGAAAGCATCAGATATTCACTTGTTTCCTGTAAAGTTAGCTATTTATGAAGCAAAAGTTTCTTTACAATAAAATTAGGCTAGACCAAAATTTTTGGCAGCACGTACTTTAAGCTATTTATAGTTGGATTCTTATCGACAAATTTTGATGAATTATTAAGGTGAAATAGTAAGGTATTGTATAATTTCAATACCTTACTTCATTAGTTGAAGGGCTCTTAATGCTGATCTTCTAGGAATCTCTCAGCTCTAATGGCCGCCATGCAGCCTGTACCTGCAGCTGATATGGCCTGACGATAATAACTATCTTGAACATCACCACAAGCAAATACACCAGGAACGTTTGTATCTGGATGTTGACCTTTTGTTACTATGAAACCATGGTCATCAATATCTATTTGGCTGTTTAAAAATGATGTATTTGGAGTATGCCCAATTGCTAGAAAAAAACCATCTGTTTGGCGCTCAATAACTTCTCCAGAAACTGTATCTTTTACTTTTAATCCGGTTACTCCTGAGTCATCAAAAATAATTTCTTCAGTAGACTTATTCCAAAGGACTTCAATCTTTTCATTATCAAAAACTCTTTGTTGCATAGGTTTCGAGGCCCTGAAAGAATCTCTTCTGTGAAGAATGTAAACTTTACTCGCGAACTTTGAAAGGAACATTGCCTCTTCCATCGCAGTATCACCACCACCGACAACGTGAACTATTTTGTCTCTGTAGAAAAATCCATCACAAGTAGCACAGGCACTAACCCCACGACCTATGAGTTCTTTTTCATTTGGTAAACCTAAGTACTTTGCAGAAGCACCTGTAGAGATAACTAAACTTTCTGCTAAATATTCATTTCCATTTTCACAAGTTAGTTTAAATGGTCTTTTAGATAGGTCCACATCTGTAACGTGTGTACTTAAAAACTCTGTTCCAAACCTTTCGGCCTGTTTCTTCATCTGGGTCATTAAATCAGGACCCATAACTCCGTCAGGGAACCCTGGGAAATTTTCAACATCTGTAGTTGTTGTTAACTGACCACCAGGCTCATGACCTTCAATGCAAAGAGGTTTTAAATCTGCACGAGAGGCATAAAGTGCTGCTGTATATCCGGCGGGCCCACTACCCACAATGACTAGCTTTCTTGTTTCCATAGTTTGTCCTTAAACAGAGAACTATTGTTTTATTGTTCTTCGAGTTGTTTTTTTATTGATTCAGGTCTGTCATCTTCTTCTGGATGAAGTTCATACCAAGCCTTTATAGACATCAACTCTTCAGGGTTCGATGCTTCTTTTGTCGTTTTGAACTCTTCCTCAGTAATTGAGCATTGATATCGGTATATCTTTTGGAATTTTTTTCTTCTAGCCACGTGTCAACCTAGTGTTTTATATCAGTTTATAGACTCTTTTTATATGTGAAAAAGTGTAATCCTTCAACTCTCATGGGGGAGTATCTAACTTTTTTTAAGCGCTAGGTCATAACTTCCCACTAACACTTATTAGCTACTTAGCATGTTAAAATATTAATGAGATCAAATATATGTCTAAATATTGGAAATTTTTAGTATTTTTACTAACTTTTACAGGTTCACTGCTTATTTCGAAGCAGTCGTTTGCTATTGGAATGGCAAAAGTTCTTGAAATAAGCTCGACAGGAATGTCGCTTATCCTTGATCGAGGAAGCTTTGAGGGACTTAGGCCAGGAATGAAAGGCCAATTCTTAAAGGCCATTGGGGACATGAATCGTCCAAAGTTTAAATATCTAGCAAATGCTGAAGTCATCAAAGTCCATAGCAGCTACTCCTATTGGTATATGAGAGACGTAAATAAGTCTGAGTTTATCGACAAAGGTCAAAGAATCGTTTTTGTCACAATGAAAGAGGTGTTGTCCGGAAGGCGAGATGCTAAATTTTTAAAAAGAAGAGTTATTCTTAGAAAAGGTGATACTCCACTTAAGTATGTTGAAGAAAAAAATGCTGGAGTTCCTACAGAGTTAATAAAAAAATCAGAAAAATATGATCAGAATAATCAAGAACTCACTGAAACATACGCAACTGTTGATGAAGAAAGAATTATTACTGAATTTGAAACATGGTCGAAAGATAAAAATCTTACTTATGTTGATGACTATCTTCAAGAAGTTGAAACGAATAGAGAAACTGATATTAGTGAAGACAGAGATTTAAATGAATTTAGAGAAAAGGATGGAGACAAGTTATTTAAAAGTGTTGTTGATGGCTCCGTGAAAAAATTTAATGATTACAAATACAGCCTTAATACTTTTTACAAAGATCAAAAGAAAGATGAAGACTTCAGACAGATCCGTGAAACTGTTATGGATGAAACTGTATACGCAAAATATCAAAAAGAAAAAGAAGAAAGAAAATGGGTTAGTCCTCAAGCAATGGCCAAAGTGGAGCGAGATGGAAAACTCTGGTCTTCTGATATGGATGATGAGCAGTTAAGAAGGTTCTTTATAAAAAGTGGTATACGCAGAGAGAATGAAAGACAAAGACTGTCATTAAGTGAATATAACGCAAACGAAGTTACTGTTACATATAGCACGGCCCTCGTAAATCACTACACTACTAACGATGATAATTTTCAAGGCTCAAACTATAGTTTAGGTGTTGGCTATGAATATCACTTGAGAAGAAGCTCCCCTGATTGGGATAAAACAACAATAGATGCTTTTCTTTTGAGAACAATCTCTTTCTATAATATGGGTGGAGATAAAAACGGAAGGTTTACCGAAGGAATTGTAAAACTTGGAGTTAATTATTACTTTGTGAATAACCCCGCAACGATTTATAAGTGGAGTTTTTTTGGTGGCATGGGAATTATGAGAGGAAATGCTCTTGGTCAAGGTATAGGTTTAGTTAAAGATTATAACTATCAACTTATTGGTGTTCCTACTTACCTAGGTTTTAAATATAGGTTTAAGTCTGGTGATGAATTGGACCAAATTTCTGGAATTGGTTGGGGATTAAAAATTAAGTTTTCTTATGAATATTTAAAGTTAAATACAGTAGATTTACTTGAAGACGATATCAATGGAAGTATATCTGTTGAAGATGTGAAATTTACCGTTGGACTGAGTACTTACTTTTAGGGGTGAGAGTATGAAAAAGGGATTAATACTCATTGTTTTTTTAGTCTATGCCATGAATTCAATGGCCTTAGAGGTTGATGAAAAACTAACTTTAAGATTGATAAAAGTTAGTAAAACGAAAAAAACAGTACTCATAAATAGAGGACTTGAAGACGGCCTGGTTGAAGGGGATCATGCAAAGTTTTTCTTAACAACTGGAGTCGTTGCAAGAGGTGTAGTAGTAAAGGCTTCTCCAACGAGGTCAATATGGTCTGTCTATAGAGTTATAGATAGAGAAGCCGTGTTTAAAGATAAAGTTATGAATCTCAAAATTACAAAAGGCATGAAACTTTCAGAAGACCAAACAAAAGACATAGTAGCAGAGAAACAAGGGGATATTGATGTTCCTCCTGCGATAGCACTAGCCCCAGGAGCAAATGATTTAGATCAACTAAAAGATGAAGATAAAAGAGAACTAGAGGCCCTAGGAGGTGGTGGTAGCACTGACAACTCTATGAGAAGTTCAGATGTTTCAATTGGCATCTCTCGCAAAACAGTTGAAGTATTTGGCCTGCTCAATTTTAATAATATGAGCTCTAGCTCTGACTTAGGGGATGGAATTACTACCACTGGCACGAATGCCTCTTTAGATTTTTCTTTTGGAATAGAGAAGTATTTTGATTCACAAAGTAAGGCACTCCGAAACTTTAGTATGAGTGCATTTTTTCATAAAAGTACACATGAGGCCGTAGGGATTTCAGGAACACAAGTTAGTTTAGATGCATTTGGATATGGTGTTGGTGCAAATTATCACTTCATTGCAGATGCTCTAAGTTACGGTAGAGGAATTGGTTTCGCCAATTTCACTATTGGTGTTGGGTCAACTCAAGATAGTATTTCATTTCAAACTAATACTGTTTCTTCTGATCCACAAAGCTTAGACGGTAATTCGACTTTCTTTTCTGTTGGAATGGGATTTAAGTTTTTTTTAAAAGATGGTTTAGGAGCAAGAGCACTTCTTGATTGGTACCAACGTGGAGAAAAATACGCCTTAGATGATGGAACTGAATATACAAAAACTGTTTCTGGCCCTAGAGTTCAGGTAGGTATTGGGTACCGATGGTAAGCTTAGTCTAACTGTCTTAGCAAATCTTCATAATCTTCTAGAAATTGATCATAAGGAGGAGTAAACCTCCACACACCAGTATTCTGTAGGCCAAGTCTTCTTGTTAAAAGGTCGTCTTTGGTTCGAACATGCTCTTCTCTAATTATTTTTTCTACACGCTCTCTGCCGAGCTCTTTTCTTCTTTCTTTAAATGAGGATACATTTGAACGTTTCCTTAAGGCTTTTTGTGTAAGAGAGCTGTTATAGTTTTTGTTTAACGATTGGCAAATGTTCCTCGAGATCTCTTGGCCCATAACTCTGAAGGTCGTGTATTTTCCACCTAGGATGACATGGAGGTTATGATAGGGTTGATAAACTTTATGAACTCTACTGGTTTTCCCTCTATCGCCTGATGTATCGTCTTTTACGAGAGGTCTAATTCCAGCAAAAGTAGAGATGATATCTTCTCTTTCAAATTGCGCATTTGGGAAATAGTTATTTAAATTTAAAAGTAGGTAGTCAATTTCTTCTTCAGAGATCTTAATGTCAAAAAAACTTCCTTCTTCAATAACCTCAGTCGTACCTACTAAAATAGCACCTTCATGTGGAATAACAAAAATAACTCGTCCATTTTTATCATTAAGTACCATTGGGTGTTCTAGTTTAATTTTACTTTTCTTAAGCCAGAGATGACTCCCCTTAGAAGGAAGTAGGCGAGGTGTCCAAGGAATATTTCCAAGGTTTTCCATGAGCTTATCTGTAAATGGACCTGTCGCAAAAACAGTTTGAGAAGCTGTAACTGTTTTTTCTTCTCCAGTAAGTTCGTCTTTTAATTCTAGGATATTAATAGAATCTTTGTTTTCAAAAGATGTCATCGTCACGTAATTTAGAGCATGGCATTTCTTCTCAATCAGACCGTCATAAATTACTTCAAGTGTAATCTTAACATCATCCATAACGGCATCATAATAAACACCTGCACCGGACAGTCCATTCGATTTAAGTCCTGGAATTGCTTTTAGAGTTTTTTCACGACCTAAAATTTTATGTGGAGAGTTTTTAAAACTCGATAAAAAATCATAAAGCCAAAGACCAATACCCACCATCCAAAGCGGTCTTGCTGATTCTTTGAAAATAGGCAAATAGAATGCATCTTCATAACATAAGTGTGGTGCTCGTTTAATCCAAAAGTTCTTTTCATGCAAGGCCTCCCAGATGAGAGCAAAATCAAGATTTTCTAAATAGCGAATACCACCATGAAGCATCTTTGAAGAACTTTGAGAAGTCTGACTGGAAAAGTCTTTAGAGTCGACAAGTAAAACTTTTAGTCCATGAAGGGCCAAATCTCTAAATATCCCAGCACCTGTAATTCCAGCTCCGACTATTACGACATCATAGTGGTCATTTGCCTTAGAGAGAGGAGAGTCAGATTTCAAGTCCGACACCTCCAGAGTCTGAAACCCAAACAATATTACCAGTTGCTGTTATTTTGTATTTAACGCCTGGGTTTTCTGAATCTCTGATTACTAGCGGAGTTAGTTGAAAATTAATTCCAATCACAGCATTGCCACCAGACTTTAAACATTGACTCTTTAAACCGTCGGCGAGCTCTTGGTAAATTTCATCGAGGCCTAAGGAAATATCTGCAAGTAATTCACCTTCATTTTTCTCAAAATAACTAAACTCTTTTCTTTCTTTTGGTTTTTCTTCGTCAGTATCGTCAGGTAGGTTTGAGTGCTGAAGTACTTCTAATTCCGATTCATCTATTACTCGATGTTCTGTCGCAATAGAGATATATTTCTTAATGATATAGTTTTCGAGCTGTGGTGTCGTGGCCATCAAAATATTTGACAGAGATACGGGTTTTTCAGAGAGATCCATAGTGTCTTTACGATTCTTTCGTAAAGTTTTTTTCGTAACGAGACCAACCTCTGACTTGTCATATGTTTTTGATGGATGAAGTTCTTCACTTAAACCAACAAGTATTTCAATGTTGAATCTTCTCATCCTATGGGCCAAGTATATTGCTGAATATTCACTTATCTGGCTAATCAATACTGAACCATTGGCAAGGCCTTGCTCCATCGTTGCTTGATTACTGTCATTTACGAGACCATGCTCTCGTAGAATAATGAGAAGATCATCGGCATCTTCTTTATATTTAATATTCTTGAGAACTATTGAATATGGTGGATTTCCACCTGCTGCGACAACCCCATAAGAAATATTCTTTGCAAATTGTTTTACATCTTCAAATGACTCTTTTGGTGTGGAGATATTTGTTTGAGGGGCAGGAGTTTCGATTATAGGCTCTGGTTCAGGTATTGGCTCAGGTTCCGGTTCCGGCTCAGAAAAATTTTGTTCTTCATCATCAGACATATCAAAAGAAGAACTTTCTTCTTCTGTGTCATCACTAAAACTGGCTTCTTTGGTGGCTTCACCAAAGCTAGTTTCTTCGGTGTCATCATCACCAAAGCTAGTTTCTTCGGTGTCATCATCACCAAAACTAGTTTCTTCGGTATCATCATCACCAAAGCTAGCTTCTTCGGTATCATCATCACCAAAGCTAGCTTCTTCGGTGTCTTCACCAAAGCTAGCTTCTTCGGTATGATCATCACCAAAACTGGCTTCTTCGGTGTCATCATCACCAAAACTAGCTTCTTCGGTGTCTTCACCACCAAAACTAGCTTCTTCGGTGTCTTCACCACCAAAACTAGCTTCTTCGGTATCTTCACCACCAAAGCTAGCTTCTTCGGTATCTTCACCAAAGTTTGTTTCTTCTATTTCGTCAGTAGATTCTTCTGAATCAAAAGAGGCCTCTTCGAAAGTCGATTCTGCCTCTTCGGGATCGTCGTCAAGATCATCTATGCTAGACATTTCCTCGGGCGCAGGCATGGCCGGGTCATCATCATCGTCTTCAGAGCCTAAGAGAGCATCAGTTTCAGGGTCGTCCTGATGAATAAACTCTGAGAGATCTGTGATCTTCGTAAGATCTTTTTTTTCGTCATCTGACATTAGCACTTTCCTTTCTTATTAATTTCTTAATAAGTCCATGGAAATAATTTAATCAAGCTCCGTGACAATGCTTAAACTTTTTAGTTGAACCACATGGGCACGGATCATTCCTTCCTACTTTATTGGTCGAACGCTTAACTGGCTGTGCTTTACCTTCTGTTGCATTTTCCGCTTCTTCTTGAGCGCGTTTATGGGCCTCAATCTGGGCCTCAAGCATCTCTTGTTGTTTCTTTTTAAGTTCTTCAATCTCTTCTTGAGTATAAAGTTGAACACTGAAAACATTTTGTACAACTGTCTTTTTGACTTCAACTTTCATGTTTTCAAACAAACTGAAACTTTCTCTTTTGTATTCTGTCATAGGATCTTTTTGAGCATAGGCCCTTAGATTGATCCCTTCTTTTAAATGGTCCATTGATAATAAATGGTCTTTCCAATATTGATCAAAAATTGAAAGTAAAATTTCTCTGATTGCATAAGTAACTTGTTCGTCTTCGTATTCAGAGAATTTTTTATTCATAAGCTCTGTAGAAATAGTGGCAAAATACTTTTCGATTTCACCATCGTACTTCTGGAGGCATTCTGGAGCATTTATGTCGTAATCAGAATAGAAAGTGGTATTAAAACCTTTTTTCATATCATCCCATGGCCATGAATCGATTGGAACTTTTCGCTCTGGCCTATAGTTATCAACCAAATAAGCACTTACATCCTCAATCATCTCTTTGATGAAGCCTAGGTTGTCCTTATCATCGAGGATATCTCTTCTTAGTTTATATATGACACGTCTTTGTTCATTCATTACGTTATCGTATTCAAGAAGATGTTTTCTTATTTCAAAATTATGCCCTTCAACTTTCTTTTGTGCCTTGGCAATGGCATTTGAAATCATTTTATGTTCGATTGGTTCATCGTCTTCCATCCCAAGAGTTTCCATAAACCCTGAAATTTTCTTTGATCCAAAAATTCTCATGAGATCATCTTCAAGAGAGAGAAAGAATTTTGAATGTCCAGGGTCTCCTTGACGCCCAGATCGACCTCTAAGTTGGTTATCAATCCTTCTAGATTCGTGTCTTTCTGTACCTAGAATGAAAAGCCCACCAAGTTCCTTCGTTTCGTCGGTTAGCTTAATATCGGTACCACGGCCGGCCATGTTTGTTGCAATCGTGATAGCACCTTTTTGACCAGCATTTTGAACAATAGAAGCTTCTCTCTCATGTTGTTTGGCATTGAGGACTTCATGAGGGACACCGTATTTTTTCAAATGACCCGAAATAATTTCCGAAGAATCAATAGAAATTGTACCAACAAGAACTGGTTGTCCTTTCTCATGTAATTCTTGAATTAAAAGTGAAGCCGCTTTATATTTTGCAGCTTTGTCTTTATAAATAACGTCAGCATCATCAATTCTTGCGATAGGTAAGTTAGTAGGGACGACAACAACTTCTAGGCTATAGATTTTTCCGAATTCCTCGGCCTCTGTATCAGCAGTACCTGTCATACCTGAGAGTGAATTATAAAGTTTAAAATAATTTTGAAATGTAATGGATGCAAGAGTCTGATTCTCTTTTTTGATTTGAACGCCTTCTTTGGCTTCAACTGCTTGGTGTAATCCATCAGACCAACGTGAACCGTCTTTAAGACGTCCTGTAAATTCATCAACAATAATGACTTGATCTTCTTTTACAACGTAATCCACATCTCTTTTGAATAGAGAATGAGCTTTAAGAGCTTGATTCAAGTGGTGAAGCATTTCAGAGTTTTGAACATTGAAGAGATTTTCAATTTTTAATAACTTTTGAATTTCTGTAATACCTTCATCAGTATAAATAGCAGATCTTGCTTTCTCGTCTATTGTGAAGTGTTTTTCAGGATTTAACTTTGGAATTAGAGCATTTGCTACACTATAAAGACCAGTATCTCCTTCTGATGGTCCAGAAATGAGAAGGGGAGTTCTAGCTTCGTCGATTAAAATAGAATCGACTTCATCGACAATACAGTAGTTATGATCTCTTTGAACATAATCTTCAAGATCAAATTTCATATTATCTCTAAGATAATCAAAAGCGAACTCGTTGTTTGTTCCGTAGGTGATATCAGCTTTGTAAGCGGCATGTCTGTCTTCATCGCTCATATCATTAACAATACAACCAACACTAAGGCCTAAAAAGTTATAAATCTGTCCCATCCACTCAGCATCCCTAGAGGCAAGGTAGTCGTTGACAGTAACAAGGTGAGCACCTTTTCCCGTTAGGCCATGTAAATATAGTGGAAGGGTAGCAGTAAGCGTCTTTCCTTCACCAGTTTTCATCTCTGCGATTTTGCCTTCAAAAAGAACTATCCCACCCAAAATTTGAACATCAAAATGTCTCATTTCAAGTGTTCTAATCGAGGCTTCTCTTACTGTGGCAAATGCTTCAGGAAGTATTTCGTTTAAAGTCGAACCATTATTAATTCTGTCTTTGAATTTTTCGGTTTGGGCCTTAAGCTCTTCATTTGAGAGCTCTTTCATTTTTGGTTCTAAGTCATTTATTTGTTGGATCAATGGTCTTAATCTTTTGATATCTCTATCATGTTTTGTACCAAAGATGGCCCGTAACGGGTTAAACATATTTTACTCCTAAGTCTAATCTAAAATGAAATATAATGGGTCTACAGGTGTACCGTTTACTCTCACTTCATAATGAAGGTGAGGTCCAGTTGAGTACCCTGTACTACCAATTGCGGCCAATAAATCGCCTCGTACAACTCTTTGTCCTTTGTGGGCATGTAGTCTACTCGCGTGTGCATAAATAGTTTCTACACCATAACCATGATCTATCTGAACAAAGTTTCCAAACCCAGGCTTTTTCCCTGAGTAAGTAACGACTCCATCTGCTGGAGCAATTATAGGCGTACCGCTTTTAGCGCCAACATCAAGTCCTTCATGCATTTTAACCCTATTAGAGTAGGGTGAATTTCTGGGACCATAATAACTTGTTATCCAACCTTTAGCAGGAAGAAGAGTTGGTGTTGATTTTAAAAAACTGTCTTTGTCTAAAAGGAATTGGTCTAGGCCATGAACTTTTAATTCTAATTCTTTTGTGAAGTTTTGAATTTCTGAATAGATAAAATCGAAACTAGCAAATTGTCCTGCTAGTAAAAAACTTTGTTTGGTTAGTAAGTCCCACTCTTTGGTGTAAGCATAACCCGTTTGAAGCCCGAAGTTTGTTGCAATCTTCTGCTCATATAGTTTTTTAAAATTATTATATTTATCATGGTTAGAAGGTTTTCTAATTCGGTTTTTAATTTCTTTAAACGGATCAATATTTTGTACTTGAGGTGGTCCACCAATACCTTTCTTGGACTTTTTAGTTCCCTTGTCGTTTTCTTCATGGCCCTTTACGGCCTTAGTCATGTCGGCTTCTTCTAGACCTGTAATTATTCTAAGCTTCTTTTCGAAGTTGTGTATTCTTTCAATATCATCAGTTAAAGAATTTAACTTCATTTGAAATAATTGAATCTGTTCTTTTAATTGTCTGTTTTCAATTGAAAGGTGTTCGTTTTGATGGACCTGTCCAAGAATCTTTGTGTAGTCGTAAACTAGAATTCCAATGAGAAAAATGACAGCAACACTAAGGAAGACTAAAGAATTAAAAATAATTCTTGGAATTCTTAAGGATTTAACACCTTTTTCTCTTTCTGGGACCACCATAATAGTGAAGTAACGGTCCAATTTTGCTCTCCGTTAAAATGAATAAATTCAATCTAATATTCTAAAATCACAAAGAAGTAATGGCAAGGTTCACTGTGTATCGATTTTTACTGAGCAAGAACAAGAATGACACTAATATTATCGTTACCACCATTACGATTGGCCTGGTCTATTAAATATTGTGCACATTGTTCAACATCGGACTGAGTTGCAGTACTTGGATTAGGTATAAATTTGTTTATAATGAATATGATATCTTCATCACTTACTTTTCCATGCAGGCCGTCAGAACAACCAAGAAAAACGTCATTCTTACTAACTTTATAAGTCCAAACATCAACATCAACTTCATCATCGAAGCCTACTGTGCGGACGAGAACATTTTTTTGAGGATCTTTAGCAGCTTGCTCACGATCATAAATGCCCATATTTAATTTTTCTTGAACTAAGGAATGATCTTTACTTAATTGAAATAGTCGGTTTTTGTTAATGAGATAAGACCTCGAGTCACCAACATTTGTAAGGTAGAGATTCTGACCACGAAAGTACATGGTCACAACAGTAGTCCCCATACCTTCTAACTTAGGATCTTCTTTACCTCTATTTAAAATGGCCTTGTTTGCACTTATTACTGATTGAGAAGAGGCCTGGATTGGATCCATATCGTAATTCTGGATTATAAATTCAGGCACATGTTTAACGGCCATTGCTGAAGCAATATCTCCACCGTTGTGCCCTCCCATCCCATCGGCCACAACAAAAATGTTCCTCTCAGGATTCAAGTAGATTGAATCTTGATTTGTTTTTCGTTTTCGACCAATGTCACATTTTCCAGCGCTGATGAGACCCATTATTTTCCTTTTGTTTCACATCTATTTTCTGTTCACATGTAAATCATGTCAACACACTGAAAAAAGGTTTATCTTGATTTCTTTACTTGGTTATAGTGCAGAATCAATTTTTTGAAGGCTAAGCATCATTAAAAATCACCATATTAAC
>JAGSHI010000154.1 GCA_023954635.1 Bacteriovoracaceae bacterium
TAGGGATGTTGGTTGATAACTCCGTTGTTATATCTGAAAACTTTACCCGACTTAGACAAGCAGGCATGGACCCCAAAGAAGCTGCGACAGAATCTGTTTCCAGTCTTTGGCTTCCTATTACAGCGACAGCATTTACAACAATAGCTGCCTTTCTTCCAATGTTAGTGACAAAAGGTGTTATGGGAGAATTTATTAAGTGGATTCCAATCGTCGTTACGATTTCACTTCTCTTCTCTCTTGCAGAAAGCTTCTTTTTCCTTCCCATGAGATTAAAAATAGCTGGAAAAGTTGTAAAAGAGAAAGTGACAGGAGAGCACGTAGACTGGTTTAGTCGCTTTGAAGAAAAATTTGAGCGATTCATGGATACCATGATTAGAAAAAGATACTTAGTTATGGGAGGCTTTGGCGTCCTCATCATGATCAGTTTCTTTTTTATGGGAGTAGCAAATAAGTTCATCCTTTTTCCGGCTGAACAGACTGAAGTATATTTAACACGAGTTGAATTAGAAAGAGGCTCACGAATTGAATCTACGCACACTGTTCTTCAAAGACTATCTTTAGATATTAAGAAAACTCTTGGAGAAGATGCTGAACATATTGTTGCAAGAGCAGGGGTCGCAACAAAAGGCCCAGGAGATCCAAAAGCAAAAGAAGGTAATAATGTTGGGATGATTTCAATTTATGTCTCAGACAATTATAAAAACAATTTATCATACACCGAAGTTATTAAAAAACTCCAAACCATAAATACAACTTACGCGAAGAACGTTGCCTTCGAAGCTCTTGTTAACGGTCCACCTGTTGGAAATCCAATTGAAGCAACTTTTCGAAGTAATAATATGAAAGATCTTTATGGAATGATTAATTCTATTAAGTCCGAGATCGAAAAAGTTGATGGTGTATATGATGTAAAAATTGATGATGTCATTGGAGATGATGAGGTCTATATCAATATCGATTATGAAAAAGCGGCCCGCCTTGGGTTAAATATTAAAAGTATTGGGTCGACTGTTAGAACTGCTGTTTCAGGAAAGAGAATTTCAACATTAACTTTAGAAAATAAAGATGTAGATGTAATTGTTAGATTACAAGAGCCTTTTAGAAAAAATATAACTGACTTAAGAAACATAAAGGTTCTCGACCCAAGAGGAAACCTTGTTCCATTAGGACAGTTTGCCTCCTTTGAGGTTGATAAAGGATCACCTCAAGTTAAACGCTTCGATTTTAAAAGATCAAAAACATTAACTGGTAGTGTTAACGAAGAAAAGATTACAAGTTTCGTTGCAAACAAAAAGCTTACTAAGATCTATGAGAAATATAAGGACAAACATCCTGGAGTAAGTTTAGTTTTTGGCGGAGCTGCAGAATCAACTAAAGAATCTATGGATAGCCTCTTTTCTGCTTTAGTTCTCTCTTTAATAGGAATATTTGCATTACTTGTTTTCCTCTTTAAGTCCTACATTAGACCTGCAATCATTATGACGACGATCCCTCTAGGATTACTAGGTTTCTCTATAGCCTTCTATCTTCATGGTAGACCAATTAGTTTCCTTGCTTTAATTGGAATCATTGGACTAGGTGGAATCATTGTAAACTCGGGCATTGTCCTTATCAGCTTTATTGATAATATGAAAAAAGAAGGGAAATTAGAGCTTCACGATATTCTAGTTAAGGCCTCTGGGATGAGACTTAGAGCAGTACTCGTAACTTCATTGACGACAATTTCAGGACTATTGCCAACTGCTTACGGAATTGGTGGATCTGATGCAATTTTAATCCCCATGACGCTAGCAATGGCCTGGGGTCTTACCTCGGGAACTATTTTAACTTTAATCTGGGTTCCCTGTGCCTATGCCATCCTTGAAGACCTAAATGGCTTCATGGGAAGGATTAAAACTAAAGTTTTCAATAAGGATCAAAATAATAACAAGATTAACGAAACGCTAGTAGAGGTTAACTCATGACTGATAATGATACAAAATCAAAAATCCTCATTGTTTCTTCAAAACTTTTTGCTGAGAAAGGCCTTGATGGTACCTCTATCAGAGATATCGCTTCTGAAGCAGGAGTTAATCTTGCGGCAATAAACTATCATTTCAAAAATAAAAACAACCTCTACTGTGCCACTTTCCAGGCCGGTTATGAAAAAATGTCTGAAGAGATAAACCTTATTGGAGCAGATCAAAGTATTGACTCCAAAGAATTCACTTGGAAAATTTATAACTATTTCTTAGAAAACAGTTCAGGACTACTAAATACTTTTAAACTTTTTCTTCAAGATACAGTTGAGGTACCTGAAGGCTTTTTTTGTGAAGAGGATGAAAACGATTTTGGACCTCCTGGAAAAGAAGCCTTTCTTGAGGTTATTACAAGAGATGTAGGCGAAGATATTCCCTTCGAAGGTAGACATTGGGCCATGAGAATGATTTTTAGTGATATCGTACATTTTGCCATCGCCATGAGCTCTCCCATAATGAAAGAGAAGTGCAAATATGTGAAACACTTCAACCCCGATGAGAAGAAAATGAGTATCACTTATTTAGTTGAGGCCATTTTAGAGTACCTTAAAAAGCACCCAGAAAACTGGAAAGACACCTAAACTACTGTTATCACAACAAAAATCTTGAATCTCTGCACTATTTAGAAACCGTGTAATTCTCGCCCTGTGAAAACTTTTTTATTCCATCTGTGAAAAAATACTGCTAGAAACATCTAACAGTACAAGTCAATTTTCAGTTGAATGGAGATATTTTGGAACTACTAACCAAAGATATAAAACCAAGCATTTTTGAGTTTGGGGACTATCGAGAATTTCTCAAGGCCGCCTGTTTTCCAAATGGGAAATATAATCATACTAGTGGAACACTTTCCATTTGGGCAAAGAAACTAGGATACAAGTCACCTAGTTCACTCACAATGGTTCTTAATGGTGACAGAGTACCCAGTAGAGATATGATTAACTCCCTAGGTAAAGAGTTAAAACTTACTTCAAAAGAAAGACAGTACTTAGACCTCCAGGTAGACCTAGAAAGAACAAAAAGAAAGGGTAAAGATCCTTCTGACGTTCTTAAAAGAATGTCTGTTTTGGCTCCAGGAAAAAATAGTATTCAATTAAATTTAAATCAATTCTCACTCATTTCGAAATGGTATTTTTACGTCATAAAGCAACTCATTAATTCACCAGGATTTATTGAAGATTATGATTGGATGTTTAAAAGACTAGATAGAAAAGTAACTCCGAGCCAAATTCGATATGCAATAGATGCATTACAAGAGCTAGGTTTAGTTACTAGAGATGCTGAAGGGAAACTTATTTCTTCTGAAAAAGGAGTTATCTCTCCTAACGATATCCCAAGTAGTGCACTTAAAAATCACCACACTGGAATGATGGAAAGAGCAGTCGAGTCTCTACGAGATAAGCCTGTTGAAGAAAGGCAAATTACTTCTCTTACCTATAGGATGAACCCTCAGGATCTTGAGAAGGCCAAAGATAGAGTTTTCAAATTTATTCAAGAGTTTAATGAAGAATTCTCAACTGATAGTGGAAGCGAAGTTTTCCAGCTTAATGCTCAACTTTTTTCTCATACAAAAAAGGACCTTTCCCAATGAGACTACAAAAATTATTAATCACAGTTTTGTTCGTTTTAAATCCTTTAGCTGTTTTTGCTGATGATGCAAATTTAGTAGTCAGTGCTCCTTTACCAGAAGCTATTGAAGAAGAGAAAATGAGCGTTGACCATAATCCTTATATTCTAAATTTGGATGATAGAACACTTCAAGCAATGAGAAGGATGGGTCTTTCAGAAGAGATGATACGTCGAATGGGGTCTGGTGATATCGCAGGAAATGGTGGAGGAAGAATTGAGGCAGATTTTCATTTTGCCTATACCCTTCTCCCGAAAATCGCAAGTGATTGCTTGAAAACACCAATTTGTCCTCTCGAGAATGACGAAAAAAAGATACTGGAAGATATTTACCTCACTTCTGTAATTAATTCCGTTAAGAAACATAAATTTATCTTTCTAAATGGAAGAGATGCTGGAGACTTATTTTTTGATAGCGAGGATCAACAAGTAAGAGTTGCAGTAACCGGGTTTGAGAGATACGCACCAATATTTATTAATTTAGATATGATGTACTCTGAGCCAGATACTCTAAACCACATAGGAAGAATCCTACAAATTATTATTCATGAAATTGGCCATCAAACAGGAGTAAAGTCACACGGAAAACTTGATGCTCTTGGAGGCAAAGTTAGAAACTTTTTTGCAAAAGAATCTGTACAAGTTCGTACAAAACTAGGGAACCTTCAGCTACTAGTGACAAATACAAACTTTAAGAGTCCAAATCTCAATAGTATTATAACTTTACAGTGGCAGCAGTGGACAAATAGAAGACACCCAGTTGAAATTAATCTTACTAAGAAGTTTGAAGAAGTTGCGAGCTGTAAAGACGGACTAACCCTAACATCTTTCAAAATCAGCAATTTACACTGGGGAAGAAAGAAAATTATTGAATCACAATATCATTTTCCACTTAAGGGTTGGGTCGATTTAAAGTGCTCAAATGAAAGTGGCAGTATCATTACTCAGGAAGCTGATTTTAATCTTGAATTTCAAATGGAGTTTGTTCAGCTCCCACCAGGAAGAGTATTGCTTATGAAAGATAGTCATTTACAGTTAAGTCGATAACAACAAAAGAGATGATAAAAATCACAAAGGAATTATGATTAAGACATTTAGAGGGGTTTTCTAACCATTTCATTAGCTAATGCAGCTGCGACTCTAGCGTTTTCTTTTACTAATTCAATATTTGTTTCAAGAGATTTTCCCTTAGTCACATCTTTGATCTTCCCTAGTAAGAATGGTGTTATATCTTTCCCAGTTACTCCAAACCTTTCTAGTTCAAGGATTGCCGATTTTATGACATCTTCTATTTCTCCAGCAGGATAACTATATTTCTCAGGAACAGGGTTCGCAACAACAACTCCCCCTTCTAAACCAATATTCCACTTGGCAGAAATAATTTTAGACAAATCTTCTATGGTATCAATTTTTGAATCACAAAAATAAGAACTCTCACGCGTATAAAATGCAGGCATTTTATCTGTTTGATAACCTAGTACTGGTACCCCTTGAGTTTCTAAATACTCTAATGTCATACCTATATCTAAAATTGACTTAACTCCTGAACAAACCACCGCAACATTTGTTCTCCCGAGTTCAGTAAGGTCAGAGGATATATCAAATGATTTTGATGCACCTCTATGAACTCCACCGATTCCCCCAGTAGCAAAAACCTGAATACCTGCCTTTTTAGCAAGAAACATTGTTGAAGAAACAGTTGTTGCCCCATTTTTTCCTAAACCAATTATATTAGGTATATCTCTTCTAGCAGTTTTATTTATCTTTTTAGCATTCTGCGCAAGAAAGTGGATCCCTTCATTTGAAAGACCCACGATAGCTTTACCTTGAATGATACCAATCGTCGCAGGTACTGCACCGGCCTTTTCAATTTCTTCCTCAAGGGCCAAGGCTGTCTCTAAATTTTGAGGGTATGGCATGCCGTGTGAAATAATAGTAGACTCTAAAGCTACCACTCCTTTTCCGTCGGCCAATGCTTCTTTAACCCGAGAAGAAACCTCAAAGTTTGTACCCATAATATTTTCCTATAAAAATTGTTATTGGTAAGTAACAGATTATATTTTAAAATTCTGTTAAGGAAACCTTTATGAATAAAAGATACAATATATTTGATTTTTTCCTAGATGGAATCTTTGTCATAGATGAGAGCAAAAATATCGTCTATTGCAATCAAGTTGCAGCTACACTATTTGGTCTAAGGATAAAGAGGCTAATGAATAAAGCCTCTTTTGATCATTTCATTTTTAATGATCCAACTTTATTTTGTATGAAGGATGGAGATCAAGGGAAAGACTCAGCTACAAAGTATGTAGAAGTCGACTTCACATCATCAAAGGGAGCTGAAGGTAGTGTTCAAGTTATGATTCAGCCCGATAAAGGAAATACTGATGAAAAAATGTGGATTATTTATTTTCATGATGTGACCGATGAAAAAAGAATTTCAAACAAATACAAATCCGAAACACAAGAAAAAGAAAAAGCTCAAAGTCTTATTTTCAAAATTAAAGATGATCTAAAAGAGTTCGAAAACATGGCCTTAACAGATGATATGACAGGTCTTCCAAACTTTAGATCTTTTCAAAATAATATTGTTGAAGAATTGAATAATTGTCTTCAAAACAACTCTCCCATGGGGATGGTAATTTTAGATGTTGATAAGTTTAAAAACTTCAATGATACCTATGGGCATCAACAAGGTGACGAGGTTTTAAGGTATGTTGCAAAATCACTAACAGGAAGTGTTAGGTCTGCTGATAAAATCGCTCGTTATGGTGGAGAAGAATTTGTAATGATTCTCCCTGATACGAATGAGGCCGGGACAAAAATTGCATGTGAAAAAGTTCGTGTGGCAATTGAAACAACAGAAGTTCCCTACCTCGCGAAAGATGGTGAAGTTCTCTCAGTAACAAGTAGCTTTGGTGGAGTTTGCATAGAACCAAATAAGCTCAAAGAATCAGGAGTTACTGACTTCAAGGTTTTTGTTGAATGTGCAGATAAAAATTTATATGAAGCAAAAGAAAGTGGTAGAAACTGCACCATTGTTTCGACTTGGAACCCAGAAGCTCCAGAGGGTGAGAAGTCTGATCAGTCAGATGAGCCCCCACCGATCCCACCAAAGTAAAATAGGCAGTAAAGAGAATATTTAAATGAATAATGACCTCAATAAAACGATGGAAACATTCAGGACTCTCCTAAAACCACTTAGGCTTTATCATCGATATAACGTTGAAGGTCTTTCTAGTTTTCCGAAAACTGGTCCAGTCATACTAGCAGTACATCACTCACTGGCAACTTATGACGGTTTCTTGTTAGGTCTCGAAATTTATGAGAAAAAAAACAGATTACCAAGGGGACTTGGTGACGACCTTTTGTTTAAACTTCCATTCACAAAAGAGTGGGCTCCTGACATAGGGATAGTGCCTGCATCTCACGAGAACGCTAAACAACTCTTAGAAAATGGTGAGCTTTTAGCTATTGCTCCTGGAGGGATGCGAGAGTCTTTACGACCAAGTGATGAAAGGTACAAAGTAAGATGGAATAAGAGAAAAGGATTTGCAAGGCTTGCCATTGAAACAGGGACACCAATAGTTTTAGCCGCCTGTCCATCTGCTGATCGAATTTTTAAAATTTATGAAAATCCAATCACTGCATTCGCCTACAAAAAATTTCGTTTTCCTCTTCCAATTTTTAGAGGTTGGGGACTTAGTATGATGCCTCGGCCTGTGAAACTAACCCACTATCTAAGTAAACCAATCATTCCTCCTAAACTAGATTCAGAAAACTTTGATATTCAAGTTAACACTTTTCATGCTCACCTACTCAATGAGATGGACAATTTAATGAGTCGAGAACGATGAAAAAAATATCAAAGATCAAAAATGGGTTTATCTCCAGACAATTCTCAATTGCTAAACTTGCCTATAAAACAGGTAAAAACTTTCTTTCAAGTGACGACAAAACCCTTAAGGAAAAACTCAAGTCAGGATTTGAAGGCCAAGTAGAAGATATTGTTCATGAGTTAGGGTTAATGAAAGGAAGTATTATGAAGGCAGGTCAAATGCTATCTCTTCATGCTGGAGAATTCTTACCTGAGGAAGCTCGAAATGTTTTAAAGACTCTTGAGAACAATACTTATTATCTTGAGTGGGATCAAATTAAATCTCAGATCCCTACAGAGTGGCATAATTCACTAGATATTGATCACGAACCTGTTGCAGCCGCAAGTTTAGGACAAGTTCATATTGCAATCGATAAAGAGACTGGTGAAAAATATGCA
>JAGSHI010000012.1 GCA_023954635.1 Bacteriovoracaceae bacterium
ACATGATCGTTAATGACAGTTTCACCTTTGGATTCTAACAGCTGGTTTACTTTAAGAGCACTAGGAGTACTTTCAATATATTTATTAAAGGATTCTTTAAAAAACTGATCTAAATCCATAACTCACCTACTGAAATCGTTTCGCTGTAATAAACTCTGGGATTGGTCTTTCAAACAATGAATCGGCTAACACTTTTCCGCTATGAAAAGCTAAACCTAATCCGTGTGCAGTAAAACCACCCAAGAAGTAAAGCTGGGGGTCAGTAGGAAGAGCTCCGACCATTGGTTGCCCATCAACACTGAAGCCCATTATCCCACTCCAACGGTGAGTAATTTTTGCTTTTCTAACCGGTGGAACATGATCGTGAAGAAATTTCTCAAGGGCCTCTTGTATAGAGTCACTTGTTTCATCAGAGTAACCTTTTTCAACATCTTTTTGGAGTTGTCTAAAGCCGCCGATTACCATCTCACCAGTAGGTAGTTGTCTAAAGTAATCGAGAACAAAGTTGGCGTAACATGGGCCTTCCATAAATCTTGGAACTGGTTCAGTTGCCAGAATTTGTCCCCGTGTTGGAAAAATTTTATCTTCAAAGAAGTCTTCTAGTAATGGGCTGTAACCATTTGTCGCAAAGACAACCATTGGAGCTTCGATATAGACTTTATTGGTCTTAACTAATTTATTTCCATTAACCGATTCAATAGCAAATACTTCTGCATTTTCCATGAATTGAACCTTTGAATTACTTTGTTCAATACGATCTTTAATTTTGTGAAGCATTTTAATGGGATGAACAGAAGCATCTTCTTTGTACTTAATACCCCCAACGAATCCAGCCCCACCGAGTCTCGACTCAATTTCATTTTCTTCAACTGTCTCAACATTGATACCTAACCTATCCATAAGAGAAGCCGATTCTTTGAGCTCAGCAAATTCATTATCAGTTGAGGCCAGAGAAAAACTTCCCTTTTGCTCAAATAAGATTCCTTCTCCACTATCTTGAATAATTTCCTCACGAAGAAATTTTAAGTTGTCTTCTGAAAATTTCCATATATCGAGCGCTTCTTTTTCACCGTGCTTTCCAACCAGTCGATTAAAATGCTCAACAGAACCACAAGTAATGAAACCAGCATTTCTCCCGGTTGCCCCAAAGCCAAGTTCATTCTTTTCGACTAAAGCAATATCGAGAGTTGGATCCTCTTTTTGAAGCCAGTATGCCGCAGACATCCCTGCGATCCCACCACCAATAATGACGATATCTTTTGTAATAACTTTTTTATCCGATCGGTCTAACCATAAGGAGATACTCATCTCTCAATCCTCTTTCAAATATTTAATCATTTCCATTGCCGTACAGATACATCTGTCCGGAGAACATCTTGTACATTCGTAATCTATTGGGAACCAAAACTTTTTATGTTCACACACTCCTTCAAAACCCATCTTTTGAAGATATTTTTGAGAAGAGTTTCCAGGTGACTCTAACCAGCTATGACAAAGAATCGCCTCTGCGCCCATTTCTCTTAATATTCTTATGGATGTATCTGAAAGATTCTTTCCGATACCTTTTTGTTGATAGTCCCCACTGACAAACAAACTTTTGAAGTAAGCCGCTTTCTCTTTTGGGACATTCCAATTATCTGGAGTGAGCCCTCTCGTTTCTGGGTTAATCCACTGCCCTGGAGCGTAGGTAAGTCTAGCGCCAGCGATGATATCGCCGTCCATGGCCAAAAAGCTGGCCGAGCTGTCACCCATCTGGCTCCAGCTATATATTCTTTCAAGTTCCTCTAGGGAGAAATAGTTTTCACCGATCCATTTGTCAGTAAAAACTCTAACGGCCTCGAGATCGTCTATGGTGAGTGGGCGGATTTTGATATCCATTTAGCGCCTCATTGTGTTCAAACAAGGGCTAAGGCTACCAAAAAAAGAAGGAAAGGCGCAACATTGATGCTACGCCACCTTTCTTGTTTTCAAAGGGTTTTTAGGTATTCGATGACTGACATTTTTTCTTCATGTGAGTAGATTTCATTTTGATTCTCATCTAACCACATTCTGTAATGCCCTTTATTGGATAAACCTGGTTTTCTAGTGTCGAAATGAGCATCTTTCTCTTCCTTCCATTCCTTAGGAATATCGTTGCCTACAGGATACCCAACACAGTCTTTAGTGAAGTCTGTTTCAGGGTTATCAGCAGGCCCCTGATAAAATGTTGTTGGTCTCAACTTCGATGGAGTCACCAAAGCACAGAGATTTGGAATAGAGTTATTATGAAAGTAAGGGTATCTGGCCCAAATTCCAACTAGTGGTGGTGGAACATAACCTTCTTGAGGCTCGACAACTGTTTTCATCCATTTACTTATCTTAAGTTTATTCAAGGCACCTGCGAAGGCCTCAGTTCCCTGCCATCTTTGAGGGTCTGTTCCAACATTCTTAACAGGAGTTTTCTCATGATATGTAACACGAACTGTCTTAAGCTGTTCAGTGAGAGAAAGACCTGGTCCTTGAGTCAGTGACCAGCCTTTTTCGTAAGTTCCATGGCACTTTTTACAAGTGTTATTGAAAATAGTTTCACCTCTTTTTGCTTTTTCAATATCAATAGAAGAAGCCGGGAAAAAATCAACCCACTTAGGAGCTTCTGTGGCAAAGACAGCAGCGGTAAGCTCTTGAACTTTATCCATATTATTTTTAAGCCAATCTTCTAACTCTTTAAGGTCGACACCTCTTCCAATTTCATTCCAAAGAAAATTAGTAAAAATGGGGTTCCCTTGAACAATTGAGCCATCTGATAGCCAACGAGTTTTATATTTTAAGTTCCACCAAGTGGCCGGTTTAGAGTCGGCCACAAATTTTTCAAGTTTGTTTTTTCTTGGAAAACGCTCATAGAATTTTGACTTTGAAGCGTATTCATCTTTTTTTCTTCTCGCCAAAGAAAGGGCCACTTGAGGAAATGAAGTATCGAGTCCTAAGACCTGAGGATCAACTGCCCCAATAGAGAAGAGGTTATATTTTGTTTTTCGAAACATTTTTCTTTCGTCTTCAGTGGCCTTCGTCGCCGCTTTAAATACGTGACTTGGAATAAGGGGGATCGTCTTTTTTGCAAGAGTGAAGAAGTTATTGGCCCGAGGTCTTTTATTAGTGAGACCCATAACGGTTTTCCCAAACATTCTCATCGAGTGGCATGTAGCACAGCTAAAAGTTAGAGCTTTCCCACGAGGTGTATCAATAATACTTGCACCAATATAATAATCAGGCTTCGTCCCTTCAGGGTACGGAAGTTTATAAATGCCTGTCGCATTCTCATCGTTAAAAGGATACAGTCCTAACCATTTATAGATCTCTTCCATACTTTGAAAAGGCATCATTCGACCTGATATTTTTCTAATCAAACGTCTCAAAGGATTGCTTTGATCGGCCTCCATAAAGTTTCTTAATGGCTCATAAGGTATAAGTGCCCCACTGACTTTGATGGGGTATTTCATGGCATGGATATAGCCTTTATTTCTAAGCTCTTTTAGTTTTTCTGGTCCAACTTTATAAATATCGGCCCTATCTGTTCCGGCAGGAAGTACTGCTGTTTCAGACCAGTCAGGTGTAGAAAGTCCAGGGATGCCCGATGCATACGAATTTAAACTAATGAGTACGAGAATCAATGTGATCTTCATTCTTAATATCCCCCAATGGATTATGGAGATATTATGCCTAGAATGCTTTAGAATGACTATAGCGGTGCGTAAAACTTATAGGACTTGATTATGGTGTAGCTTGTTGAAATAACGAGATTAAGTCTTCATGTTTGGCAATTATTCTCTTTGAAGCATCAATTTCTGACTCTAGTTTCTTCTTACTTTTAACAGTTCTTATCGCCGCCAAAACCGAAGATGGCTTACGCTTGATATAGCTGACCTTCCCCTCTTTGATTTGAGGGAAATAGTACTCATAAACATCTTGAACTTTAACACTATCACCTTCAGTGATTTCAACTTGTTTTTTTACAACAATGGGATCACTTCCATGATCTTTGTAATACTCATCAAATTGCTTCTGTTCATAAGTTGAGAAGACATCTGGTGCAATAACTTGGTCAGAATTAGTCACAACAATAGACTCAAGGTTTAGAGCATCTGTTCCATTAAGATTTTTATATGAAACAGTTCCAGAACTCTTAATGCTCTTTGGGTAATTTGTTACAACAGGTGTTGCAACATAATCAACAGGATTAACAGTATTGTTTGAATAGTTGTTTGAAGTTGTTCCTTTCTTAGTTGAACTTGAATAGCTCGCAGTATTAAAGTTTCGAGGACGCTCATCTTTAACATTAGTGATGTATTGATTTGAAGATGGAATAGAAGCTGGAGCTCTCGTTTGCTCTTTTTTAGATTTTGCTTCACTTAATTTTGTCTCTCTTACAACCTCAATTGAAGTCAACATATCTTCTCTTTGTTGCTTTAAATCTTCTATCGATTTCTTAAGGTCATCTAATTGCTTTTGAAGCTCAGATTGTTCAGAACGACTTTCAGTTGAATCAATCTCTTCTTCTTTGGCCTCAACAATTTTTTCACCATCTTCAATGGATTCATCGAGACTTTTAACAGTTTCATTATATTCTTTTTTCTGCTCTTCTGTGAGATCATCAAATCGAACTGGTTTTGAGGGAATATTTTGTGCGTTAAACATTCCACTTTGTTTACTGTACTGAGTTTGGTTATTTAAATCTGCAACTGAATCATTTACTCCATACATCGCAAAGTTATTACCTACCATTAACTCTGACTCTGAGTTGTTACTGATCCCATTTTCTAACTGAGCGAAAAAACCTGATCCACTTTCTGTTTGACTATTTCGACTCGACCTTCGACTTGAACTAGCATAAGTACCATTCATCATATCCTGAACAACACTTGGTTTATTCTCAAGAATAGCACTTACAAGTAAGTCTCTATTTTCATTTTTTACTGTATAATTTGTTACACTATAGTTACCACCGGAATCTACCCCAGAACTTCCGCCACCACTATTTCTATTAGAATTTCTTCTTCGATTAGTTTGCGCAGGAGGAAGTCCGTCAAAGACTTGTAACCAACTAGGTTTATTTTGTTCTGTTGTTGCGACTGGGGTACTATTATTTCCACCATCTCCAGTTTCGCCATTATTTCCTGTTTCACCTGTGGTCGTATTGATGACATCAGCATCAACAACAATAGTACCAGGAACGTCGACACTTCTATTCTCTTGAGTTGTTTGAGGATTATCATCAGCAACTAAGATTGTTTCATCATAACCACCTAAGTGCTTTAGATATCCTACAAAGTTTTGCTCATTCAGACTTTCGTAATCATTATCTCCATTTTGGCTATAATATGTGTGAGCTTTCTCACACATAACCTTTACGCCTGTCCCTTTTGGGTTAAATTGAAGTGCATGAAGAGAAAAGTCTCCTCCATTATACTCAACATCATCAAAGTTTTGATTTCCACAAACCTCATCAAAGTTATCTCTATAGTCAGAGCACAATGCCCCTAATGGTTTAAAAACTTTCATCATTCTAAAGAAGAAAAGAGAAAAAGTTTTCTTATAAAGATCTCTCATCTCTTGTTCATTAAAAATATGTGAAACACTTTTTCCTTGAAGAAATGTTTTTATATCTAAAACACCTTCGGGGAGTTGATCGTGCTTTTTGACGGCCTCTGTCACCATATTTTCCATATAGATTTTAATAAAAAGTGGACTTTTGAAAAACTGGGCTACAGTTACTGCTTGATTAAAAGAGCGAGTCGTACTCGCACCAAAAGCATTATGATAAGCAACTGCCTTTTCTGACATTATCATTCGCCCATCATTATCTTCAGGGGCCTCATTGTTAAATGGACCAGTTCCAAAAAACTCGTGAGCTAACCTCAAAAGTTTCTCTCCCTCATTTCCATTAGTATTTGATATAAATTGAGTTGAAACTTGACCCGCTAATGCTCCAATATGTCCTTCTCTAGAGTTAGAAGTCATATCTTCAGGAGCAACCATTTTTTGAACACTAACACCATATTTATCAAAGATATTCCCTATGGCAGGTCCTAGAATATGTTGAGTTGATCTAAACTTTTCATTCCTTTCTAATCTTTGAATAATTTTTTCTGGGCTTGGATCTGTTGTAGCGTTCAAATCAAGTCCAGTCCCTCTAGAGTTTCCAAAACCAAAAAAACTCATAATATCAAAAGGTGCTTTATTATAAAGAGACGCTGACTCATCAGGGACGACTTTTTTAAAGATATCATCTAAAGAGTTTTTTCCTGAGATAGCTTTAAGTTCATCTAGCTTTTCCTCAGATGTACATGAACCATAACCAAGTTTTTCTTTATCAAGGTATGCCTGGCAAGCTTCAGGATATGATGCATTACTATCTTTTATATACTCTAGAGCGCTTAGAAGTGTTGCAGAGCTCGTTTCTGTATTAGCTTCTAACTTATTTTTTTTACTAATGGCCCTATGAATTCCCGTTCTTCTTTTCATGAACTTTTCAAATTTTTCTTTCTCTTCTGCTGTTGGAACAACTTTATTACACTCGCAGTAAGCAGCATAAGAAACTGGTGAACCATTGAGGTGTTGATTTTGGCAAGCATCACTGACTACTGATTCTACAACTGAACCAACTCCAGAGTGCATGACATTGTGATCAGGTTGGGTTTGAGTAAGGTCTGTATTACAGCCATCCCCCGCTTGTTCGCGAGCAGCATGAGAAGCAAGGCTTGCTCCCAATAAAATGATAAATAGGTAGTACTTACAACTTTTCGCTTTCATCACAACTCTCTTAACGGCTACATCAACGATTAACTTGAATTTATGACTCAAGTATAAAGGAAGGGTGCTCTAAACTAGGCGAGAATAATCACAAGGTCTCCTCCTCCTCAAAAATTTCAATGAGTTAACAGTAAATTCTATGAATTTTAATGAGTTGTCTGCTGCCAATGAAATGTGGCGATTTTCGGTTTTAAAAAATAAGAAGTTTTGGCTCAGTAAATTCATCCATGACATACCTAGTGCCCTCTCTTCCAAGACCAGAGTTTTTTATTCCCCCGTAAGGCATATGATCAATTCTAAATCCTGGAACATTGTTGATCATCACTCCACCAACTTCGAGATTAGTAAAAGAATATTTCATTTTTCCAATGTCATTAGTAAAAACTCCCGCCTGAAGACCATAAGGAGAATCATTAACTTCAGAGATGGCCTCATCAAAGTTTGAATATTTTATCAATGTTGCCACAGGACCAAATACTTCTTCAGAGCAAACCTTCATGGATTTTTTTACACCCTCAAGAAGAGTGGGTTCATAGAGACAACTCTTCTCATCCAGGATTCTTCCCCCACTAAGAACTTTTGCTCCGTCCTTAACTGCTTCCTTAACCCATGAATCAATTCTCTCAAGATGAACTTTGTCTATTAATGGACCTACAGTTACTTTTTCATTTTTTGGGTCACCACTATGAACCTTTTCGAGGGCCACAATTAAGTAGTCTTTAAATTCATCGTAAACTTTATCGCAGACAAATATTCTTTGAGTCGAAATACAAATTTGACCGGCATAAAGAAAGGCCCCATTAGCAACAGTATTTGCAGCATTCACAAGGTCAACAGTCTCATCAATTACAACTGCAGCATTTCCACCAAGTTCTAAAGTCACACTTTTTTTCCCACAAATATTTTTTAGCATCCATCCAACACTCGGTGATCCTGTGAAAGAAAGATGAGCAATTCGCTCGTCTTCCACCATGAGCTGTGATGTTTCATTATCTGCGATCACAATATTTAGCGATCCTGCGGGGAAGCCGGCCTTCACTGCCAAGTCACCTAAAGCAAGGGCCGACAAAGGTGTGTAAGGCGATGGCTTTAAAAGAACACTGCAGCCAACAGCTAAGGCCGGGGCAATTTTATGCATGGCCAAATTAAGAGGAAAATTAAAAGGAGAAATACATGCAACAACTCCTTTTGGAAATCGTTGAGTGAAGGCAGATTTTCCAATCCCTCCATCAAAATCCATAGGGATTTGCTCTCCAGCATAAGTTCTTATTTGTTCAATTGAGTGCTCAAGTGTAGCTAGGGTTCTCTCCACTTCGGCCCTAGCATAAAGGAGTGGTTTACCTGCCTCGGCCACAATCAGGTCGGCCAAAGCTAATTCATTTTCTTTTATCAAGTCATAATATTTTTTTAAACATTCACGCCTTTTTCCAACTGAAAGCTTTCGCAAAGAGTCAAAACCCTCGAGGTTTGATTGTATCGCCTCTTCCATTTGGAGTTTATCAATCGTATTAATGGTGGCGAGCTCTTCTCCTGAGTACTTATCTGTTACTGTCAGACTGTTTTTCGACCTAGATTCTGGTTCAGTATTGTGAATAAGACTGGCAACTTGGATAAGTGAAGTAAAACTGTGCATGACGACCCTTGTTAATAACTGGATGCAAAAAAAGCAATCCTTTTCAATAATGATTAAATTTTATATTTATAGTGGAACCTTGTAACCCCAAACTTTTTGGAGGCACCATGTCCCTAGGCCCTTTAAAGATCCAATGTAAATTGGCAAAGACCCCAGTAGATTCCCCCAAGTACTCTGTCCCCGTCAAAAACCTTGATGGAACAGAATCCCAAGTTGGCGATCCCAAAGTCACAAGGGCGCTCGTAGCACTTATGAACCAACACGCTGTCATCGGTGGAGCTGCTGCTCACTGGGGCGGTCCTGCTGCTTTTGCAGAAATTATGTCATCCATTCATGGAATTATGTTTAAAGACAAGAGCAAGTCTTGGTTTGAAGAGTTTAATTTTGTAAACGATGCTGGCCACTGTGAAAATGGTGTTTATGCACTTAGAGCTAATTATGGATTTGATGGACTAAATTTTGATGATCTAAGGAAGTTTAGATCTATCGAAAGTAAACTCACTGGTCACGGTGAAGCTCACTTAAATCCAGAAGGTGTTTTTGTTTCTAACGGACCTTTAGGTTCTGGTCTTCCTCAAGCTCAAGGGCTTGCAATGGCCGATAGTCTTATTGGAAATGATCGACTTACCGTTTGTACCATTTCTGATGGAGCGAGCATGGAAGGAGAAGCGAAAGAATCTTTTGCGGCCCTCCCAGGACTTGCACAAAAAGGAAAACTAAACCCATTTGTCATGGTTATATCTGATAACAACACAAAACTTTCAGGAAGAATTGATCAAGACAGTTTTTCTATGGCCCCAACTTTTGAATCTCTAAGCATTTTAGGATGGGAAGTTGTCAAAGTTGAAAACGGTCACGATATCCAAAGCACGCACACCGCTATTGAAAAAGCGATGGAAACGGCAAGAAAAAATCCAAGTAAGCCAGTAGCTGTTTGGACAAAGACAATTAAAGGCTACGGAGTTAAATCTACAGAAGAAGCCGCTTCAGGAGGACATGGTTATCCTCTCAAAGCTTACGACGACAAACTTCCAGCATTCATCGATGAGATCTTTGGATCTGATACGCCTAATGAATTCAGCCAATGGTCTAAAGATGTAGTGAATTCTAAGCCAGAAGCAAAAGCAAACACTTCTTCTTCAGATGTTATTAATGAAAAAGTACAACCTGGATTTTCAAGAGCTGCGATTAGAGCAACGAAAGAAGGTCTACCTGTTTTCTCTTTAAGTTCTGATCTTCAAGGTTCTACAGGTATTGCAGCTTTTCAAAAAGAATGTACTGATAACTATTATGACCTTGGTGTTGCAGAATCAAATATGGTTTCAACTGGTGTTGGACTTTCAAAGCAAGGCCTTATTCCTATCGTTGATACCTTTGCACAGTTTGGAATTACAAAAGGAAATCTTCCTTTAATAATGTCTACTCTCTCTGAAGGACCAGTCATCGCACTTTTTTCACACACTGGTTTTCAAGATGCTGCTGATGGAGCAAGTCACCAAGCAACAACATTTATGGCGGCCACAGCTGCGATACCTCATACAACCATTGTGAATTGTACTTGTTCGGCCGAAGCTGAATCTCTTATGTACCAAGCAATCACAAGATTTAAAGACGCCAAAGAAAAAGGAAAAATGCCTGATACAGTTTGTTTCTTTTTTGGTAGAGAGAATCACCCTCAATACTTTATTAAAGATTGTGATTACAAATGGGGAAAAGCTCAAATCATTGAAGAAGGTAGTGACGTCACAATTGTGGCAACTGGACCAATGCTTCCAAAGGCCCTTGCTGCTGCAGAAAAATTAAAAGAAAATGGAAAGTCGGCAACAGTAATCAATAACTCTTTTGTAAACAGACCTGACACTGAAACAATTTCAGCTGCTCTTAAAAAGACAGGTAATAAACTTATTACAATTGAAGATCATCAACTCATTGGTGGAATGGGATCACTTCTTATTCAGGCCCTTAAGTTAGAAGGTCATGAGTTTAATGTTAAGTCACTAGCAAATAGTGGGAAGTTTGGTCAGAGTGCATACAAAGCAGATCATCTCTATGATCTTTATGGCCTCTCAGCTGATGGAATCTTACAGGCCTTAAAGGACTTAGATTAATTTATTGAAAAAATTTTCAAATAAAGAAAAGGGCCTAATAGGCCCTTTTTTTTTTGCTCAAATTGGCCCTCATAAATTTTATTCACACTCAAGAACCCTTGAAATCTCTACATACCAGTGACAATTTGACACCAAATTTAATGGCCTAGATTTTGCTTCTTAGTATTGCGTAAAAGAATGAGAGGAACACTAATGAGAAAAGATCAGCGTCAAATGAACGTTCTAAAGAATTTGCCCATCATTATTTTGATGAGCACCTTCATTATCTTACTTCTGTTAATGAGTGCAAAAGCTGCACAGATCTTCTAGTGTCACTAGTTTAAAAAGAGGTAAAGATTTGTCTAAAAGTCTGATCTGCTCCGCTTGAGCAATCTCTCACTATAAGACGTTCCTTTAATATACCAAGATAATTTTGGGCCGTTCCACTTCTACTTGTTATAACACTAGCCTTTTCAATCTCATAAACAATCCAAGCTCCGTTTGCATTTTTTTGTGCTTTAGCAATATGAAAATTATCGTAGTTACTAGCGACCCCAGCAAAGATTTGTAATTTTGTAGTTCCAACGATGGCCGTATTTTCGACTACAGCTCCGCTTAGAACAGTCTGACAAAATGTTTTAATATCACCGTTTTGATCATTAACAATATCTTTTAAATAACGAGATCGATTTCTGGCCTCTAGCCAATTGTTCTTTCCGATTTGAACTCTAAGGTCGGCATTAAAAGGTCCCATATCAAACTCGGTTGTGTCACCACAATCTCGTTTTTTTGAGCGTAATGAAAATGTTGCTTGCCTATCGCCCAAAGTATTAAAATATTCTCGTTTATCTTGAAGGGCCTCACAAATTCGATTCAAACTTTGAAGCTCTTCCCCTCTAAGTTCTCTAACTCCACCTTGAGTACCCTCATCTTCAGCTTTTTCAACTTTACAAGATAGTCCAAGTATTAAAACAAAACCTAACACTATTACTTTTTTCATTGAAACTCCTATTAGAAATCGCCCCAGTCACATTGCAAACAAACAAGACCAATTGATCTCCACATTTTCACAACAGATAGTCTGTCATCAATAACAAAAAGAACATCATGGTCATTTTTAATATCGTGTTCATAAATATCTTTTTTAACTTCATCGTCACCACGATAATCGGCGGCTTGTCTCATATAGAGATCTTTATATTCGATATGATGTCTTTTTAACCAATCTTCTGTATGTTTTCTATAGTTCTCATCTCTTCCTGTGACAAAGATAATCTCGAACCCATTTGAATTCATTGATTCAATCAACTTTGCGCACCAGATATTAAGAGTGTCATCAATCATTCCGTCATTAAATGCTCGCCAGTTTTTTTCTTCTTGCTGAACATGATGAACACGATGTTCGACATCACATAGAGTTCCATCTAAGTCGACAATGATGGCCTTATTCATTAACGATATCTCCAGTTGTCTTCCCTAAAACTCCTAGCATATGATTTCTCATCTTATCAGGACAGTATTCTTCAGGAGTAATAGGTTGACCGATGTGAACGACTACAGTTCGCCTAAGAGTTTTTGGAAATTTAAAAATAATTTTTCCACCTTCAAATGAAAAGATAGAGCCCCAAAGTCCTTCCAGTGTTACAGGAACAATACTAACTGGATCTTTTTTTATTATTTTAATGAGACCTGGTTGAAATTTTTTAATTTTCCCATCCCTTGTAATCCATCCCTCAGGAAAGATACCAAGGCAATGACCTTCTTTAATATTTTGAGAAATATTTGAAAAAGCTTTCTCTAGAACTTCGGCACTTTCTTTTCTCGTGGCTATTGGAATTAACCCGGCCTGAGAAAACCAAAATTTCCCCGTTGGTAGTGAGTAAAAAGCATTATCAATGATGAATCTCACAGGTCTAGGACTCGCGGCCATTATGAAAATCCAATCAATATAAGTCACATGGTTAGTGGCCAGAATAATAGGTCCATCTTTTGGAATATTGTCGTGACCTTTGACCTCTAGTTTATAAAAGGTATGTGAGAAAATCTGCATTACAAAACGAACAGTTTTTTCACTGTGAACATAATAAATATAAAAAGACATTAAGAGGTTCATACCACCCAAGATTCCAAACTGCATTGGAACCGTTACTTTCAGAGTATGTAGAATCATAATCATGATAGCCGCACTCACCATAAAGAGAGCGTTAATGATATTATTACCACTTATGATTCTTGAAAGCTCTTTAGGATCACTTCCTTCCTGAACAAAAGTCATTTGAGGAATAATATACATTCCCCCAAATACTGAGATCATCATCAAATCAAAAAATATTCGAATTGAGTTATCTTGTGTAAAAAACTCTTTAACTCCAAGAAGGTTATCAGGGCTTCCAATACCCTTCCAATGAGAACCAACCCAATACATATCAACCATAAAAAAGCTTAATAAAAGAGCTGCTGGCGCGACCATGCCAATTTCAACTTTCTTTTTACTAAACTTATCCGACATCATCGAACCAATACCCATACCAATGGTAAAAGTGGCCAAGAACATCGTTCCAACTTTTTCTCCTCCAAAGAGTACATCTTTTGACATCACTGGAAGTAAAGATAAAATTCCGGCACCTAAAAACCAAAACCAAGAGATTCCAATAATAGTATTGAAGACTAACTTGTCTTTGGCAGTCATTTTCAAAATCTGCCAGCTAGGGCGAAAAAGAGTGAAGTCGATCTTTACATCAGGATTAGAATTCCCCACTTTATTTAAAGCTGTAGAACTTATTATTCCAACAAGAGCTAACAAAATTAATCCTATACTTAGGAAAGCAAAGTAATTCGGAAGAGTAACAACAAGTCCACCAAGAATAGTTCCGATAAGAATTGCTAAAAATGTTCCTCCACCAACAAAAGCATTTCCTTGAACTAGTTCTTCTTTTTTAATGAGGTGAGGAATTATTCCATATTTTAAAGGTCCAAAGAAAGCTGACTGAGCACCCATCATAAAAAGGACAATCATCAAAAGTGCATAGTTATCTAAATAGAATCCAATCGATGCCAATATCATCACACAAAGCTCAGTCACTTTTGTGATAAAGATAACCTTAGATTTTTCAAATCTATCTGCCAACTGCCCTGCTGTTGCTGAAAAAATAAAAAACGGAAAAATAAAAATACCACCAGCTGCTGCTACTAATAATCCGGAGCCGAGTCCAAAAAGAGTCACACTTTTATAGGTAATAAGAATAACGAGGGCATTTTTAAAAAAGTTATCATTCAATGCACCAAGGAATTGTGTCCAAAATAATGGCCAAAAACGTTTGTCAGATAGCAATGTACTCAAAACGGAACTCCATTTCCAAAATCAATGTATATATAAGATAAGTGTATCAAATTCCTTAAAGTTTTTGTCCAAAAAAGCCTTTTGATCAGGTATCTATTGATCTTTGGTCACGCTGGGATTACATTTCTTTTATGATTAAGCTCTACCACTATATCCATTGCCCTTATTGTGTTCGTGTCCGACTTGTTCTTGGTTTGTTAAATCTTGAATGGGAAAGTGCACCTTTGCCTTATCACGATGAGAAGACACCCCTCGATCTCACTGGTGTAAAAATGCTTCCAATAATTGAGATAGATGGTGCTCCTTCTAACGAGAGTCTCGATATAATTGTAAAGCTCGATAAAGATAATACGCTTGAAAGTTCACGCCTTGAAGATAAGAAACTACTTTCGGAAGTAGAAGATATTCTTAGTCAATTTAGCCTCCCAGTTCATAGTCTTTGTATGCCTTATTGGGCCTGGACAAAAGAGTTTAATGAAGAATCAAGAAAATATTTTCAAACCAAAAAAGAGAAAAAAAGAGGCCCTTTCCATTTACTTGTCCAAGACAAACAAAAATATCTTGATATGCTACCGTCACTCTTTGAAGAATTAACCAAAGAACTTAAGCCTTACTTTCGAAGTGAAAAGATCACGATATTAGATATTATGATTTCATCTCACCTTTGGGGACTTTATATTTATCCAGAGTTTCAATTCCCTAAAGAGATCCATAACTATTTAATGAAAATCAAGGAAGACTGTAAGTTTGATTATCATGAAGACTTTTGGAAAGAAGCCTAGAATACAAGAATCCTCATTCCTAATAAAAAGAAAATAAACGCTATTATGAGATAACGGCTGGGCCATTTTTTTGCAATAATACATTCAAATGCTGAAGAAAAAATTGTACCAGTAATAGCAATACCTGATAGTGAGGCAAGGTGAGCTTTTTGAAGGGCCATTAAATATAACCCTAGGCTTAAGTATGTACCTAGAAAACTACCGCCAATAGCGAGCCACTTTTCCTTTATTTCTAACTTTTTAAACGTATCTATAAAATTAATCGGTTTAAAAAAACTCCAAATAACGAAAACGAGAATTGCCCCAAAGCATCGATAAAAGTTTCCTTCAAGAGGCGTTAGATCTGGGTTTTGATCAAAAGATAATCTCGTTATGACTACTCCTGTTGCATCTAATAGCATTCCAGTGAAGGCCATTAAGATACCTTTCATTTGCCAATGACCTTCTTTCTTAAATGCTTCAAAAGAAAAGGTAGCAATACAAAGAATAAAAAAAGTAATCGCCCAAAACTTTTGAATATCTACAGTTTGATCGAAGAGTAGATATCCCATACTTCCTAAAATTAAAGGTTGAAAACCAAAAAGAATAAGCGTTCTTCCTGGTCCCATAATAGAAAATGACCTTAGGAGGAATACGTCTCCAATCCCAAGACCAATCATTCCACTAAAAACAAGTAGTGCAACATAGAGAGGTTGGACTTGATTCCAACCAGTGGCAAAAACAATGGTAAAGGCAAAGGCAACAAAAGCGAGAGAAGCTTTAAAGAGATTCATCCATACAGGACCAACCTTCCTTGAAAATAAGGTATAAACCTGACTTCCAAGAGCAAAGCAGAGATTAGCTCCAACAGCGAATAGGTAAACGTCTTTCATGACCCCTCACAGTAATAAACTGATACCTATCATGTTAACGTAAAATTTAATATGAGTTGGCTTTATCTACATCTTTATTACATATTCACGTGGAATAAGAACTCTGCTCAACTTGAATTATTTATTCAGTTTAAACTTGAACACCTATAACACGATAAAAACTTCTTAGAACCCAAAGAGGGCCAATAAGAAGAAAGAGTAGATCTTTTAAAAAAGATGGTTTTTTTCCCTCTATCTTGTGACCTACAAATTGGAAGATCCAAGCGATAATAAAGACGACAGTCATGACTTTCCAAATGCTAATAGCTGGAACCTGGGCCATGTAATAGATACTGACATACATTGGTACGATCATAAAAATCATTCCGAAGAACATTTTTAAGTTCAAAGTTAGATAAAACACCATACAGAAAAGGCCAAATATTGTTGACCAATTTAGAAGTGGGCTTACATTCATAAAGTCAGGAGTAGGAATGATCCACATCAGGCCAAGGATAGTCCACATAATAGCTGGAACCATAATCTTATGAATAATTTGATTTGTAGGATGGGTATGGCTTTCACCATATTCATTCATCCAAGACTCGAATGATTTCATTTTATCTCTCATGTTTAAACAATATGTGATTATAGACTAGCCAAATATTGCAAACTCGACAAGTAAACATACTTTCAAATTAAACGAGATTTCTATTAGTTAGATAAACTATTATTTATCAACCATAGTCTTGATAAGATTCCCCATGAGAAGGGCCCCTGCTCCAAAAAGAACAGCATTAGTGACTTTATCAGAAACTCCCTTTCCTCTCTTTCGAACAATTGGTTTCTGGGCAGGAACAGGCTCAAGATTTTGATCTAAAACAGTCTTTTTATTCTTCTCTACTTTTAAATTTGATAAAGCAAAAGATTCGAGTTTATTTAAGTAAATAACATCAAGAGATTGGTTATTTTCAACTCCTCTTGTTTTTCGTTTCCCAATTTTGCCTTCAACCTTTACGAACCTTCCTTTGTTCTTTTGAACTAAACTTTCAACTTGCTTATTACCTGGTTCAATCGGGTAACCAAAAACCTGCTCACCTTTCTTTACAGAGAGTAAATAGCTGTAACCAAAAAATTGATCCACTTGTTTTTCTGGAACCTTAATGATCTTCCCCCAGTGGACAATTTCATAGTCCTGAGAAGCAAAGGCTGGATTTATTAATAATAAGATCGTTAAAAGTACCGGGAGAAGTTTCAAATTATTGTCCTTGTCTTGATAGCTCTATTAATTTGTCTACTATTTTAGCCAATGGCTCGCCTGAACGAGAAGCATATTCGTAAACTTTTTTCCAAGATTTTCGAACTGGCTTATCTCCATCCCAGCTAGAGTTACTTAAATATCGATCACCTACAGATAACGCTCTGGCTCCATTTGAAGGATTCCAAACAAAGTCAGGGTGATAAATATTATACCACTCCCCTCCAATAATATTCCCATCACTATCAAGCTCTAAGTCATAGACATAATCTGCGCCGTGACTACGGTCGTGCTTAGGGGAGTCTTTCTCTCTTTGTCTTGGCTCAACCTCAACTCCATATTCAATATTCATAAATACGCCAACAACTTGTCTGACATCAGGAGACCGATATTTTTTAAAAACATCTTTATCAAAATCTTCGATTTTAATTACTGCCTCCTTTAAAGAGTCTCTTGCTTCCATGTTGTTTGGATTGAAATAACTTAACTCATAAGAGATAACTGGTTGATTCCAAACCTGATAATCATAGGTCGCATCAAAAACAAAGCTTTTATTTTTTATCCCTATCATATTCAACACACTCATATGCCACGCACCGGGATTGATATCAAAACATTCCTGGTCTTGAATTCTAATTCCATCCTCATCTACAGCGGGATCATTTTGATTACAACGACCCCCTAAGAATTTCACAGGGAATTTTGCTTTAGCCCATAATAATGATGAAAGGGCCTTTATATCACTAGGATAAAAATTAATAAGTTCTCCATCAAACGCTGGAACTTGAACTTTATTTATCGGTCTCTTAACCATATAGCTTGCAGGAGCCCATCCGTGACAAATTCCCATCCAGGTTTCGACATCACCATTTCTGTCATAATAATATTTCCCCTCAGACCAATTTGATTCAGTTAATGAAAAACTTTTATCTCCAAATAATAGATCGTATTTTTCAGATGGTGAAAGGTCATCAATTCTTTCAGGGTCGCCTGACTCATAAATACTTCCAGGACTTAAGTCAACGACGTAATCTCTTGCTTCTTGCCAATCATCTTTGTAGGCAAACATATTATCTGCATAGCGAGAGCCTAAAATCCCTTTATAAATTGGCCAGTAATCATCTGACCAAGGACCTTCCAAAACTTTTCCTTGATTCAATTGAAGATCATCCATCTTGAAGATATTTTTGATAATATTTGATGAAGGTATAAAGTCCTGAACTCTTTCATTTTCTTCTATTCCGGCCTTGAGAACCCCACTAAAAAGTAGTTTTTTCTTCCAACTATTTTTTTGTTCTACATAATCCTCATTTTGATTAAAAAGGATTCGAGCATCTTCATTATGATTATGATTAGTTAGATAGTAAGTTTTAAAATCTTTTTTAATTAAGTTAAGTTCTGCTTGAACTTCAACTTTATCTAAGGCCAACACATTAAATGATAATACGATTATAAAAAATGAAATAAACTTCATTACACTCTCCTTATGTCTTACTAATCTGACTCCTTTTTCCCAATTCTTGAATTTTTTGTACACAAACATGAACATAGAATTTCATGACTAAAATCATGATTTTTTTCGTCATATATTTGAAAATATGACGAAGAAAAGTACCTTTTTACGGGTAATTAGCTATGATTCATACGTCGTCCAAATATGGTGACGAAGTTTCTTCTTTCACCCCGTTGACTTGCATCAGCAATCATCGTTCAATTTTCACATCCAAGGAAAGGAGAAATTGATGACAACTAGAACGTTCATCTTCAAGGTCAAAGGAATGGATGACCCGAGTCGGTTACGAATGGCACAGAATGCCCTATTCAGAGAATTGTTTGTGGAAGATATGTCACTATCTAAAAGCAAAGAAAGACTCACTTTAAAAATCCAGGAAAATTCACTTGACCGAGCTCATTCAATTCTCTCAGGACTTGGACATAATGCAGAAATATTAAAGCCAATGTCGGCGGGAGTGGAAGGAATTTTCTACTAATTTAGGCAGGAATAATATTCCACTCCCCCTGTACTTCTATATCTTAATTCGATCAAACAACAACCAATGACGATAAGTCCGTGTACACAACATATACACGGGTGGAAATAATGAAAAAATCAATACTGATTTTCTTGGTTCTAGGCCTCTCTATGACGGCCAATGCTCTTGGATTAAATCATCTTAAGATCAGATCTCTCAACGTAAATTACGACGGCTCACAGGGTACTGTAGATGCTTCTGTTTTTGATGTAGCTACTGGCTCTACAGCAATTGAGGCATCTGATTATCATCTCGAAGTAAGTAAACTTGACGGTAATATGTATTTCGAAAAAAGCGATACTAGAATTACTCTCTCTGATATTGAAGAAAGTCTTTTTGGGTCACTTGGAGTTCTTCAAGTTGGTAACCTCAATCTTGAATACATCTCAAGTGGACAGCTAATGCTAAACTTTGATTCTGTTGGAGTTGAATCTGGAGACGGTATACATTCAATTGGGAAAGTAGATCTAAAATGTAAATCTTCTGCAACTCGGAATGGCGACATATTTAGTTTCTTAACTCCATGTACAGAATACGGAGTTCTTTACATACCAGAGTTTGTTTTCTCAAATGAAAGTAAGAAATCTATTGAAAGTGCTTTTCAAGTTAATGAATTTCAAAAAGCTTTTTTTGAAGATGGTCACGATGTCTCAGTGAAAGGAATTCTTCCAGATAGGATCAAAAACCTACTCATTAATGTGAAAGATAATAAATTCACTTTGAAAGGTAAGGTAAAAGTTCTTTTTAACCTTAAATTAAAAGGTAATGGAACAATTCGTTTTCATGAGCAAGGATCAGAACTAGAAATTCACCTCTCAAAAGTGAAAGTCGGATTTATAGGTATTACTGGAACTATCATTAAAAAAATAAAAGAGGCCAAGCTTAAAAATACGAGAGTTGTTGGTAATTCAATTTTTATCAAGATCTAATTATTTGTCGGAAGGTCAGATTAATTCGACCTTCCGTTACTTTCTTTGTTTTTGAAATCTGGTGTTCATAAACTTCTTGAGTTTTATCCGACATTAAAAGTAAGTCTCCGCTTCCTAAGAGAAGTTCTACTTTAGAGACCTTGTTATCCTTCTCTCTTAATATAAATTTTCTTTCTTCACCAAAACTTAAAGAAGCGATAAATGGGTTTGGGCCAAGTTCACTTTCATTATCAGAATGCCAGGCTACATAATCACTTCCGGAGCGATAGAAGTTACATAAAACGGAGTTAAACTTCTGAGCAGTATAACTTTCAATCTTTTCTTTAAGCTCTTTAAGCTCCAGAGTCCAGTTATTGGGCATTAAATGTATTCCAGAGTAAGTGTACTCCATGCCAGGATCTCCATACCAGGCTTGAAGCCTTGGAACGTTATGAGTTTTACCGTATAACGTTATCTGATCCTGCTGCCAGGCCAGACCTTCAACTAATTGAAAGAAATAATTTTGATGATTAGAAATGAAACCTCTAAAGAGTTCTACCCTACATTCATTTGTATTTATTATAGATTCTGAAGAGACAGGGAAGAGTGAGCTTTGTTGCATTTAGAGAAGTTATCTTAACCTAGAGCTGATGTAAATTTTTGTTGGGTAGGAGTTAGTCCACCCTCTTTTTCGAGAATGTCTAACATTTCGACGCCATACTCATTGAGCTTATCAAAAGTGACCAGACAGTAACCATTATCTACGGACTCTTGTTGGTCCTGGCCTTCATAGTTTTCACAAACAACAACTAGTCTATGTCCAGCAGGGACTTTTTTAAGTGCTATTTTTACGATCCCCTTTGCTTTACTTATATCTGGAGCGCAATAAACAACGTACTTTTTGTCGCCACTAGGACTCATGGCCGAGAAGTTCCAAATTTCAGAATTATTTTTTGTTCGCTTCACGGTGAAGTCAAAAGTTTTAAAAACAATTGTTGTCTTCGAAATAAATGTCTTTAAGTTGACCATATTTTCTTCTTTACCAGATGAGACTTACTCAATTATACCTATCTTTTCGATGAATACAGCACAAACCTAAGTAAATTTTTTGTCAAGATTTCACCTTCTAAGGATTATACTTGCTTACAACACTTAGCCTTCTAGGACAGTGTTTTAGGGACTCTGAAGTGTAAACTTACGTTGACGATAATTCTTGCCAGCTATCTTTTGTTTCCCTTAAGGTTGCGGCGAATTTAACAAAGCCCTAAAATATATTTGAAACTTTAACTTGGATAGAAAATGAAAGTAATGGACGAGAGTAAATTTCATATGTGGCGGGGAACGATTTGTGCAGCTAACTTAGATAATAAAATTACCTCCGAGGAAAAATCCTGGCTACAAGAACATCTTTTGAAGTTACCTTTTGATGCTGAACAGTTAAAAATTATTCAAAAAGATTTAAACTCTCCTCCCTCAATTGAAGAGGTTCTTCCTCTCATAACTGCTCCTGCTGACAGGTCTATGTTACTCCACTTTGCTAATATTATTTTTCATGCTGATGGAGATTTCTCCAGTGAAGAAAAAGATTTCAGAGATGTGTTTACCAAAAAGATTATGTCAGGAATTCAAGTTGAAAAAATACTAGATGAGTCCGAAATTCATGGTGTTCTTAAAAGTGAATCTAGTAATATCGAAGGTGGATTTGGTCTTTTAACTAAGTGGTTTTCAAGTTAGTTGCCCTTAAAAATCGGCAAAATTTAAATTTCCTCATTCATATTGTTTCTCAATTATCCCCGTAGATTGTTGATATTACTAGCTTTTAAGTCTCTTATATATAGTGCTGTTCAAGAACATGCTACTATTTAAATCAAGTACTTACGATCTTTGTCCAACTTTCCGAAAAGAAAGTGGGAGAAAACCATGTTTAGGACCGGAGTTAAAATTCAGGCCATACTACTACTTGTCATCACTTTGATGGCTACGTCTTGTAACGTACAAGAAAAAGAAAAAAGTAAAGTTGTAGGTCAAAATGCAAACGCTCCAACTCAAACAAATTTTTCAATCACAAGTGCTCCGACAGGAGTTAATGAAAATAATAATACTGCCTTTCCAATTCTTGGAGTTTGTTCCGAGGTTGGAAATGTAATTGAACTTAGATTTGGTCCATTGGTTCAAACCTCTAGTTGTCAATCAAATCTATCTTGGTCATTTTCATTGAACCTGACTCTGGTCAATGACGGTGCCATTAATTTTACCCTCATAGAACATAGACCAAATGGAAAGAAACCAATAGTTACTCATACGGCTTACAAGGACAGTACCGATCCGGTAATTACTGGCCTCACTGATCAGCTGATCAGAACAAATTCTAAAACTTTTACTTGGGGTTGTTCTGAAACTTGTACATATCGTTTTGTTATTACAACTTCAGGAAGCTTTAATCCAACAGGGGCCTATACTTCATCAAACACTTATACCGACACAGTCCGTGATGGTTTTTGGAAAATAAGAGTTCAGGCTCAAGATGTCGCAGGAAATGAAAGTGCTGTTTACACTGCAAACTATTGGATAGATATTACTGCTCCTAATATGACAGGAATGACAAACAACTCCACTCCGACAAAAAGTACGACTTGGAATTGGGCGTGCTCAGATAATTGGGGAACATGTCAAACCCGTTTTGTTGTTGATCAAAATCCGACAACTACTCCTACAGGAGCTTATAATGGAACCCTTACAACAACTCAAAATACAGGAGATGGCACTTGGTACCTACATATTCAAACTCAAGATGATGTTGGAAATGAGTCCCCGGTAGAGCACTATAGTACTGTTTTAGATAATACTCCTCCCGCTAGCTCTGCAACAATTAATGGACTTGGTTCCAGCCCAACAATAGATACTGCAGATAGAACTATAACCGTTAATGCTCCTGGAGATGCAACTCATTACAAAGCTGCCAATACTACTGCTGCAAACTGCTCTGGTGTTGCATGGGGCGGAATAACAGAACAAGTTATCTCATCTAGCTTTAACATGGTACTAGATGAAGGTAATACCCATCGATTTTGTCTTATAACAAGAGACACTCTTAACAACTGGCAAGTAGTCCCTCAAGAATTCCCGATCGTTGTTAACTTTCCTTCAGGAATGTTAATTCCTTATCAGCTTGGGGCATGCCCAACAGGTTGGACTGAGTTTACAGCCGCCAGAGGGAGAGCTCTTATTGGGGCAGGAGTTGGAAACAATAATGGGTTTGGCCAGCCTCTTTCCAGTAGAACCTGGACACAAAGTGGTGGACTTGAAAAAACAAGTGGTATTCCAGCAAATACAAATGCGGCCACAACTCAAACTCCTTCTACAAGTTTAGTATTTCGAACAGCAAATTTTAATTATCTTGTTAATGCTGCTTCAGCAAATACAACACTAGATTTTAAAATTACCGATAGTAATATGGCTCCTTACCTAGTCGTTCGCTATTGTAGGAAAAATTGATTATGAAGAAGCTGATTGCATTTACATTTTTATTTTTTTCATTGAGCGCGTTTGCTCAATCAGGACAAGTAATACTTCAAAACTCAGTAATAGCTTTTGATCAAACGACATGTCCCACTGGATGGACACAAGTGACAGAATCACAGGGGAGAATTCTAATTGGAGAAGGATCTGGAAATTTAGATTCGCTAGGAGCTCCTCTTACTGCGAGGACTCTGGGAGCGACAGGAGGACTTGAGTATACTTCAGGAACTCCAGCATCAACATCAGCTCCAACAAGCTCAGCACCCAGTGCTACAACTGTTCTTGCCGTTGGAAACGACCCGGGAGGACCAACAGATGTTAGCCTCTATAATAATGCTGGTACAAATGCAGAGGTAGGTGAAGTTCCGCTCGATTCAAATATGCCTCCCTATTCAACTGTAATATTTTGCAAAAGGCTTTAATGTATGAAGATTTTGTCATTGATGATATTTACATTTTCTTTTTTAGCACAAGCTGAGCTTCTCCCTTCAGGAACCGTTTCAGCGTTTGACCTTACCTCTTGCCCTACAGGCTGGAGCACTTACGATTCAGCAAAACAAAGAACTCTTTTAGGTTCAGGAACTGGTAACCTTGATCAGCTTGGTGGCGCTCTATCAACTAGAAGTTACGGCCAAACTGGTGGCTTTGAACATACAACTGGTGTTAACGGTAAAGCAGTAGCAGGAAGTACACATATTCCCTCGACAGCTAGGTTCCCAGCTTCCACTTCTGGGCCATATAATCTCTATGGACCTCAAGTTCCAGACGCTACAGAGACGACTATTGCCGGCGCTAAGGCCGATTCTAATATGGGCCCATACTACGTCATTATTTACTGTCGCAAAGACTGACTAAAACGCTAGCCTTCTTAATTCATCTCTATGAAATTCCGATAAGCTCTCTATGAGACTAGTATCATATTTGATTCTATTCACAGTTTTGTTTAGTGCATGTTCATCAACATCACACAAAGCTAAAGTAAAAGTTGAGCGAGGCAGAGTGCTTGCGAGTGAAACTAATGTTCAATGGAAACAGTGCTATCTCTGGAAAAAAAAGTCGTGCTCGAAACGCTATCCTTATCAGAGTATTAATAAGAAATGGTACGAGTTTGAATATAAATATTTGAATAGAAGAAATAAATTACATGTTCAGTTTAATCAATGTGTAATCGATGCTGGAATTTATTGTTCAGATAAATTTGAAAAGCTTGAAACATCAAAAGAAATGCAAACCATTAAGAGTGAACAGAAGTTATCAGAAGACCTAAAAGAAATTTCAGAAAATACGATCTGGAGAAATATTCAAATTCCAGGAATAAACCTTAGTAGTGAAAGGATTAAGCAGATTTTCGAATTTGTCACTCGAACAAAGGCCATTCATGGCCAACTTGTAGAACAAATGTCTGAACAAGGTCATCAAATACAGGAAAGTTCTTTAGATGCTCTTCATGGGTTCGGTCTTAGTTTAACTGGCTCAGCTTTTGCTGGTCTTGGCGTTGAAGTTAGACATGAAGCTGTTGTCCATGAAGGTATTATGGCCGTTTTTTGTGCTCCAGGAATTGAAGTCATAACAGATGTTGGAATAGCAATGGAGTTAAGTATTGTTAAAACTCTAGGCTGTAAATCTAATGGAGACTATAAAGGAAAGTTCCTTTCTATGACTTTTGGTGCAAGCGCAGAAACTCTCGGACTCCCCGTTACAGGTTCTGTAAGCTACAGCCTTGGAGTCAACTTAACAAATTATCTCAAAAATTTAGTTACCTTAAAAAGGAACAAGAAGTTTTTTCCAAAAGAACTTCTTCACGAATTAATGAGTCTTTCAAGGTTATCAAATAGTGAACTCACCAAATTTGCGGGATCTCCAACTGGGGCATGGGGAGTTCTTTTTGTTTCTCAGTTTTTCTCTAAGAGTTTAGAGGATAAAGAAACTTCAATAGAATTAAATGCGAAAATGTTAGAGATAGAAGAAGAGAAGATTGAGTTTGATAAAATAGAAAGTATTAGCCAGCTTTTGAAACTTGTTCTTCAAAATGCAATGCTTAGCCCAATTTTTAGAAATGGAAGTTATCCTCAATTATTCATGACCCTAAGAGAACTTACCAAGCAAATGTCAGGGTGTGACTCAGCTAACCTTTCAGGAGGACTATCATTAAGCTTAGCACCTGTCTCAGCAGGTTTTAGTATGCACCATTATTACAAAGTTACTGAAGTCGACCTTAGGGATATCCTCTATCTTGCTACATTTGGTCCTCGAACACTTGTTTCCCTAAAGCTTGGTCCTACAGAATTCGAAAGATTCAAAAAAGCATTATTTAATACTCTTAAAGTTGTCCCTGACTACCTCTTTAATAAATGTCTTGAAGAAAGTTCTCAGAAATTTTACCTAGACGGCAAAAATATTATAGAATTGTTAAAAGAGGATTGATTAATGAAAACAACCATCTTTCTTTTGGCGATTCTTGTGACTTCCTGCTCTCATGAACCCAAACTCCCTAAAACCGTTAATGTCCAAAGCGTGGAACCCAAAGGAACTACTGCCTCCGATATTAAAGGGCCTAAGGAGTATCATATAAAGAGAAAAGCAACGATAGTTGAAGGGTTTATGACAAGTCAGAAATCATCTGAGACTGGAAATTACAATGCTCATTCATGTGTTTTCGGTTATGAAAAAGGCTCCGGACAAATGAATGAGACTTCTCCGGAATTTAAATTCGAAACCCTATCCATAAACATGACCGGAACAAATGCTGAAGAAGAAACTTCTTTTGAGCGTATAAGTTATACAAATGTCGATTTTACAAATCTATACAAGGAATGGAATTTCACTGAAAGTTTTGGTCCTATTTTTCTAGATAATTCTGCGAAATTTGGAACGAATACAAAAGAAGCTAACTTAGAATTTATTCGAAAAGGTAAAGCGGCAACGATGATCCTAAAACACACATATTTATTCGATGGTGGTGACTCCAGCTTTTTTAATAGTGGCGAGTTAAGAAAGTACATCACGACATTAAATTTTGCTGTTTTTACAGATAAAAAAATTATTCTCAATAACGCAAATGTAAAAGTAATAAAGGAAATGAAAGAAGATGATCAACTATTGATTAATGTTGATTGTCTCAATTTCAAAACAGTAAATGAATAAGATTATTCTTTGGAGTGAGAAGCACCCCTTTCTTGTTGTTCTTTTTGTTATTATAGTCAGTGTACTTTCTGCACGACAGCTTCCGTATATAAAAATTGACCCTACTATTGAAAAACTCCTCTCTTCAACACATCCAGAAAAAGTTTTTTATCATCAAACTGAGCACAAATTTACTAGTGACATTATCACCTCTATCTACATAAAAGATGAAAATCTATTTACAGTGGATAAAATTGAAAAATTAGAAAAACTTACCTGGAAGCTCGTTGAGTTATCTGAAGTTCAAAAAGTAGAATCCCTTTATAATTCGCCCAATTTTTTCAATGAAGATGGAATGTTATCAACAGTTCCTCTTTTTGACCCTGCTCCAGATGAGCAAAAAGAGTTAGATCGGCTTATGAAGATTGGATTGAATAACCCTCTCTTTGTGAATCAGTTTATTTCTCCCGACTTAAAATCGATGACTATTATTATTTATGCGATTAAAGGAAAGCAGGAAATCGCATTTTATAAGAAGTTATCAACAAATATCGATAATTTGATAGCTCCCCTTCAAGGTGAATTTGAGAGGATGCATCAGATTGGAGTTCCTAAACTTTCCGTAGAGATGTCTAAAGGAATGTTGAAAGATCAAAAGACAATGCTACCGATTGGTATGTTCATTGTTGCTCTCTGTCTCTTTTTAATGATTAAAAGTATAAATGCATCCATACTTCCTATACTCACGGGAGGTCTCTCTCTTCTTTGGACATTGGGCTTTATGGTAGCGGTAGATATCCCTGCCCAAATGTTAATTTCCACTGTTCCTATTATTCTCTTCATCATAGGCTCAACAGAAGATTGTCATATTTTGGCAGAGTATATGGAAGGGTTAAAAAAGAAGGCTGATAGAAGCTTTGCGATCAGTTATTATTCAAAGAAGGTTTCACTTGCTATTACCCTAACCTCTTTAACAACTATCATTGGTTTTCTTTCAATTACCTTAAATGAAATTGTCCTCTTAAAAGAATTTGCTGTCGTTGCCTCCGCAGGTCTTCTTTTCAATTTCATTGTCACTGCTACGATTATTCCTGTTTATTTAAAATTTTTTGGTGAATCAAAACCACCGAGTTCAATTGTTAATCCAAACAGTTTAACTGAAAGAATGTTTGCAAATCTTCAAAAAAAGTTGATCTATATTTTGGAGTTCCACAGAAGACATACAGCAACGGTTGTTATCATTTTTATCTTTTTTGGAATAGGTGCCACGACTTTGATTAGAACTGATATTGATAATATAAAAGTCTTTCCTGAAAAGCATCCCTTTCGAGTGAAAATTGATCAGATGAATGAGAACTTTGAAGGTGGTATTAACAACTTTCTTCTCGTTCTTAAGAAAGATGGAGACAAGCCTTTCAAAAAATCTATCAATATGAGAAAGGTCTTTGAAATTCATCAATGGGTAAATGGACAAAAGGATCTTGGGATTGCTCAGTCTTTAGCGGGGACTCTCGCTTTGATTAATCGGGAAATGCATGACAGCGATCCTTACCAATATCGAATCCCAGACAATGACAATCTTATTAGTCAATATATGCTCTTTCTTTCTAAAGATGATTGGGAAGCATTTGTCACTCCAGATTTTAAAGAGGTAAACCTCATCGTTCGTCATAAGATGAGTTCATCTATCGATACTAAAAAAGCATTAGCAAAAATGTCTAAGAAGCTAGATAACCTGTTAGAAGGAACAGGTATCACGTACAGATTTACCTCTAAATTATTTTTGCAGACTTCTGCTGCACAAACATTAGTGAGTGCACAAGTTGAAGGTCTTTTACTGATTCTTACGTGTATATTCTTTTTAATCGCAATTCTCTATAAAAGTTTTAAAATTGCCCTCATCAGTTTAGTTCCAAATATAATTCCTATAATTGGAATTTTTTCCGTCATGGGAATCACCGGAATTCCTCTTGATATAGGAACATGTTTAATTGCAACGATAGCTATTGGTGTCGCGACTGATGACACCATTCACTTTTTTACTAGATTTAATGACGAAATGCGAATTCACAACGATAGCGTTGTCGCCGCACAGGAAACCCTTAAGCATGAAATAAGGCCAATTGTGACAACATCTGTTTCTTTGACTCTAGGCTTGGGCATCTTAGGTTTTTCGAATTTTGTACCACTCATTGAATTTGGAGTTCTTGCCGCAGTAACAATGTTTTTTGCACTGATTTCAGATCTTATAGTCACTCCCGCCCTACTCATTTGGGCAAGGATTGATGGCGCCATATCAATTTATGAAATAATGACGACTAAAGTCTCTCCTTCAATTCTTTCGAACTCTGTTCTTTTTAAGGATATGAATATGAAAGACTGTAAATATTTAACTTTGATGGGCAGAGTAAGGACTTTTAATCCTAATGATACAGATGACCTCTTTACCAATCGAGCGGACTCATTATTCATAATTCTTGAAGGTCAAATGAAGCTTATAAAAAAAGCTGAGCGCTCTGGCGATGATGTAGAGCACATCGATATTGCAAAACTATCCTCAGGTGCCTCTTATGGACAAGGCCGTGTTCAAGGGCCACATTATGTGAAGGCCTTAAGTTATGTTCGTGTCTTAGAAATCAATACTAAATTTATTACCAGAGTAGAAAAGAAAAGACCGGATCTGGCCCGGTCTCTTCGCGAAAACTTAAATGTCATTATGGAATCTGCTGCGTACTAGACAGCTACAGACTCTTCATCTTCCTCATAATATGTCGCCACATGATGAGTAGATGCTCTCCCTGATGGATCTTTATCATCTTGCCATCTTGGGATCCACTTTTTCACCATCAAACTTGCTGAAGGATGAGGAAAAAGCTCTTCATACATCTTTCTGTACATGTAGGCTTCTTTTGAAGATGGAGTATTGTATGGATACCTCATCTCTCTAGCTTCAAATTCTTCATCAGTAATCGTACTTTCCGCTAATTCTTTTAAGCTATCAACCCAGCTGTACCCAACACCATCAGAGAATTGTTCTTTTTGTCTCCACAATACTTCTGGTGGAAGGTAGGGATCAAAGAGATCATCAAAGGCCTTTCGTAAAACCATTTTTTCCATACCATCTCTAGGAGTCACTTTATATTTTGGATCAAGCTCCATTGAAACTTCGAGGAATTCCTTATCGAGGAATGGAACTCTAGCTTCAACACCTGCTCCCATTGTGCTTCTATCAGCTCTAAGTAAGTCAGCTGTATTCAATCTCTTCACTCTTCGCACACATTCTTCATGAAAATCTTGAGGAGTTGGTGCATTTTTAAAATAGAGGTAACCTCCAAAGATTTCATCTGCTCCCTCTCCAGAGAGAACAACTTTGACTCCTTGAGATCTAATATACTTACTCATGATATACATTGGAGTTGATGCACGAATTGTTGTTACATCGTAACTTTCAAGCTTTTGAATCATCTCTTTAAGAACTTCAATTCCTTCTTCAGGAGTGTAAACAACTTCATGATGTTCAGTTCCAATCATATCAGCAACCGCTCGGGCCTTTGAAAGATCAGAACTATCTTTACTAATACCAACGGAAAAACTTTTTAACGTCTTTCCTTCTTTTTTCATTTCTCTTGCTACTATCGAAGCAACAAGTGATGAGTCTAGACCACCTGAAAGTAATACTCCTAAAGGAACATCACTCATGAGTCTTTTTTTACAGGCCTTAACAAGTGCTTCTCTTAATTCTTCTGGTCCTCGTGTTGGTTTCTTACCTTCGTACCAACCTGGCTCGAAATATTTTACAAACCCTGTTTCAAGAGTGAAGTAATGACCTGGAGGAAACTCTTCAATTTGTTCACAGTGATCAATCAGGGATTTATATTCACTGGAAAACCAGATACGTTCTTCTTTATCAAAACCATAGAATAGTGGTTTAACCCCAAGCGGATCTCGTCCGGCCAAAACCTTACTGCCATCAACAACGACAAATGCAAAAACCCCATCAAGTTCATTTAAAAACTCATAACCTTTTTCTTCATAGAGGTGAATGATCACTTCACTATCAGAAGTTGTCCTAAACTCCACATCTGAAAATTGTTCTTCGTGAAGGGCCTTATGATTATAGATTTCCCCGTTGTGAACGACGTATGTTTCTCTCGTTCCTTGAATCGGTTGCTTTCCAGTTTTTAGGTCATTAATCGATAACCTTTGATGGCAAAGAACAGCATGCTCTGTAACAACCATGTCTGATTCATCTGGCCCGCGATGAGATAACTTCTTTGAAGCGCTAAACGCTACCTTCTCATCAATTTCTTTTCCAATAACCGCTAATATTCCACACATAAGAACCTCCGTTAGATAACCATATAGCATTATCGGTTATTATTGAATAAAATGTTACATACACCCAATACTTTTAACGAATGCCTACCATTTCTAGCATTTGACTATATATTATCGATATTAAGTGGTTTGTGAGAGTAACCATTGAACATTCTTTAAAGAATGGGGATAAAAATAAATGGAGATGCAAAGAATCTAGATATATTTTGCCATTAAATCTAGGGATTGATCCAAATAATGACCACCAAATAAGTTGTAGTGATTGAGTACATGGTAGAGCTCATAAAGGCCTAGCCTATCTTCGAAACCAGGCGGTAAGGGATACTCATCATTATATGAAGTATAAAATGAGTCCTCAAAGCCACCAAACAATTTAGTCATAGCGAGCTCGGCCTCTCGATGGCCATAATAGACGGCAGGGTCAATTAAGACTACTTCCCCTGAGTCATCTATAAGAAAATTACCAGACCATAAGTCACCATGAATAAGGCAAGGTCTCAAGGCCGACTCCAATAGAAGTTCTCTAGAGTTCGACTCCATTGCTACTAATCGGTCTTTTAGCTTTTTGGGTGCCCCTTTTAAAAGGGCCAACTCTACCTGATAAACGAGACGATTTTGCCAATAGAAATCGACCCAAGAATGGCGAAACTCAGTATTGATCTGAGGAGTAGACCCTATAAAGCCATCACTCTCCCACCCAAAGCTTCCTGATTCATGACGATGAAGTTTTGCCAGCGCTTGTCCGAATTTGGCAAAGAAGTGTTCTGACTTTGAACCAGGCCTTATATACTCCATCAAAATAGAGTTATCTTTATAAAGGTGTATTTCTGGAACCTTGATTTCTCCGGTTTTTCTAAGCTCATTAAGTCCATCCACTTCAGATTTTACCATTTCAATTTTTGGATTAATTTTAAGGACATAGCTCCTACTATCGCTCATATCGAGCTTCAAAGTAGAGCCGATTGAACCACCCGACAGGATAGAGGAATGGACGATATCATGGCCTAAATACTCTTGAATTTCGGTCTTAATTTGCTTTGAATACATGTCTAAAGTTTAGACATCTTCATCTTTGCTGTCACATCTACTCTTTTGCACCTTCGTGATTTCGAGAGATTAGACTGTATTTCTCTGTTTCAATACTGGCATTTATATTGCATCGAGTAATGCATATATATTTTGAAATCTTGGAAAGGAAGGAAGAATGAAATCGTTATGTCTAGTAGGACTATTACTATCACTAAGTGCCACGACCTATGCTGGCTCTAGAAATATATGTGATGACCTCATTGATAATGGAGCACCAAAAGCTTCAATTGAAAGATGTTGGGAAACACATGGGAAGTCAGAGCACTACCTTAGTAATCAACAAGATCTTTTAAGAGACGCTGAAGAGCGTGAAGAAGACGATAGACGAGAACGTCAACAAAGAGAAGAAGAGGAAACTAGACTTAGAAGACTTCGTTCAGCAATTAGCGAAAAGAAGTTTACTTTTCTTGACCTTAAAGAAAAAGGTTTTGGATTACCTTATATAGCTAAGCAAACTACATATGAATACGATAGTCGTGGTTATATTGACGGACAAGATGATGAAATGCTTACGAGTGGTACAGAAATGTGTAAGTACCTAGGTTATGAAAAAGCAAAACTTGTCATAATTAATAAAAAAGGTGTGAGTTCTAGAAATGCAAAAGGACAAGCTCTTTATATAGACACTGAAAATCCACTTTTTGGATCAAAGAAATATGTTCAAAAAGTTTTTAAAAGCAACAAGACAGGAAGAAAGATTTATTACTTCCAGTCAATCACATGTGTGAGAAGTCGAATTGCAGATAATGAACTAATGGAACATGTCAGCGAAGTTATTAGTTACTTGGAAGCAGACCTTCAAACAGGTGCTCCAATTAGAAGTACAAACACTAGAGTCAATGATCGAAGTCGTGGAAGTAGTGACGACGCTAACGATGATTACGAAGACGAAGGTGATAATGGAGATTTCATCTACACGCCAAATGGCAGTAGCAGATAATACCCCCTATCTGAAAAAGGTCAGGTTCCCCCGCCTGGCCTTTTTTTATTTTAAGCCTGGAGTTAGAGATGAAAGTATTGAGAGTAAATTTATTTCTAGTAACATCAGTCCTTCTTGGATTAGTTGTTGTCTCTTCTTGTTCTACATCTTCTAAAAAGAACGAAACTTGTTTAAAGCACGAAAATCAAACTGAATCAGGATTCTTCAATCGTGGATTAGTTTTAGCATGTCAAAAAAATGATTCTAAAGCCAAGTCAGCATTCCTAAAATCTTGTCAATCAAACTATGCCCCAGGTTGTACACGTTTGGGATACCTTGAAGAGAAGGCCGATAATTTCTTTATGGCCAAAGATCTCTATAATAAAGGTTGTCGTCTAGGAGATAAACTCTCTTGCGATAACAAAATCAGACTCTCAAAAACTCAACATCCTTATGTTGGAAAAATGATGAATTATCTATCTCGATTTGATGGAAATATTACGAATTGTTATAGCTTACACTTCAGTAAGTTAAATAAAGCTCAAAGTGAAATGCAACTCGATAAAAAGATTCAATTACTTAAGTATGGGCTTACGATCAGTAAAAAAGGTAAAGCAAAAAGAATCCGAATTAAAAGTAAGCTAGGTGAAGACTTTAACCAATGTGTTGTTGAGGTTCTTCAAGGTATTCAATTTAAAAAACCGCCAAAAACAGTTATTGCAAAACTAGATAAGTCTGTAACTTTCCACTAAAAACCAACTAAAACATTTTGATATTCAAGGCCTTGTTCATATCGCGAACAGGGCCTTTTTCATTTATACTAAGTGAAATCAAAAACAACCGAGGTAAATATGAAATTAATTTTAATCGCTCTCCTTTTCATTTCTTCTACTGCTATGGCTTCAGGAAATATGGAAGGTGGAGGAAACAAAGAAAACTTTGAAATGGGCAAAAAGATGATGTTAGAGCATATGGATATGAAAATTGCAGGTCTTCAAAAGGCCAAATCCTGTATCCAAGCGGCCACTAATAAAGAAGGACTTAAGGCGTGTCGCTCTCATATGAAAGAATCAAGATCTCAAATGAAGCTTAATAGGAAGAAAATGAAGGAAATGCGCAAAGGAATGAGGAAGAAGAAAAAAAAGAACTCTTCAGACGAATAATCTCTCTTAGGCTCCCCTTCAGGGAGCCAATTCTCACCATCAATTGACAATCTCATGACAATTTCGATCTCTGTTTTCGATATATTGAATCTGTTCTCAATGACGAGAACAACATCACGGAGAAAAAGATGTTACCAGACAACACGGTTGTGATTTCATTATTAATCATGGTTGCTTTTGCCATGGGGGCTTGTAGCACAGGTCAGATGGTGACGGTAAAATCAAAAGTTAAAGCTCAATCTTTCCAGGAGATCAGTGAATACAGATCTTCAAAATAGCATAATGTAGAACGGCCGGTCCTCCCTCCCTCGGGGCCGGCCTTTTTCATTTCCCTAAGAGAACCCAGGACTAGACATACCTTCAGCTTTTTCTTTTTGAATTTTATCAATCGTCCAACCCATTGAAGCCAGAAATAAAGAAACTAATGGTGAAAGAATATTAAAGAAGCAATAAGGAGCATAGGAAAGTGTGGCAACCCCTAAGACACCACTATTATACGCTCCACCAGTATTCCAAGGAATCAAAACAGATGTAACTGTTCCTGCATCTTCCAACGCTCTTGAAAGGTTTTTAGGATCTAATCCAAAATCTTCATAAGCTTTTCGAAACATTCTTCCAGGAACAACAATTGCCAAGTACTGATCAGAGGCAGTTAAGTTTAGTAAGAAACAAGAGGCGAGAGTCGCACCAACAAGAGAGCCTGCCCCTTTAACAAGTCTTAAGACAGCATTAGCAAGAACATTTAACATTCCTGTTCCTTCAAGCGCGCCACCAAAAACCATAGCCATAAGAATTAGCCAAACAGTAGATAACATTCCAGACATTCCACCTCGAGAAAGAAGTTTATCAATCAACTTATCTCCAGACTCAATACTAAATCCACTATGACTTACTTCTATGATTCTCATATAGGCAGTCTTCATATTTAAAACGCCATCACTCATGCTAGCAATTAGTTCACTTTGAAAGATGAGAGCAAATATAGCTCCCAAGAATGTTCCGATAATAAGTGCGGGAAGTGCAGGTATCTTTTTTGCTACCATAACGATAACACCGACTGGAACGAGAAATAGAAATAGTGAAATATTAAAGTTTTTATCTAAAAGAGTTAACGTATTTTGAATATCGCTTGGATTAGCATTATTTCCACCGTAGAAAAAGCCAAGGACTGAAAACCCAACTAGTGCCATTAAAATGGCTGGACCAGAGGTAAAAACCATATGTCTGATATGTGAAAACAGATCTGTTCCGGCCATCGCTGGAGCAAGGTTAGTTGTATCAGAGAGAGGAGACATTTTATCTCCAAAGTAAGCTCCAGAGATAATCGCTCCCGCAACCATTCCTTCAGGAATTCCTAGAGTATTTCCGATCCCGATAAGTGCAATACCGATTGTCCCTGTTGTCGACCAAGATGATCCTGTTGAAATTGAAACAATACAACAGGCCACACAGGCAACTGGTAAAAAGAAGCTTGGATTAATAATTTGAAGTCCATAATAAATCATGGTCGGAACAATTCCACTGAGTATCCAAGTACCGATTAGCGCACCAACGACTAAGAGAATTAAACTGGCTTGCAGTGCGAGAGAAATGGAGTCGACAACTTTATCTTCAATCTGCTTGTAGGGCATTTTTAAGTACAAGCGACCAATTCCCATTGTCATCATCCCTACAAATAAAAGGGCCAATTGATTTGGTCCACCTGTTGCGTCATCTTTAAAAAGAACAACATTGAGGATTAAAATAGCAATCAAGGTTATAATGGGGACTAAAGATAAACCAATGCTTGGTATCTTGGGTTTAGAGGTTGTCATGGCCTTCCTTAATTCTTAAGTTATCGAAATTTGGAAAATCTTATCAAAACTAGAACGTGCTGAGTACGATTATTTTTGTTGGGTATAGTCCCTAAGCTACTGGAAAAACATTGAAAGTCTTGAAAATCTACATTCCACTTCTTTCCCTCATTTTTTGCTCAACAGCTCAATCTCAAAAGAACATCTCTTCAAAAAGTTTTGAGAAGTTTAGGGAAGGTACAGTTGTGGTCTCTATTCAAGAAGGGACTAGAAATAATCTAAAAACAAAAAAGTCCGGACTTGGAATCATAATTTCAAAGAATGGTGAATTTATCGTAAGCCGATCTCTCGTCAAAGATTCTATCCGTTACCCAGGACTTACTTATATTAGTGTGACAAATAAGGATGGGGCAAAACTCTCAGGTCTCAAACTCAGTAAATGCGGACTCGTCCATGAAATGGATATATGTTTAATGCGAGTCAATTATTCTCCACTCTTTTACTTTAAGTTTATTAAAAAGCCCTTAAAGCAAGAACAACCTCTTCATTCTTTTTTATCTATTAAAGGTGACAAGTTACAACCTATAACTGGACACTTTGCCAGTTATAGAGAAAATAATTTTGTTGATATATTTTTATCGAAATTTATGTTTGATAGATATGATTCAAAGTTAAAACCGAGAGGAATACCAAGAGGTGCTCCCCTATTTACAAACTCAGGAGAGCTTGCGGGTCAAGTAGTAACATACCTAGACAAGTACTGGTCTGATGAAATACCTAACGCTTTAACAGCAAGAGAAATAGAACTCTTTATTTTAAAAAATAGATTTTTCTACCCAATAAAAAGATCGAGAGATACTAATTATTTCTTAAGTGAACTAGAAAGACTATTAAGAGAGAAAAAGCCTCTTCCAAATGCTTCAATCTCAGACCTGAGACATCTAAGAAGCAAAGAAATGCTTATTCAAAAATATTGGCCTTCCTATAAAGCAACAATTGATGCTAAGGGTGTTCAGGAATTAAAGAAGTTATATAAACAAGCAAATAGACTAAGTTCTAAAACAAGATTTAAAGAAGATTTTCATGGAACGAATGAAGAGAAAGCTCAAAGAATCATGGGAAGAAGGCAAAAGATTAGAAATGAAATCGCAAGTGTTAATCAAGAACTACAAAATCTTGAGATGAAATTAAGCAAAGACAATTCAAATTCTTCTGCTGCAGTAATAGATAAAAAAATTGGCGATACTGAAAAAGAAATAAATAAACTAAAGGAAAAGATAGGCCAAGGTCAAAAATTAAAAAAAGAACAATCAGAGAAGATGAAAGGGAATAAAAATAAAAAAGAAGTTGAAATGTTTAAAAAAGGAATTGAAATTACTTCTGAAAATATTATCTCTAATAAAAGCCGAATCAAAGAGTTACAAGAAAAGATATCGCAGCTTAAAATACAAAAGAGTAGTTCATCAAAATCAAATAGCCCTACTTCAGAAAAATATAATCTAAAAGTTAAAGAGCTAGGCATTTTAAATGGTAAGCTTGAAAGTCTTGATAAGAAAGCTTTTGATCTATTCGAAGATGCTATCTAATTAATTGGCCTAACGAGAGCAGAGAATGATTCAGATATTATTCCTATAATTTCTTTTAGTCCTTTAGACTCTTGAATCTCTTTCATGTTTTCGCCGAGGGAAAGAGAGATTTCGATTTTAGGAACTTCTCTAGTTTCTTGCATCTCAAGCTTAATCAACACATTTTCAAGTTGTCCTTGGAAACCCATTTGTAGACCACTTTTAAACATTTCAAAGTCCAACTTAGAGCGACCATTGTCTATAATCTTAACTTTTAGAGTTGAATCACCTTCAGGGTCAAGAGAAGCATTTACAACAATATTTCCCTTTTCTCTTAAATAAGTAGGATTCCATTCTTCTTGATCTGGGTAGTTTTTCGTTGTTTTGGAGATTACTCTATGATTTCGAACAAGAGATACCATTAAAACGTTATGGAGAATCCAGCTGCCCTCTGTTCTTCGATCGTCTTTAAAAGAAGATGGTTCAAAGTAGATGACAGGGAACTTCTTATCAAGATCCAAGTTTTGAGATTGAACAGATTTAAGTCTACTTACTCTTTTCTCGTGTTGTTTACTGTCTATTACGGCAAGGTTATTTATCTCGAACCTATTGTGAAGTTTCTCAACTAAGTTTGATCCTTGCTTTTCAAATAAATCGCCATTCTTCGCAAGAATCATACTTCTCAGTTTTTCTAGTTCGTTTTCAGATTTAAAAGTTAAATCGTTCTTATCCAATACTTTTGTAGAAATGTATTCATAATTAATCTCATCTGGATCAGATTGAGGGGCTTGATCTTTTGCTTTTTGCATTTTACGAATATTTTCAGAAACTGTAGTGATTTTCTTTTTAGAATCAGTTTTATCTTTAAGAAATAGAATTCCTCCTCCTCCAAAAAGAACCAATATAAAAATCATAGTAAGAGGGCTTTTCTTCTTTTTCGTCGCTTTGGCAACTTCATCAGGTGAGTTAAATTCTATCTTTCTCTTTTTTCGAACTTGTTCTACTTTAGGGGCAGCTTTACCTGGCTCTACAACTTTTAAAGCTGGTTTCTTTTTCTTGGCCTCAACTTTTGGGGCATAAGTACGATCAACTTTTCCTCCTTCAATTGATTGAAGACCCTTAGGTTTTTGATCCTTATGAAAAGGGTTTTTCATAGGTGCTGTTTTATCAGGATCGTCTTCATCCCTTTGGGAGTTTCTAAAACGTTTCCCTTCTTCGACATCTTTTTCAGCTTCACTTTCCAAGCGATCCAGCATCGCTCTCATACCTTCACTCATTTCCTCTTTTGGCTTTTGAGGTCTTGAGGGCACTACAACTTCAGATGACTTTCCAGAAAGGACCATCTGACATGTTCTTAGTATTTCAGGAAAGTATTCTGTAGAAGGTTTCGCAAATGCATCTAACCAATGTGTATTACACAAGTAATATTCCATTGCTTCAGTCGGAACATGATCTACTATACGGAATGGGACGATTGGCAACCTTGCATTAACTGCTCTATCAACTTCTTTTAAACATTGTTCTGAGGAATCTGAATATGGAGAAAAAAGAAGGAAAAAAACTTTAGACGTTTTTATAGCTTCTAGAATTGCACTTGCATAATGTTCACCAGGAGTTATGTTTCGAGGGGCCATCCAACACTCAATTCCATTATTCTCTAAATACTCTAAAACTTTTTTAGCAATATCAAAGTCTTTTGAAGAATAACTGAGGAAAACAACATGATTACTCACTACGTTGTTCTCCTTAAGTGAAAAGTAGGAAACACACCATACTTCTTAGGCATACTCATTTGACCAACATAGACACATTGAAATTCTTTTATATGCTCACTCGCGGCAAGAGCGGCATACTCAATACTTGTATAAACTTGACCTGGAGGTGTTAGCGGTTCAATTCTTGCTGCTCGACAAACATTCGCACCATTAAAATGCATTTGGCCTGTAACAGGATTAAAAGAGCAATGAACAGGTCCAGCATGCACAGCAGTTCTAACTTGCATTTTTTTACTAAATCCTGATTCGTACCAGTCAATCTCCCCCATTCTTTCGTTAAGTTCGAGAGCAAATGTGCCAGCATCCTTAATCTTATCGAAAACCATATAAATGGCATCTCCCCACGTATTTTTTGTGGCGATTTCATAATTCCCACTATCAATCATGTCTTTTACAATTCCAAAGACAATGTTTTCAAATTTTAGGAACTCATGATCTTGAAGTTGAGAATAGTTAACAGTGTCTGCAAAAAGAATTCCCTTAATTTTATAATCATCATAATAATCAAGTTCTTTAACAGCTTCTTTTTTTACAATATCAAATGGATCTTCACCGCTCTCTTCATCAATAACGGCCTTAAGATCAATGATATTGACTTCATTTCCTAACTCAAGCCACTTTTTTATGAAGCTGGAAGAACCACCTGTTTTTCCAATATCTTCTTTATGCCAAACGGCGAGAGGAGCTAAGCTGGTGTCTAACTGTTGAGCTCTAATTCGAGCAAGTCCATACATAATATTGTTTGCGTATTGAAAATAGTAATCAGAGTAAGTAGTCCCCTGTCGATTAAGTTCAATAATCTCATGTTTTCCATTGATTATTTTCCAAAACCTTTCTTCCCAAGATGGATCAATTTCGTCTTTAACACTTTCTTGAAAGAACTGTTCTCGACAAAAAGGCATAATGACTGAAACCTTATTCCCTAGGGCCTCCATCGCCTCAATAAAAATGATATCGGCTCCCTTAGCAGCTGAGCAATAACCAACACAAGGTCCTTGAGTTTCTAGCCATTTATAAATTTCGTTGTAAACAGCCTTTTCTTTATCTCTTGGGAACCGAGGTTTCTTTCTTTTTTTAGAGTCAATCATATGACCTGTAAACACGACAACCTTAGGAATACAGAGTGCATGCTCTACTTTTTTAACGATATCTTTAGGAACATTTAAACCATCAAATAACAAACGAGCATTTCGTCTTGTAGAGTTGATATCTCCAATATTTTTCTTTCCTATCTCAACTGCACTCTTATAAAATTTTAAAGCTTCTTCATTTTCTTTTAATATGAGGTTTGCTTCCCCCATAGTCGCGAGTAGCCAATAATCAGAAGAGCCATTAATTATTTCAATTTCACAAAGATTCTTTATTTCAGCAGCTTTTCTTCTCGCCTCTTCAATATTCCCTTCAAAAGCATAAGTTGCTGCAACATTAATACCGGTCCATACAGAAGGTTCTTGTTTATAAGCTTCTAAATAGTACTCTCGTGATTTTTGAATATGGTATTTCTTATCTTTTTCTTCTGAGCATGAAAGCCATAAGTCTTTATGAGTTCTTCCTAGCATTCCTAATGTTTCAATACTTCCCTTACCTAGAGAGTGGTAAAGCTCATAAAGAACATTATTTGCTTTTTCATAAGAACCTAACCTTGCAAGAGTAAGTCCCTTCAGTTCTTTTAGTCTTACATTATTCCCGAAGGCCTCAATTCCTTCTTGTATTATGTCAAAGGCCAACAAAGGTTCGGCAAATTTTAAAACTCTTTCAGATAGAGTGATATAGAGTTGTTCGTTATGTCTCCAAGATTCGACATCATGACCATGCCAAATATGAAGTAATTGCTCTAAGTCGGCTTCGTTACTTTGAAGAAAACTTAAAAGGTTTTTGTGTAAGGATTTTTCTTTTTGATTAATCTTATGAACAGGTAATTCAATATTGTAGCCAAGACTTAAGATAAGTTTGATAGCACCTAGCGCCGTGTTCCTGTCGTAATCTTTTTCAATTTCAGGAAGTTCATCATAAGCAACTAGACAAGGGTGAAGTTTTTTATTGTCATCTCTTTCTTCACCGTATTTCCAGCCTTCACTCATTCTTTGTTGTGACCAAATTTCGTGGGTATTTTCTGATAGATACTCTGTAAGCTCTACCATATCTTCAGATAATTTTACTCGTTCTGTATCAATTGGTTTCGGGCGATATTCCAAGGTTCCTTCCTTTAAATTACACCCATTTATTTTAACTTATGGCAGGGTTTCTACCAAGGAAGCTTTTCACCATTTGAATGGAAAAATTCACCTGAATTATCAGGTTCTAATTCTGAAATTCTAACAATCAATTGGCTTGCACATTCTGTAGGTTTTAGTTGACCAGATAGCCCCGTCATATTGGTTTGTACCCAACCCGGATGATAAATTCCAACCAGAATTCCCTTTGGTTTTAAATCTTGTGCCATTGAGACAGCGGCTACATTTAATGCACACTTTGACATGCGGTATCCATACTTTTTTCCACTAGTATTATCTGTAATACTGCCCATCCGTGATGTAATCATCACAATTTTTGAACCTTCTTTTAAGTTTGGTAGTAAGACGCTGGTAACTCTCAGCGGTCCTAAAGAGTTAACTTCAAACTGCCTTCTCATTTTCTCAAAAGCTGATTCAGATAAATCATCAATTGTTTCCGAGTCCATTACTCCAGCATTATTAATGAGAATATCTATTTTTTTGTTTTTAAGTCTTTCTCTTAGAACATCTAATGAATTTAAGTCAGAAACATCAATTCCTTCGATAAACTCAACTCCAAGATTAGTGAGATCATTGGAGGCATTACGGCAAAGTCCAATTACTTCGTCTCCTCTCTCATGATATTTTTGACAGAGGGCAAGACCAATTCCTTTATTAGCACCTGTAATGACAATTGTTAGGGACAAGATTTACCTCTCTAGTTAGTTGACACAATAATACATGAAGCCAACAATTAAGTCATGTCTCCAGTAACGATAGTAAAACATTCTGGTGAAGAAGAATTATTTTCTGACCAAAAATTATTGAGTTCACTCAAAAGAAGTGGAGTCAGTAGTGAAGCCGCTAAAGAAATTCTGAGAGAAGTGAAAGATCGTCTCTATCCTGGAATCAAAACAAAAGAAATTTACAAACTCGCCCACAGGCTTCTAAGACAAAAAAGTAGAAAGTTTGCCGCCAACTACTCACTCAAGAAAGCAATACTTAAACTTGGGCCCACTGGCTATTATTTTGAAAAATTTGTTGCTCATATGTTTAGAGCATGGGGTTATGAAGCCGATGTCGATATAGTCTTTCAAGGAAAATGTGTTCCTCATGAAGTAGATGTTGTGGCCAAAAGAAAAGACAAAACAGTCTTTGTCGAGTGTAAGTTCCATAATAATCCCTCAAAGAAAAATGACATCAAAACCGTTCTCTATATTCAATCAAGGCGTATAGACTTAATGGAATCTAATAAGTGTCCTAAGTTTAACGAGTTTCATCTCATTTCCAACACAACTTTTAGTAAAGATGCCATCGCTTATGCGAATTGTATGGGATTAGAAATTCTTGGACTAAACTCTCCAGGCAAGGCTACCTTTCATGAAGTTGTGAGAAAATACGACCTTCACCCTGTGACTTGCCTCAAGCGCCTCAGAGTCAAACATATGAACTTTTTATTAGAAGAAGGAATTATTCTTTGCAAAGAACTTCAAGCAAAAAAAATAATTTTAAAAAAGCTTGGTTTGAAGCAAGCGGAAATCAAATCCATAATGAATGAAATTGAAGACATTATGGAGGCCTCCCAATGAAACTCACTTTTTCAGGCTCAACAGAGACAGTAACAGGAAGCCAGTATCTAATTGAATCTGAAGGAAAAAAATATCTCATCGACTTTGGGCTATACCAAGGTCCCGACCCTATCTCAAAACTGAATCGAAGAGAATTTCCTTGGAACCCTAGTCAGATTAACGCTCTTTTTCTTACTCATGCACATATCGATCATAGTGGAATGATTCCTTGGCTTATAAAAAAAGGATTTAAAGGCCTTATTCATTCGACAAACGAGACATTTGAACTTTGCAAAATCCTTCTTCTCGACTCAGGAAAAATTCAAAATGAAGAATATAAACGTGCCCTGAAAAATAACCCTAAGGCCCAACTTCCACTCTACACAGAAGAGGAGGCCTCTCAAGCTTTAGATAGGTTTATTATTCATGAGTTTAATAAACCCTTTAATATCGATCACCTCAAAGTGACTTATACTCCTGCAGGTCATATTCCAGGAGCATCTTCAGTTCAAATTGTCTCTCCCCAAAGCAGTATACTTTTTTCGGGAGACCTTGGAAGAACTGATGACATACTTATGAATCCACCTGATGCTCCTCCAAAAAGTGATTATGTTGTCATGGAAACGACTTACGGAGATAGACAGCACGACCCAACTCCACCTTTAGAAGAGTTAGAGTTTTATGTAAAAGAAGTTATTAAAAATCAGTCTAAACTTATTGTCCCAACTTTTGCCTTGGCCAGAGCACAACTCCTCATTCAATTATTTAAAGTCTTGTTTGAAAAGAACCCTGAACTAAAAATTCCCTTTGTCGTTCACTCCCCTATGACTGAAAAAGTCACTCAACTTTATAAAGACTTTTCTAGCTGTCTTAAGATTTCCAAAAAGGAAGTTGAAAACTGGGATGAAGCTGCCAGATTTATTCATTGGAAAAATGAATCTGAAAGTATTGATAGAAAATCAGGTCCGGCGATTATAATGGGAGCAAGTGGAATGGTCAGCGGGGGAAAGATTATTGACCATATTAAGGCCCTTGGTGATGATCCCAAAAATATTATCCTTTTAACTGGCTATCAGGCCGAAGGGACTCCCGGTAAAGAAATTCTTGAAGGAAAAACACATCTCAAAATCTCGGGTATGAAAGTTAGAATCCAAGCGAGTGTTCATCAACTCAAATCATTAAGTGCACATGCTGATAGCCACGGTCTACATCAATGGATTGATTCAATGGGTTCTAAACCCAAAAAAGTTTTTCTCTCCCATGGAGAAGAAGATGGCCGTCAAGGCTTCCTAGAAGTCCTTTCAAAGGATGATTATAATGTGGAAGTTCCTAAACTTGACGCTACCTATAATCTGATTTGAGGTAGTCATACTGGACATTTGGCGTTATAAATAAAGACTAACTCGGAGTAGTCATGGCCAAAGTATCGACACCAAAAGGTACCAGAGATTTTTCACCTAGTGAGGTGATTAAAAGACATTTTATTTTCGATACAATTGCAGAATCATTTAAAAAATTTGGTTTTATGCCAATTGAAACTCCTTGTATGGAAAACCTCTCAGTTTTAACTGGAAAATATGGTGAAGAGGGCGACCGACTCATCTTTAAAATCCTAAACTCTGGTGAATACCTTAAAAAGGTTGATGAAAAAGTTTTAAGCGAAAAAAATGAAAAGGCACTTACTCCAAAAATTTCAGAGAAGGCCCTTCGCTACGATCTAACTGTTCCCTTTGCTCGTTTTGTAGTTCAACACCAAAATGACATTGTTTTTCCTTTCAAACGTTATCAAATTCAATCTGTTTGGCGGGCAGAACGTCCACAAAAAGGTCGTTATAGAGAATTTTTTCAATGTGATGCCGATGTCGTTGGAACAGAAAGTCTTCTGTGTGAAGTAGAACTCATGCAAATCTATGAAGAGGCCTTTAAGAAGATGGGTCTTGGTGGAATCACGATTAAAATTAATAATCGAAAGATCTTAACGGGTATGGCCGAAGTCATAGGAGAAAAAGATCGTATTATCGATATGACAGTAGCTATTGATAAGCTCGATAAAATTGGAAAAGATAAAGTCCTCGAAGAGTTAAAGAAGAAAGGTTTTAATGATGATTCTTTGAATAAGCTAGATCCTCTCTTTTCTCTAAGTGGAACTTCAAAAGAACAACTAGATTTTATGAAGTCATACTTGAAAGATAGTGAAGTTGGTCTTCTTGGAATTACAGAGCTCGAAACAGTTATGAACCTATGTTCTGAAGTAGGTCTAGAAACTCTAGAGTTTGAAGTGACTCTAGCGAGAGGGCTTGATTATTATACAGGTGCTATTTTTGAAGTAAAAGTTGATGATGGTTCGATGGGAAGTATTGGAGCTGGTGGAAGATACGATAACCTGACTGAAGTTTTTGGACTTAAAGATGTTAGTGGCGTTGGGATTTCATTTGGTGCTGATAGAATTTACGATCTTTTAGAAATGAGAGACCTTTTCCCAAAAGACATTGCAACCACGACTAAAGCATTGGTCATCAATTTTGGTGATGAAACTCTTTCTTCAAATTTGAAGATATTAAAGACTTTGAGAGATTCTGGTATTAGTTGTGAGATTTATCCTACTTCTTCTAAAATGAAAAAGCAGATGAAGTATGCCGATGGAAAAAATATTCCTTATGTGATTATGCAAGGAGCTGATGAAGCAGCTGACGGTAAAGTCACATTGAAAACCATGGAGACTGGTGATCAAAAAGCTGTCTCGGTAACTGATCTTCCAAAACTATTGAGTAACTGATGGTTCAGGTTGATATTCAACACCTATCGTAAAGGCTTCTTTTCCAAAGAAATTAAAATCTTCCTGACGAGTTATATGAATAATTCTTCCACCATTTGACGGAATATCAAAATCACTGCATTCAGGCTTTAGTTGAAGAATATCATTTTCATAATACATAGGATATTCAGCACTCGGAACCAGAAAAGAAAAACCACCTTTACTGAAGTTTGATATGGATTTGATCATACTTTTTTTC